>JALOLK010000003.1 GCA_025456015.1 Candidatus Nanopelagicales bacterium
CCGGGCTCGTGCAGGTGCGGGGTGTGGCCGGAGCGCTCGAAGGTGACCAGCTGCTTGGTGGGCGCTGACAGCTGCTCGAACCACTGCCGGGCCAGCACCGCGCGCCCGGGGGCCTCGTGCTCGCCCTCGACGACGAAGATCGGGACGGCGAGGCTGGGGACGTCGCGGCGGAAGTCGACCTCCTGGATCTGCGGGTACATCAGCGCGAACGTGTCGATCAGCGCGGCGGCTGAGCGGACGGTCTCGGTGAGGGAGTACTCCTCCACGAGCAGGTTCGCCGGGTACGTCGACCGCGCGTCGTGGTCGGCGCCATGGGTGAAGTCGTGCCACTCCGGGTTCGACGCGATGGCCACGGGGTAGGCGAGCATGTTGGTGTACGGCGGTGGCCCGATGGCGCGCAGCTGCTCGGCGAAGCCGGTGTCGCCGACCCGCTCGGCGTAGGCCACGCTCTCGGCGTACATGAGCGTGTCGGTCTCCTGCTGGTCCACCATCTGCCCCGAGCCGATGTAGGCGTGGAACAGGTCCGGTCGCGCCTGCACGGCCAGGACGCCCAGGGTGCTGCCCCAGGAGCTGCCCAGCAGGTAGATCCGATCCTCGTCGAAGCGGTCGCGCAGGTACTCGGTGACCTCGATCGTGTCGGAGACCGCCTGGGCCACCGTGAGGGTGTCCAACGGCTCCAGGGCACTGGCCGACTTGCCGGTCCCGCGCTGATCCCAGGTCGCGACCGTGAAGTGCTCCTCCAGCGGCTCACCGGCGTAGCGCATCGAGCCCAGCGCCGTGCCGCCCGGGCCGCCCTCCAGGAACAGCAGCACGGGGGCGTCGACATCCTGGCCGCGCAGCATGATCCACTGGTCGTGCCCGCCGATCGGGACGGCGGTCAGCTCGGCGATGCTGCCCGGCAGCGGCTCGCCGTTCGCGCCGAGGATGGGATCGGTGCTGGCCGGGCGCGCCAGGGCGGCGGCCAGTCCCACGACGGCGAGGGTGGCCAGCACGAGGGATGTGCCGCGCGCGGCGCGCCAGAAGGTCCGGCCCGATGGGGTGGCGGCGGGGTCGTCCGGCAGCGGGGTGCCACCGAGCCCTTGGCGGCGGGCCAGGGCTGCCCCCCAGAACGCCCCGACCACCATCGGCAGGCCGATGACCAGGACGGTGAACCCGCGCCCGACGACCAGGGCGAGGATGCCGTAGAACCCGTCGAGCCGGATGGCGTCGACCGTGGGTCCCACGGCCCCCACCCGCCCGAGCTCGAACGCAGCCCCGAACGCCGCGGGCGCGAGCAGGGCCGCCCACCGGCTGGCCATGAGCCACCCGGCGAGGAGCCCCACCGCCGCACCGAGCAGCAGGGCTGCCAGCGACTGCGCCGTCGTCATCGGGCCGCGGGGCATCGCCCAGGCCAGGGCCAGGCCGGCGGCGGCAGCACCCAGCAGGGCTGCGGCGACCCTCGTCCACCCGCTGGCCATCGTGGCCTGCGTGGGTGGGCGGGTGGTCCGCGTCGTGGTCATGGTCGCTTCCTTCCGGAGTCATGGATCCAGGTGGCCAGGGCCAGGCCGATCCCGGCGAGGATGGCCAGGACCCCGATGGCGGTGGGTACTGCGACGCTGCGGACGACGTCGGGGGCCAGGTCGTCGCCGACTGCGAGCGTGGCGGCCGCGGAGCGCGAGCCCGCCTCGGCGTCGCTGCCCACCTGGTAGGTCCCCGTGCGCGCGGCGTGGAAGACCGCCACGGCGGTGCCCACCCGTCCCGGCGCTCCGGGGACGTCGTAGCGCAGGTCCAGGGCGTAGGGGCGCACCTGCACCTGCGCCCCCTGCGGGCCGATCACGGTCAGGTCGGCCGCCTCGAGGGGGACCGGTGCGGCGCCCTCCAGGTAGATGACGTGCGAACCCGTCTGGCTGATCGCCACGGACGTGACGCCGGGCACTGCGGTGCGCGCGAACTGCTCCGGGCGCTGGACCTGGTCCAGGAAGCCGGTGACCGCCCAGATGGCGGCAGCCGTCGCGCCGAGCACGGCGACCAGCACGGCCAAGCCGTAGCCGCGGCGGCCACCACGCGCCCGGGCGGGTGGGCGTGCCCCTGCCGAAGCCGGGCTGGCGGGCTGGCGAGGGGTGGTCGGGCGATCCATGGGGACTCCTGGCTCGGTGCGTCCTTCCCCCCAAGGGTCGACCTGTCGGGTCTGCGGGGGCATCGGTCCCCGGAGCCAACTTGCGCGGCAGTCCGGGGGGGCACGGGCATCCCGGGATCCGTCTGGGGACGGACGGCCGGCGGCAGTCCCCAGACGGAGGCCGTGCGGGGGTCACGCGCAGTAGCGTCAGGTGCGTGAACGAGGCACTGGCGAGGATCCGACGCCTCGATGCCCAGCGTCCCTGGGTCCTGGACGCGGTCCTGGCGGTCGTGATCTTCGTCGCCGCCGCGGCCTCGGCGGCGACGCCCGCTGCCCAGTACCGCGACCCGGACGCGATCGTCTACGTGCTGATCGCCCTGAGCGCCGCGCCGTACGCCCTGCGCCGGCGCTGGCCCCTGGCGGTCCTGGTGCTCGCGTCCATCCCCGTCCTCGCGCTGCTCGCCCTCGGGTACAGCTCGGCGGTCATCGGAGCCGCGCTGTTCCTGGCTGCCTACACCGTGGCGGCCCACGCGGACAGCCTGGTGACGGCCCTGGCCATCGGGTACGCCGCGCTCATGATGGTGCTCGTCGCCGCGGTGGCTCCGACTGCGATGGGGATCGCAGCCCTGGTCACCAACCTCGCGCTGTTCACCGGGGCCTTCGCCCTGGGCCGCAGCGCGCACGTCCGCCGCGAGAACGTCGCCCTGCTCCAGGAACGGGCGCAGCTGGCGGAACGGGCGCGGGCGGACGAGGCCCGGCAGGCGGTGGCCGACGAGCGGCTGCGCATCGCGCAGGAGCTGCACGACGTGCTGGGCCACTCCCTGGGTGTCATCGCCCTGCAGTCAGGGGTCGCGGCGCACGTCATCGATCGTGATCCCGCGGAGGCCAAGGCCTCCCTCGTGGCGATCTCGCGCACCAGCCGAACGTCGTTGGCCGAGGTCCGTCGGATCCTCGGTGCCCTGCGCACCGACGCCGGGACGACCGGCTACCACCCGCCACCGGGGCTCAGCGCCCTCGAGGCCCTGGCCACCGAGCTGACCGAGGCCGGACTCCCCGTCCGGATCCACGTCCACGGGGTGCCGGACCAGGTGCCCGCAGCCCTGGACCTGACCGCCTACCGGGTCGTGCAGGAGGCGTTGACCAACGTGGTCAAGCACGCGGGCCCGGCCCGGGCCGAGGTCACGGTGCGCTACGAGGACGGCCGGGTCACGGTGCAGGTGGACGACGACGGACGTGGCAGCGCCGCCCAGGGCCAGGCCCCGGGCGGGCACGGCCAGCTCGGCATGCGCGAACGCGTCGCGGTCTGGGGCGGCACCCTGCAGACCGGACCCCTCCCCGACGGGGGCTACCGGGTGCTGGCCACCCTGCCCTACGAACCCCAGGAGCACCGATGATCCGTGTGGCCGTCGTCGACGACGAGGCCCTGGTCCGCCGCGGCCTCATGGTCCTGCTCCGCCTCGAGCCGGGGCTCGACGTCGTCGGCGAGGCCGAGGACGGGGCGGCGGCGATCGCCCTGGTGCGTCGGGAGCACCCGGACGTGGTGCTCATGGACATCCGGATGCCCGGGACCGATGGGCTGGCCGCGACGCGGGCACTGCTGGCGGACCCCGACACCGCCGCCACCCGCGTGCTCATCCTCACGACGTTCGACCTCGACGAGTACGTCTTCGGCGCGATCCGCGCCGGCGCCAGCGGGTTCCTGCCCAAGGACACCACGCCCGAGGAGCTGCTCACCGCGATCCGCGTCGTCGCCGCGGGGGACTCCCTGCTCGCGCCCAAGGCCACCCGGCGCCTCATCGAGGAGTTCGTCCGGCAGTCCCCGGTCCCCGAGCCCGTCCGCCCACCGGGCCTGGACCTGCTCACCGACCGCGAGATCGAGGTCTGGCGCTGCGTGGCCCGGGGCCACGCCAACACCGAGATCGCCGACGAGCTGGTGATCAGCTACGCCACCGCCAAGTCCCACGTCAGCAGCCTGCTCGCCAAGCTCCAGGTCCGTGACCGGGCCCAGTTGGTCATGCTCGCCTACGAGCACGGCGTCGTGACCCCCACCGTCGAGTGAGGGTCAGGCGGTTCCCTGCGGCTCCTCGACCGACACCATCGGGTACTCCTCGATGAGGAACCAGGCGCCGTCGCCCATGGCCATCTCGTTGCGCCAGAGCATCACGTCGGGCTGGCTGGCGTCCCACGTGAAGCGCAGGCGGACCGCAGCGTCGGCCAGCGACTCGAAGACGAGCCGATCCCCGTCGATCCAGCCGCGGTACACCATCGCGTGGCCGTAGTTGTCGACCATGCTCGCCCGGTACTCGCCGTGCTCGGGGTCCCAGCCGGACACCCAGTGCAGCTGCCAGGTCAGCACGAAGGTCCCGTCGTGCAGGTACTGCTCCTGCTCGAAGTCGCCGACGATCCAGCGGCCATCCTGGATCTCGTGGACGGTTCCCCGGCCGATGCCCTGCATGGCCGGCGTCCCCGGCCCCATGCCGCCCTCGTGGATCTCGCCGTCCCACCGGACGTCGCCGAAGAAGCGCCGCAGCGCCTCCATCTCCGCGCCCACGGCGATCGGCCTCGGGACCATGTCCATGCCTGCCACCATCGTCTCCCTTCCTCGTGCGTACGGCGTACGCGTGCGTACTGCGTACGCTAGTCTTCGGATGTGAACAGGTCAACCCGAACGACCCGCCACGCAGCCCCCGGTCCCGCTGGCGGCGCCCGCACCCGTGCCGTCCTGACCCGGGAGGCGATCGTCGCCGCGGGGGTCGAGCTGGTGGAGGCCGCCGGGCCGGAGGCCCTGACCATGCGGGCCGTCGCCGGGCGGCTGGGGAGCGGGGTCATGTCCCTGTACCGGCACGTCGCGGACCGCGATGCCCTGCTCGACCTCGTCCTCGAGGCCATGGCCGGCGAGATCCCGGCGACGCCGCCGACCGGCGAGTGGCGCACCGACGCGGCTGCGCTGGCCCGCGACGTCCGCTCGGCGCTGCTGCGGCGACCGCAGCTCACCGTCCTGCTGACGTCCCGCTCGGGCAGCGGTGTCGGCGGCCTCGCGGCGCTGGACCGGGCGCTGGCGATCTTCCGCTCGGCGGGACTGGACGAGCGCGAGGCGGTCGAGGCGAACCACGCCCTGGGCAACCTCGTGGCTGGCGCGGCCCTGTGGGACGCGGTCGGCATGGGCGGGCTGACGGGTGAGCAGCGCCGCGCCAGGCGGCAGGCCGCTGCGGCGGCGGTCGAGGCGCTGCCCCCGGACGCCTACCCGAGCGTGGCCTGGGCCGGTGGGGCCCTGTTCGCCGGCTCGCCCGACGAACGCTTCGAGGCGGGCCTGGCGATGCTCCTCGACGGGATCGAGCGCAGGGCTCGCCCCCGGACGGGGTGACCCTCCACGTTCCCCCCACCGGGCATGGCCCACGCCGTCCGGAGCAGGCTGGCGTCGTGACCATGCTGCTCACCGGCGCCGCCCTGGTGACCCCGGACCGGCTCGTGCCCGACGGCTGGCTCGAGGTCGGCGGCGGGCGCATCCTCGCCCTCGGGGCCGGTGAGCCGCCACGGCCCGCCGACCTCGACCTCGGCGGCGGGTACCTGGCCCCGGGGCTCATCGACGTGCACAGCCACGGCGGGGGAGCAGCCAGCGTCATCGGGGCGGACCCGGCAGCGGTCGCCACGGTCGCCGCCACCCATCGGGCGCACGGCACCACGACGATCGTCGCCAGCCTGGTCTCGGCCCCGCCCGCGTCGCTGGCCCACGACGTGGCCGCCCTGGCCGAGCTCGCCGACGAGGGCCTGATCGCCGGCACGCACCTCGAGGGACCCTGGCTCGCGCCGGGCCGCTGCGGGGCGCACGACCCGGCCGCGCTGCGCGACCCCGACCCAGCGGAGCTCGACCGGCTCCTGGCGCTCGGGCGGGGGACCATCCGCATGGTCACCCTCGCTCCCGAGCGCCCCATGGGGCTCGACGCCGTCCGGCGGGTGGTGGACGGCGGAGCGATCGCCGCCATCGGGCACACCGACGCCAGCTACGAGCAGGTGCGTGCCGCCATCGCGGCGGGCGCCACCTGCGCCACCCACCTGTTCAACGCCATGCCGTCGATGCACCACCGGGCGCCGGGCCCGATCGCCGCGCTCATCGAGGACGCGCGGGTCACCAACGAGCTCATCCTCGACGGCGTGCACGTGCACCCGGCCGCCGCGGGCCTGGCGTTCCGTGCGGCGCAGGGCCGGGTGGTGCTGGTCTCCGACGCGATGAGCGCCGCCGGCGTCGGCGACGGGGCGTACCGGCTGGGCCACCTGGCCGTGGCGGTGGTCGACGGCGTGGCCCGGCTGGCCGACGGCACGATCGCCGGCTCCACGCTCACCCTCGACCGCGCGGTCCGGTTCGCCGTCGAGCAGGTGGGGGTGCCGCTGCAGGCCGCGGTCGCAGCCGCCACCGCGACGCCGGCCGACCTGCTGGGCCTGGCCGACCGTGGTCGGCTGGTCGTGGGCGCGCGCGCCGACCTGGTGCATCTCGACGCCCGCCTGCACCTGCAGGGCACGTGGGTGGGGGGTGCCCCGGTCCGGACCTAGCGGAGCCGCGGGGCCGAGGGGGACTCTGCCCGGAGAGCTCCGGCGTGTCGTGCGTTGCCCCGACGTGCGTCACGGGCTATCTTCCCTACCAACCCGATAGGAATACACGATTGGAGTCGTCATGCCCGCCCCCACCCGGCCCCGCCCGAGGCCCCTGGCCCTGCTTGCCCTCGCCGCGACGCTGGCCCTGGCGGCCTGCTCGCCGGGCGGCGCCGCCGAGTCCACCGACTCGGCCAGCGACGAGCCGGCGGCGGCGCCGGTCAAGACCGTTCGGCTGGGCTTCTTCCCGAACCTGACCCACGCGCCAGCCCTCGTCGGGCTGCAGCAGGGCCTGTTCAAGTCCGCGCTCAAGGAGGCCGGCGTGACGGTGACCCCGACCGCCTTCAACGCCGGCCCGGACGCCGTGTCCGCCCTCTTCGGCAACTCGCTGGACATCACCTACATCGGCCCGAACCCCACGATCAACGCCTACGCCGAGTCCCAGGGCGAAGCGGTGCGCGTGATCGCCGGGGCTGCGTCCGGCGGAGCCGCCCTCGTCGTGCGGCCGGGGATCACCGAGCCGGCCCAGCTCGAGGGCGCCACGCTGGCCACGCCGCAGCTGGGCAACACCCAGGACGTCGCGCTGCGCTACTGGCTTGGCCAGCAGGGGCTGACCACCGACACGGAGGGCGGGGGTGAGGTCTCGATCCTGCCCCAGGCGAACGCGGAGGGACTCACCGCCTTCCAGACCGGCCAGGTCGATGGCGCCTGGGTGCCCGAGCCCTGGGTGTCGGAGTACGTGCGTGCCGGCGCGACCGTGCTCGTGGACGAGACGACGCTCTGGCCGGAGGGGCAGTTCGTGACGACGAACGTCCTGGTCCGCACGCAGTTCCTCGAGCAGCACCCCGAGGTCGTCGAGGCGTTCCTCGCCGGGCACGTGGCGGCCCTGCAGTCCATCGCCGAGGACCCGGCCGCGGCAGCCCAGGCGGCCAACGCCTCCCTGCAGTCGCTGACCGGGGCGTCGCTGGACCCGGACATCCTCGAGCGCGCGTTCGCCGAGGTCGAGTTCACGGCCGACCCGCTGCCGGCGACGCTGCAGGAGTCGGCCGACCACGCGGTGGCCGTGGGCCTGCTCGACGAGGCCAAGGTCACCGGTGCCGGCGGCCTGCCCGGCACCCTCTACGACCTCACCCTGCTCAACCGGGTGCTGGGCGAAGCGGGGCTCCCGGAGGTGGCGGCCCCGTGACCGGGGCCGTGGTGGACCTGCGCGAGGAGGAGCTGCCCGCGGGGTCGGCCGCCCCCGTGGCGCTGGCCGTGCGTGGGGCGAGTCGGGTGTTCCCCACCCCACGTGGACCGGTGCATGCGCTGGCCGGGGTGGACCTCAGCGTGGCCCATGGGGAGTTCGTGGCCGTGGTCGGCGCGTCCGGCTGCGGCAAGAGCACCCTGCTCAACCTCGTCGCCGACCTCGACCGGGCCACGTCGGGCACGGTCGAGCGTGCCGACCGGGTCTCCCTGATGTTCCAGGACGCGACACTGCTGCCGTGGCTGTCCGCCCGCTCGAACGTCGAGCTGGCGCTGCGCCTGCGCGGCGTGGCCCGTGCCGAGCGGCGCCTCGAGGCCGAGCGGCTGCTGGCCCTGGTCCGGCTGCACGGGGCCGCCGACCGGCACCCGCACGAGCTCTCCGGTGGCATGCGCCAGCGCGTCGCCCTCGCCCGCTGCCTGGCCCAGGGCACCCGGATCGTCGCGATGGACGAGCCGCTGGGAGCCCTGGACGCGATGACCCGCGACCACCTGCACGACGAGATCGAGCGGATCGCCAGCGAGCAGCGCCTCACGATCCTGTTCGTCACGCACAACATGCGCGAGGCGGTCCGCCTGGCCGATCGCGTCGTGCTCATGGCCCACGGCCGGATCATCCACGAGCAGGTGGTCGGCCTGCCCCGCCCGCGAGTGATGGACTCCGCGGAGGTGGCCACCCGCGCGGCCGACCTCACGGCCCGGCTGCGGTCCTCGGAGGGCGCGGCATGAGCACGGTGCTGACCCCCGTCGTCGAGGTGCCGGCGCCAGCGCGCCCCGGCGCCGGGCTGCCCGGGCGCGCCTGGGCCTGGGCGTGGCCCAAGCTGCTGGCCATCGGCCTGGTCCTGGCCGTCTGGGAGGCCCTGGTGTGGACGGGCTGGCGGCCCGAGTACGTGCTGCCGGGCCCGGCCACCGTGCTCGCCGCGCTCGCCGAGATGCTCGGCACGCCCAAGTTCTGGCAGGCGGTGGCCACGACGCTGACCCGCGCGGTCATCGGCTTCGCCGTCGCGCTGGTGGTGGGCACCCTCGTCGGCATCCTCGTGGCGCGCATCCGGCCGCTGCGGCTGGCGGTCGGGGCGCTCATCACCGGCCTGCAGACCATGCCCAGCATCTCCTGGTTCCCCCTGGCGATCCTGCTGTTCGGCCTCAACGAGCGCGCCATCATGTTCGTGGTCGTGCTCGGGGCGGCGCCCAGCATCGCCAACGGCGTGATCTCGGGCATCGATCACGTCCCGCCGGCATTCACCCGGTTGGGCCGGGTGCTCGGCGCGGGGCCCCTGGCCCAGTACCGCTTCATCACCCTTCCGGCGGCGTTGCCCGCGTACGTGGCGGGGCTCACGCAGGGGTGGGCGTTCGCGTGGCGCAGCCTCATGGCCGGCGAGCTGCTCGTGATCATCGCGGGTCGCCCCTCGCTCGGCGCCAACCTGGAGTTCGCCCGGCAGTTCTCGCAGGCCGACCGGCTGCTGGCCACGATGCTCGTGGTGCTGGTGATCGGCATGGTGGTGGACGGGGTGTTCGCCGCTGCGTCGCGACGGATCCGCCGGCGGTGGGGCCTCTCGGAGGCGTGACGGCGATCCCGGGCGGTAGGTTCGAGCCGCCCGGGACGCCCCGCCGCGGCCGCGGGCAGGGAGGAGCACCCGTGAGCCCCACCGACGCTGCCCTGCGCCAGCACCTGGAGGCGGCGCTGGCTGACGACCCGCAGCAGGTGGACGTCCTGACGCGCTGGGACCGCTGGGGCCCGGACCTGCTCGCGGGCCTGGCCGAGGTCTACCCCCAGCACCCCGACCTGGCCCGGCGCCTGCTCGACCTCGTCGCGGCCGCTCACCTGCGGCGCAGCGACGCCCTGCGCACCCGCGACCGGGCCCGGCTGCTGGCACCCGACTGGTTCCAGCGACCCGACGCCGTGGGGTACGCCTGCTACGCCGACCGGTTCGCCGGCACCCTGGCCGGCGTGGGCGAGCGCGTGGACTACCTGCGCGAGCTCGGGGTGACCTACCTGCACCTCATGCCGCTGCTGCAGCCCCGGCCGGGCGAGAACGACGGCGGCTACGCGGTCATGGACTACGGCCGGGTGCGCCCGGACCTGGGCACCATGGACGACCTCGAGGCGCTGGCCGCCACCCTCCACGAGGCAGGCATCTCCCTGACGCTGGACCTGGTGCTCAACCACGTGGCTGCCGAGCACGCCTGGGCCGAGGCCGCGCGCGCCGGGGACCCGACCTACCGCGACTACTTCTACGTCTACCCCGACCGCACCGTGCCCGACCAGTACGAGGTGACGCTGCCCGAGGTGTTCCCCGACTTCGCCCCGGGCAACTTCACCTGGGACGAGGCGCTGCGGGGCTGGGTCTGGACCACGTTCAACGCCTGGCAGTGGGACGTGAACTGGACCAACCCCGACGTGCTCTGCGCCTACGCGGGCATCATCCTCGACCTGGCCAACCGTGGCGTGGACTGCCTGCGCCTGGACGCGATCGCCTTCATCTGGAAGCGCCTGGGGACCGACTGCCAGAACCAGCCCGAGGTGCATGCGATCACCCGCGTGCTGCGCGCAGCGGCCCGGATGGCCGCACCCAGCCTGGTGTTCAAGGCCGAGGCCATCGTCGCGCCGCGCCAGCTGGTCGCCTACCTCGGCCGCGGCGAGCACGCCGGGCGGGTGTCCGACCTCGCCTACCACAACTCGCTCATGGTCCAGATCTGGTCGGCGCTGGCCTCCCGCGACGCCCGGCTCATGGCCGTGGCGCTCTCCCGGTTCCCCGACATCCCGACCACGGCCGCCTGGGCCACCTACCTGCGCTGCCACGACGACATCGGCTGGGCCATCGACGACGACGACGCCGCCGCGATCGGCTGGAACGGCTACGCGCACCGCGGGTTCCTCTCCGACTTCTACGTCGGCGTGCACCCGGCCTCCTTCGCCGAGGGGCTGGCCTTCCAGGAGAACCCGGTGACCGGCGACCGGCGCATCTCCGGCACCGCGGCGAGCCTGGCCGGCCTGGGCCTGGCCCGCACGGACGCGCAGCGACGCATGGCGATCGACCGGATCCTGCTCGGCTACGCCATGGTGCTCGGGTTCGGCGGCATCCCGCTGATCCACATGGGTGACGAGCTGGCGCTGCGCAACGACGAGGGCTGGGCGAGCGTGCCGGAGCACGCCGACGACAACCGCTGGGTGCACCGTCCGCGGATGCCCTGGGACGTCGTGCCGCAGCGCCACGACCTGGCCACCGACACCGGGCGCATGTGGGCGGGCCTGCAGCGCCTCGTGACCGTGCGCCGCACCCTCGAGCCGTTGCACGCCTCGGCGCCCACGCGGGTGCACGCGACCAGCCACCCGTCGGTGGTCTGCTTCGTGCGCCGCCATCCGGCCGGGGACCTGCTGCAGGTCTACAACGTCTCGGACGCGACGGTCGCCCTGCCGGTGCACGACATCGCCGGGCACGGCGCGGAGCTCACGCTCGACCGGCTGTCGAACCGCAGCGTCACGCCCTACCGGGGCGAGCACGTGCTGCGCCCGTACGCGGCGTGGTGGCTCACCGAGGAGCGCTGAGCGCCGCTGGCGCCGGGCTCGGCGCCGCTCAGCGCGGCTCGAGGTCACTCAGGGCCGGGCCCTCGAGCCGGTGGCCGTCCGCGGTGAACCGCGAGCCGTGCAGGGGGCAGTCCCAGGTGAGGTCGCTGTCGTTCCACGCCAGGATCCCGCCGAGGTGCGGGCAGACGGCGTCGACCCGATGGGTCTGCCCGGCCACGGTGCAGGTCCCGACCGGTCGCCGCCCCCCGTCGACCCGGCCCTCGCCCTCGGCGGGCCGGCGGGCGTCGCCGTCGCGGTGCGGCAGCAGGTGGCCGGCCCAGTCGCGCACCATCCGCCAGCCGACGGTGCCGTTGAGCTCCAGGCCCGAGACGAGGTCACGCGGGGTCGTGATGCGCGTGCGCAGCGGCTTGGCCCATGCCAGCTCGGATGCCGCGCCGTCGCCCACGAGGTCGGCGACGAGCATCTGGGCGGCCGCGGCCGCGTTCGTCATCCCCCACTTGTTGAAGCCGGTGGCCAGCAGGATCTGGTCGTTCGAGCGGGGCATCCCGCCGACGAAGGGCACCTGCCCGGCGGCCTGGTAGTCCTGCGCGGCCCACGACCACGCCAGCGTCGCGCCGGGGAAGTGCTCGCCGGTCCACGCGTCGAGGTCGGCCACGGCGGCGTTGGGTGACGACGAGCGGCCGACGACGTGGCCGTTCCCGCCGACGACGAGCAGCTCGCCGTCCTCGTGCGGCGCGGTCCGCAACGAGCGCGAGGGGGAGTCCACTGACAGGTACATGCCCTGCGGGATGCTCGCGCCGGCCGGCATCCGGTAGGCCAGCGCGTACGAGCGCTGCGGCTTGAGCTTGGCGAAGTACAGGCCTCGGTCCAGCACCGGGATGCCCGAGGCCAGCACGATCCGCCGGGCTCGCACCTCCCCGGCCGAGGTGCGCAGCGTCGCGGCCCCGTCGGCGCCGCCACCCCGGCCGGTGCCGAGCTCGACGCCGGTCACCGTGACCCCCTCGACCACGCTGCCGCCCAGGGAGACCAGCTCGTCGCGCAGCGCGACGCACACGTCCACCGGGTCGAACTGCACCTGGTCGGGCAGCCGGATCGCGGCGCGCACGTCGAAGGGCAGCTCGGTGCTGGCGGTGTGCTCCACCTCGAGGCCGGCCGTGGCGCACGCCCTGGCCTCCTTCGCCACGGTGCTGGCGCCCTGCTCGGTGACCGCGTAGGTCCAGGCGTCGCGGTGCTGGACGGGCACGCCGGCGGCCTGGCAGAAGTCGAGCAGCCACGCCTGGCCGGCCCGCTGCATCTCGCCGTAGGCGCGTACGACCGCGCTGCCGTGGTGGCCGGCGATGCCGGAGTACACCGCCCCCTGCAGCAGGCTCAGCTTGGCGGTCGAGTGCCCGGTCGTGCCGGCCGCCACGTGCCGGGCCTCGAGCACCAGGGGTCGCACGCCGCGCCGCGCGAGCATCACCGCGGTGCTCAGGCCGGTCAGGCCCGCGCCGACGATGACGACCTCGTGCTCGGCCGAGGGATCGGGCAGGGCCGGCCCGGGGCCCGCTGCCGTCCAGGGCTCCGCGGGGCGGCCGCGCCGGCCCCACCACAGGGAGGTGTGCACCTCGGTCGCGCGCTGGTCCATGGGATCCTCCCGTCGCCGGTCACGGCCGCGCCGTGCGGCCCCGCCGGCTCCTGCCCGCGGGGCGGGAGTTCATCCCGACCGCAACGACCGCGGTGCCCGCCTCAGCCGGCCGGCGCCTCACTGGCCCCCTGGCAGCGCAGCACGCGGGCGGCCAGCGCGTGCCCGGCTGACACGTTGCGCGCGGGGTCCCAGCCGTGTCGCAGCAGGTCCGCGAGGTAGCCGGCGTTGCAGGCGTCACCGGCGGCCGTGAGGTCGCGCAGGTCGGGCACCGGGGGCACCGGCACGCTCACCACCGGCGCCCCGGCGCGGAACAGCGTGGTGGGCTCAGGTCCGGACCGGGCCAGCAGGATCGCCTCGGGGAAGCGTGCCAGCGCCGGACCCGGGCGGCCGCCATCGGCCAGGCCGAGCAGGCGGGCCTCGTCGGCGTTGGCCGAGATGACCTGCGGCGCGCAGGCCGTGAGCAGCTCGAGGAAGGACGCGCGGCCCAACTGCTCGACCAGGCCCACCGAGGACACGTCGATCGAGACCCAGGCGCCCAGCGCGTGCACCCGCCGGGCGGCGTCGAGGACCGCCTCGGGCGTGGAGCCGTACTCGAACGAGTAGGCCGTCACGTGCAGGATCGCCAGCCCCGCCAGCCAGTCGGCGTCCACCGGCTGCAGCCGGGCGGAGGCCCCTCGGGAGGGGAACATCGTGCGCTCGCCGTCCTCGTCGACGAGCACCACCACGGTGCCGGTGCGGTCGCGCACCTGCAGGCGCACGTCGACGCCGTGCGAGGCCAGCTCGGCGCGCAGGGCCACCCCGGCGGGGTCGTCGCCGACGCATCCCAGGAACCGGGTGGGGACCCGCGGGCCGGCGAAGGCGGCCACATTGGCCGCCGAGCCGCCCCGCTGCACCGCGATCTCCGCGCGGCTGTCGGTGGCGTGCCGCTGCGGCTCGGTCTTCCACACGACCACGTCCTGCAGCAGGTCGCCGAGGACGCCGAGCACGCGTGGACCGGCCGCCCCGCCGGGTGGCTCCAGGCCGGCCATCACGCGGGACCGACCATCACGGCGCGGAGGCGGCGAGCTCCCGGGCCACCTCGACGGCCAGGGCGATGTTGTGGCGGTAGAGCGCGACGTTGGCCTCGAGGCTGCGCCCGTCCGTGGCCCGTCGGATCGCGTCGAGCAGGAACGGGGTCGCCGCCTGGCCACCGATGCCCGCGGCCTCGGCGTCGGCCCAGGCCTGCGCCACGACGACGTCGAGCTCGGCGGGGTCCAGCTGGTCGGCCACCGGGATCGGGTTGGCCACGAGCACCCCGCTGCTCGCGCCGAGGGCGCGGTGGGTGCGCAGCAGCGCGGCGACCTGCGCGGGGGAGTCCAGCCGGGCCGGCACGGGATACCCGGAGTCGACCACGTAGAAGCCGGGGTAGCGGTCGGTGCGGTAGCCGACGACCGGGACGCCCAGCGTCTCGAAGCGCTCGAGCGTGGCGGCGATGTCGAGGATCGCCTTGGCCCCGGAGCTCACCAGCACGATCGAGGTGCGCGCCATCGCCACGAGGTCCGCGGACTCGTCGAACGTGGTGGCCGCACCGTGGTGCACCCCGCCCAGGCCGCCGGTGGCGAACACGTCGATGCCGGCCGCGCGGGCCAGGAACGCCGTCGCGGCGATCGTCGTGCCGGCGCTGGCCCCGATCACCGCGGCCAGCGCGAGCTCGCGCGTGCTGGCCTTCATCACGGTGTCATCGACGGCGAGCTCCTCGAGCTGGGTCGGAGTCAGCCCGACCGTCGGCACGCCGCGGTGCACCCCGATCGTGGCCGGCACGGCGCCGGCGGCGCGGATGCGCGCCTCGCCGTCGAGGGCCACCTCGAGGTTGCGCGGCCGGGGTAGGCCGTGGGTGATGATCGTGGACTCCAGTGCGACGACCGGGGCGCCCTCGGCCAGGGCCGTGGCCACCGCGGGGGCGACGTGGATGGGGCTGGTCACGGCGTCATCCTGCCGGAACAGGGCGCAGGTTCTCCCGCGGCGCGCATCTGCTCCCGTCGCGACGGGAGGACATGCGCCGGACGGGAGCATCTGCGGGGGAGGGGCGACCGGGCCAGCCGTCCGGTCACCCGGATGTCACCCACGGCCACGCGCCGGGGCGCCAGCAGGCAGGCTGGCGCGGTCGATCCCCTGCTCGGAGGTGCGCCCATGCCCACGCTGTACTCGAAGGACGACCTGTCCCTGCGCGCCTTCACCGAGGAGCGCCCGTCGAAGGCGCAGCGCGCGGCCGAGGGTGAGGCCCACCGGGCCGAGGTGCCCCTCGAGGCGCACGCCGAGCTGGTCCTGGCCGAGGGCCGGGACGCGCGCGGCATCCTCACCGCGCAGGAGGCGACCCGCGAGCCGGCCCTGGTGCCCATGCGCTACGAGCGGATGGCGGCCTCGCCGTTCGCGTACCTGCGGGGTGCGGCCGCCGTGATGGCCGCCGACCTGGCCAACGGCCCCCGGACCCACCTCGACGTGCAGCTGTGCGGCGACGCGCACGTGGCCAACTTCGGCATCTTCGCCTCGCCGGACCGGCGCCTCGTGTTCGACCTCAACGACTTCGACGAGACGCTGCCCGGGCCCTTCGAATGGGATGTGAAGCGCCTGGCCGCCAGCGTGGCCGTGGCCGGGCACCACCTCGACCTCAAGCCCAAGCGCATCCGGGCCGCGACCCAGGCCACGGTGGCCAGCTACCGGGAGACGATGGCCAAGCTGGCCCAGCTGACCCCCCCGGAGGTCTGGTACGCCCGCATCGACCTCGAGGACCTCATGCTGCGCCTCGAGGGCACCAGCCTTGCCGGCGACGCCAAGCTGGCCCGCAAGGAGTCGCGCAGGGCCACGGGCGACGTGGCCGTGGGCAAGCTCACCGAGGTGGTCGACGGGCAGCGACGGTTCCGGGCCAAGCCCCCGCTGCTCATCCCGATCCACGAGGCCGAGCACGCGGGGCTGACCGACCTCATGGCCACGGCGTTCGCCCAGTACCTCGGGTCGCTGCGCCCCGACGTCGTCATGCTGCTGCTGCACTACGCCTACGTCGACCTGGCCCACAAGGTCGTCGGGGTGGGCTCGGTGGGCACCCGGGCGCTGGTCCTGCTCATGGTCTCCGGCGACGGCCACCACATGGTGCTCCAGCTCAAGCAGGCCAACGCCTCCGTGCTCGAGGAGCACCTCGGGTCCAGCCGCTACGACCACCACGGCCAGCGGGTGGTCGTCGGCCAGCGGGTGATGCAGGCCACGGGCGACCCGCTGCTGGGCTGGACCTCGGGCAGCGACGGGATGCACTTCTACGTGCGCCAGCTCAAGGACATGAAGGGTGGGTTCAACCTGGACCTGCTCGACGCCGAGGACCTGCGCATCTACGGCCGCATCTGCGGCGCGGTGCTGGCCCGCGCGCACGCCCGCGCCGGCGACGCGGCCTCGATCACCGGGTACCTCGGCTCGTCCGAGGCCTTCGACGTCGCGGTGGCGCAGTTCGCCGAGGCCTACGCCGGGGTCACCTGGGCCGATCACGGGGTGCTGGCCGCCGAGCAGCAGGCGGCCAGCACCTGACCCGACGCCGGCGGCTCAGCGGCCGATCACGACGTCGGTGCCCACCAGGACCGCGTCGAACCCCTCCGGGGTGACCGCGACGCTGGTCAGCGTCATGCCCTCCGGGACCCCCTCGATCGGCTGGCGGATGGTGACCAGCGCCCGGGCCAGCGAGCTGGCCGCGGCGTCGAGGAACGCCGGGCCGCCCAGGTCGACGGCCTCCGGCTCGATCACCAGCTCGCCGCCGTCGGCGACCACGGTCCCGGTGGCCCGCACGGTCGTCTCGCGGCCGAGCAGCGTGACGGTGCGCTGCACGCCGGCCAGGCCCTGGCCCGCGTCGTAGACGGTCACGTCGGAGCCGACCTGGTCGGCCACGGCCGCGAACGGGACCGTGGCGTCGATCCGCAGCCGGTCGGCGCGCACCCCGTCGTCGCCGAAGCGCACCCCTGAGCCGACCGCGACGACGTCGACCAGGCTGCCCTCCGGGGCCACGACGTCCTGGCTGCGCAGCTCGACCGCGCCGAGCCAGGTCTCGTCCGCGCCGAGGTCGGCCGGCGGCAGGGCCGCCGGAGGAGCCGCGGTGGGCAGCGGCGATGGCGCAGCGCCCGAGGACCCCCGCCCTGCCGACCCCAGCGTGAGGGTGAGCACGACGCCTGCCAGGACGACGACCGCCAGGGTGGTCCCCACCCCGAGCAGGAAGTTGCGCATTCCGGGAGCCTGTCACGGATCGGTGCTCAATGGCCGAGGAAGTCCTTGACGTAGACGATCACCATGGCGCCGACGAGGCCCAGGCCGGCGGCCATGAGGGCCTCGGTGCGCGACCGGCCGCGCAGCCGGGCGATCGCCCCGCCCATGATGGCCGGCAACGTGGCCAGGGCGATGAGGCTGCCGAGCAGGGCGTCGTCGCCGTCGAAGAGCACGTACGGGATGCCCGCCACGATCGCCACCAGCAGGCCGCCGGCCAGCCCCGCGCCGGCCTCCTGGATCACGGGGGCCTCGGCGCGGCCCCCGTCGGCGGTGAAGTGCGCGGCGAACCGGAACGCGAAGAAGTGGGCCAGGATCAGGCCCAGGGCGGTGCCGAACATGGTGGCCAGGACGGCATGGTCGCTGGGCAGGCGGTCGCGCGGCAGGGCCACCAGGGCTGCGAGCAGCACCAGGGCCACGTAGAGCGCGCTGGCGAAGAACTCCCGGGCCAGGATCCGGTGATGCCGGGATCGCTCGTCGTCGCCGGGGATCAGCGGCGGGTCGGTCACGGGGATGCTGGACATCGCGGCCTCTCGTGGGCGGGGGCGGGTGGCGGTCAGTCGGCGTCGGGGGTCGCGGCGTCCTCGGCCGCCAGGCTGCGCTGGGTGCGCGCCCAGCGGGCCACGCCCGTGATGAGCTGCACGACCAGGGCCAGCAGCACGAGGTTGGCGATCATCTGCACGACCACCGTCATCCGGGCGACGTCGCTGACCGCGACGATGTCGCCGAACCCGACCGTGCTCATGATCGTCATCGAGAGGTAGATGCCGGCGACCTTGTCGACGGGCTGGCTGAACGATGCCGGGTCGCTGGCCGACAGCGCCACGTAGGTCAGCGAGAAGGACAGCACGAACAGCGTCCCGAGCAGGGTGAGCGCCTCGATCGCGGCCAGGCCGGGCTCCGGGTGGCGGATGATCCGGCGGGTCTGGCGGGCCATGACCCACAGCAGGAAGCCGAGGCTGGCCAGCGAGGTCAGGACCGCGGCCACGGCGGCAGGTCCGGCGTTCACCGGGGTGAGCGCGTAGAGGACCAGCACGGCCGCCACGATGCTGAGTGGGCGCAGCAGCAGCATGAGGCCCTCCCGCGTGGAGGGCATGGCGAAGGGAGCGGACACGCGGGCAGGCTAGCCCCGGCCCGGGCGGGCCGGCCCCGAAGATCACCCCGGTGCAGGGGTGGATGTCACCCCGCCGTCGCGCTGGGTGCCGTGGTGCGCCGGCGCCGCCACCACTTCTCCAGCTCCACGGCGACGCCGAAGACCAGGGCCAGGGCGATGCACGTGCCCCACTGCGCGTCCGTGAGCTCGGTGGTGCGCAGCCAGTCCTGGAGGAACCCCACCTCCGTGGAGGCGATCGTGATCGCCACGCCGAGCAGGGTGAGCAGCACGGAGGGCACCAGCGGTCGGGTGAGCACCGAGGCGGTGGTCCGGCGCATCGTCAGGCCGGCCAGGGCGGTGCCCAGGCCCATCACGGCGTAGGCCATGGTCACCGAGACGGTGGGCACCTCGCTGGAGGGCGTGTCCGGGCCGAGCAGCAGCGGCAGCAGCGACAGCACCCCGAGCAGCACGCCCAGG
This sequence comes from Candidatus Nanopelagicales bacterium, assembly GCA_025456015.1. GTDB lineage: Bacteria > Actinomycetota > Actinomycetes > S36-B12 > CAIYMF01 > Prado023. The sequence continues at coordinate 18,917 of JALOLK010000003.1, forward strand.
CTGATCCAGCGCACGCCGGTGCTGCGGTTGAAGATCCGCTCGGCCGGGTTGCGCGGGGGCAGGTCCATGAGCCCGGGCTCGGCCTCGTCGATCGTGATGATGATGACCGGGATCACGGCGAGCGTGAAGTTGAGGAACAGCACCTGCAGCGGCAGCAGCGCCACCCCGCCGTTGACGTTGAGCATGGTGGCGAGCAGGAACATGCTCACCAGGCCGAACAGCTGGGTGAGCTGGTAGCCGATGTAGGCCACGATGCGGGCGTAGATGCCCCGGCCGAGCTCGACGGCATGCACGAGCGTGGCGAAGTTGTCGTCGGTGAGGATCATCTTCGCAGCCTGCTTGGACACCTCCGAGCCGCTGCCCATCGCCACCCCGATGTCGGCCTGCTTGAGCGCGGCGGCGTCGTTCACGGCATCACCGGTCATCGCCACGACGTCGCCGCGGGCCTGCATGACCTGCACGAGGCGCAGCTTGTCCTGTGGCGAGACCCGGCCGAAGACGTGCAGCTCGGGCAGCTGGCGCTCGAGCGTGGCGTCGTCGGTCCGGGCGAACTCGGTGCCGAGCATGCCGCCGGGGCCCAGGCCCAGCTCGCCGGCGATCGCCTGCGCGGTCACCAGGTGGTCGCCGGTGATCATGCGCACGTCGATGCCGGCGCGGTGGGCCACCCGGACCGCCTCGATCGCCTCCGGGCGCAGCGGGTCGATGATGCCGACCAGGCCCAGCAGGACGAGGTCCTCGACGGCGGCCATCGGGTCGCCCGCCACGGCGTCGGCCTGCTCGACCGCCATCGCCCGCACGGCCAGGGCCAGCACGCGCAGCCCGTGCTCGCCCAGCCGTTCGTTCGCCCGGTCCACCGCGTCGCGCACCTGCTCCAGCGGCACCGCCGTGCCGTCGGCGGCCAGCGCTCGCGTGCACCGGGCGAGCACGACGTCGGGGCCGCCCTTCACGAGGCCGACCAGCCGCTGCTGCCCCTCGTACGGCGCCTCGTGGAAGGTCGCCATGAACTTGTAGGTCGAGTCGAAGGGCACCGTGGCCACGCGCGGGTAGGCCTGCCGCGTCTGCTCCACCGAGACGCCGATCTTCTGGGCCAGCACCACGACGGCGGCCTCCGTGGGATCGCCGACGACCTCGCCGGAGCGGCTCACCGTGGCGTCGCTGGCCAGGGCCGAGACGTAGGCCAGCGGGGTGAGGTCCACGGCCGGCGCCCCGGCCACCCCGCGGATCGTCCCGGTCCAGGCGTAGCCCTCGCCGTCCACCTCGTACCAGCTGCCCGCGTAGTACACGGCACGCGCGGTCATCTCGTTGAGGGTCAGCGTGCCGGTCTTGTCGGTGTTGATCTGGCTGGTCGCGCCGAGTGTCTCGACGTCGCTGAGGTTGCGCACGATCGCCTTGGCCCTGGCCAGCTGCTGAGCCCCCATGGCCAGCATCGACTGCACGAACGTGGGCATGCCGGTCGGGATCGCCGAGACCGCCATCGACACCCCGAGCAGCATGAGCGCCTCGAAGCTCAGGCCCCGGACCAGGCCCACGACGAGGATCAGCGCCAGCGTCGCCCAGGCGACGATCGCGATCTTCCCGGTGAGGTCGTCGAGTTGGCGCTGCAGCGGCGAGCGGGTGCGCGAGACCCCGCTGAGCATCGAGGCGATCCGGCCCACCTCGGTGGCCATGCCGGTCGCGGTCACCACCATGGTGGCCGTCCCCCGGGTCACCGAGGTGTTCTGGAAGAGCATGTCGCTGCGGTCGCCCAGCGGGATGTCGTCACCGACGAGGGCCTCGGCGCTCTTGCCCACCGGGACGCTCTCGCCGGTGAGGGCGGCCTCCTGGGCCTCGAGGGTGGCGGACTCCAGGATGCGCCCGTCCGCGGGCACGATGTCGCCGGCCTCCACCTGCACGATGTCGCCGGGCACCAGGTCGGCAGCCGGGATCAGCAGGACCACGCGGTCGCGGATCACCCGGGCCTGGGGGACCTGCAGGCTGGCCAGCGCGTCCACGCTGGCGCGCGCCTTGAGCTCCTGGTTGGTGCCCATCACGACGTTGAGCAGGATCAGGGCGACCACCACGGCGGCTGTCGAGCCCTGCCCGATCAGGACGCTGACCACCGCGACGGCGACGAGCATGAGCGTCATCGGCTCCATGAGCTGCCCCAGGGCCACCCGGAGCACGGAGGGCTTGGCCTCCTGGCGCAGGGCGTTCGGGCCGACCCGGGCCAGCCGCTGGGCGGCCTCGGCCGTGGACAGGCCCATCGCCCGGTCGCTGCCCAGGCGCTCGAGGGCGGCCCCGGGCTCGAGCAGGTGCCAGGCGACCTCGTCGCCGGTCAGGGGGCTGGGGGACTCGATGACCTGGCTCATGGCTCCTCGTCGGGACGTGCGGGATGGGGGCCGCGATGGAGGCGCTGCGTTGGCAGGCTCGCAGCCCGGGCCGCAGCCCTCCGGGCGGGGTGACAGCCGCGCGTCACCCCGTCGCCCGCGGGGGCGGGATACTCGGCGGCATGCAGCTGCGCCGGACCCCGATGACCTGGGCGATCTACGCCTGCGGCGCCGCGTGGGCCTCGTTCATCTACCTCGCCGGCCCGATGGCCCCGGTGCTGGTCGACGCCCTCGGGGTGCCGCTGGCCTGGGCCGGGCTGGTGGGCACCGCGATGGCGGCCGGGGCGATCACGGCCGCCGCGCTGACCCCCGCGGTCGTCGCCCGGCTCGGTCGTGACGCCACGATGCGCACGGGGCTGGGCCTGCTCATCGGCGCCCTCGTGCTGCTGGCGGTGGTGCCGACCGCGCTCGGGGGGTCGGCCGGGTTCGTCACGGCGCTGGTCATCGTCTTCTTCGTGGCCATGGGGGGCGGCGGGCAGCTCAACGCCGGCACCGCCCGGCTCGCCGACGCCCACCCCGCGCACAGCGCCGCGGTCATCACCGAGGCCAACGCCGCGGCCGCGTGGGTGGGGTTGGCCTCCCCGCTGCTGCTGGGCCTGGCACTCGCGGCAGGGCTGCCCTGGTGGGCGGGGGTCCTGCTGAGCCTGGGCACCGCGGTGATCGCCCTGACGTGGCTGGTGCTGGCGGGGCGCAGCACGCCGCCGGGCCCGGCTGGCGGCCACGGCGACGAGGACCCGGAGCTGGTCCTCGTGGTGGCCGACGAAGGCTACGTGACGAACGATCCCGGGCACCCGGCCGACGGGGCCGGACGGCGTCGCCTGCCCCGGGTGTTTGCGATCGCCATGGTGGCCCTGTTCGCCGCGGTGGCCACGGAGTTCTCCATGAACTTCTGGGGCTCGCCACTCATCCAGGAGCAGACCGGGGCCAGCGCCTCCACGGCGACCACCGCCATGTCGTCGCTGGTGCTGGGCATCGCGGTCGGCCGGACGGTCGGCCCGCGGCTCATCCTGCGGTTCGGCTCGCACGCCATGCTCGTCGCGGGCTTCGGCCTGGCGCTGGTCGGGTTCGCGGTGCTCTGGCTGGCAGGCTCGGTCGGGTTGAGCGTCGTCGGGCTGTTCGCCTCCGGCCTGGGCCTGTCCACGGTCTTCCCGCTCGTGCTGGACCGGGGCATCGTGCTCTCCGACGGCCAGCCCGACCTGGCGATGTCGCGCTCGTCCATCGTCCTCGGCGTCGCGGTCGCGACGGCGCCGTTCGTCCTGGGTGCCCTCGGCACGGTGATGTCCGTGCAGATGGCGATGCTGCTCGTGCCGGTGCTCGTCGCGGTCGGGGTGGCCGGCGTGCTCGGCTCGCGCCCCCGGGTGCCCGTGCGCGCCTGACGGCCCGCGGCCGGATGGCGACGGTCCCGACCGGCCGGTCGGTGTCGGTCGAGTCCGCTCGAGGGCGGACGTATGCTGCCGTGCATGTCCCTGGGCACTCGGATCGTGCTGGTCCTCGTCGCCGTCCCGCTGCTCGTGTGGCTCGTCTGGACCGTGGTCCGGGCCTCGCTGGTGACCATCCCGTCCGGCCGGCTCGGCCTGCTCCTGGTGCGTGGCCGGGCCACCGAGGAGGTCCTGCTGCCGGGGCCGCACTGGGTGCCGGCCCTGCGCCGGCGCCAGGTCGTGGAGTACCCCTCGGTCGAGCTGAGCTACCGGGCCACCGTGGCGCCCGGCCAGCCCTCGGCCACCGAGGCCTACGGGCCGGCGCTGGAGGTGGCCCTCGGCGACCGCGCGGACGCCGTCATCGGCTACACGGTGCGGTTCCGCCTCGTGCAGGCGAGCCTGCGCCAGGTGCACGAGCGGTTCGGGCCCGACGGGCTCTGGGCGGTCGTGCGCGACGAGACCGGTCGGGCGATCACCAGCGCGGTGGCCGAGCCGGGGGTCACGATCGATGCGCTGTTCGGCCCTGAGCGCGAGGTGCTCCAGGAGCGGATCGCCGTGGCCGTGGGTCGGGTCCTGGCCGACGACGGCCTGGAGCTCACCTCGTTCGCCCTCGGGCCCATCGACCTCGGCCGCGCAGGGGAGCTGATCCAGGCCGTCACCCGTGCCCGCCTGGAGCTGGCCCGCGAGGAGGCCGAGGCCGCCATCCGCACCGCCCGGGTCCGCCACGACGCCGAGCTGGCGCCGTACCTGGTGGGCATCGGCGATGCCGCGCTGCGCTACCGGCAGACCGACGTGTGGCGCGACCTCGCGCAGCGCACGGAGCGGGTGACCGTGGCCGTGCCCGGCCTGGGTGCGGCAGTCGACCGGATGGCCCTCGAGGATGAGCCCGCGCCCGGCGCCGAGCCCGTGCCCGAGGCGGGGGCCTGATGGCGCGCACGCGCCCCTTCGCCGACCGCACCATCGAGCTCATCGCGGTGATCCTGCTGGGCGTGGCCACGGTGGGGACCGCCTGGTGCGGCCTGCAGTCCTCGCTCTGGAACGGCCAGCAGCAGGACCTCGGCGCCGAGGCCACCGGCGAGCGGGCCCTGGCCAACCGCCTGTTCGGCGCGGCCCTGCAGACCGCCGCCTACGACAGCAACGTGATCATCTCCTACGCCGAGGCGGTCCGGGCGGGGGACACCCGGGCCCAGGAGTTCACCCGCGAGGCCCTCATGCGGCCCGAGCTGCTCCCCTTCGTCGACCGGTGGCAGGCCACGATCGAGGCCGGCGGCCCGACCCCCAACCTGCTCGAGGACCCCGAGTACCGGGCGAGCCTGACCGGCGACTACCAGGCGGCTGACGCGCGCGCGGTGGAGCTGTCCGACCAGTCCGACGAGGCCGGGTCCGTGGCGGACACCTACGTGGTGACCACCGTGCTGCTGGCAGTGGCGCTGTTCTTCGCCGGCGTCACCTCGTCGTTCCGCTACCCCGCCATGCGCATGGCGCTCATCGCGGGCGCGGGCCTGTGCGTCGCCCTGGCGGCCATGCGCCTGATCGACCTGCCGCTGGCGGCCGAGACCGCCGAGCTGGCTCCGCGCCTGTTCCCGGAGCAAGGCAGCTAGACCCGCCCGATCAGCCCCGAGCAGCCGCCAGCGCCTGGTCGAGGTCGGCGATGAGGTCCGCGACGTCCTCGACGCCGACCGAGAGGCGCACGAGGTCGTGGGGGACCGGTCGCCGCGAGGCCGCGGACGACAGGTGGGTCATCGCCGCGGGCACCTCGATGAGCGACTCGACCCCCCCGAGGGACTCCGCCAGCGTGAACACCTCGGTCGCCTCGGCCACGGCCCGGGCTGCTTGCGGGCCACCGACCGGCCGGAACGTGACCATCCCGCCGAAGCCGGCCATCTGGGTGGCCGCCACGGCATGCCCGGGCGTCGAGGCCAGGCCCGGGTAGCGCACCTCGGCGACGTCGTCGCGCTCGGCCAGCCACTGGGCCACCGCGGTCGCGCCGGCGCAGTGGGCGGCCATCCGCACCCCGAGCGTGCGCAGGCCGCGCATCGCCAGCCAGCTGTCGAACGGCGCGGCGATCGCGCCCAGGGAGTTCTGGTTCGTCGCCAGCAGGCCGGCCAGCTCGCCCTGCGGGGCGACCAGGGCCCCGGCGACGAGGTCGCTGTGCCCGCCGAGGTACTTGGTCACCGAGTGCACGACCACGTCGGCGCCCAGCGCGAGCGGCTGCTGCAGCACCGGGGTGGCGAACGTGTTGTCCACGGCCACGAGGGCCCCCGCGGCGTGGGCCAGCTCGGCCAGCGCAGCGACGTCCGAGACGGTGAGCAGCGGGTTCGAGGGGGTCTCGACCCAGACGAGCCGCGTGCGGCCCGGCTGGATCGCGGCGCGCACGGCGTCGAGGTCGGTGGGGTCCACCTGGTCGGTGGCCACGCCCCAGTCCCGGTAGGAGGTGGACAGCAGCCGGTAGGTGCCGCCGTAGACGTCATCGGCGAGCACGACGTGGTCACCGGGTCGCAGCACGGTGCGCAGCAGGGTGTCGCTGGCGGCCAGGCCCGAGGCGAAGGCCAGCCCCACCGCCGCGGCGCCGGGGGATTCCAGCGCCGCCAGCGCGGACTCGAACGCGGCACGGGTCGGGTTGCCGCTGCGGGCGTACTCGAAGGCCGAGCGGGGCACCCCGACGCCGTCCTGGGCGAAGGTGGAGGCCAGCACCAGCGGGGGCACCACCGCACCGGTGACCGGATCCGGCTCCTGGCCGGCGTGCACGGCGCGCGTGCTGTGCCCGACCGTGGACCAGTCAGCCATCGCCGGCCTCCGAGAGGTGGGCCAGGGCGTCCTGGCGGGTGATCACGCCGGCCGGGGCGCCGTCGGCCAGGACCAGCAGGGCGTCGACCTCGGCCAGCCGGGGCACGACCTCGGCGACCGGCTCGCCGATGCCGCAGGTCGGCAGCGGCGGGGCCATGTGCTCGCGGATCGCGTCGGACGGCGCGGCCTCGCGCCGGAACAGCAGGTCGAGCAGGTGCTGCTCGGAGACCGAGCCGACGACCTCGGAGACCACGACCGGTGGCTCGGCGCTGAGCACCGGCACCTGCGAGACGCCGTACTCGGCGAACAGGCTGATGACGTCGCGGATCGGCTCGTTCGGGTGCACGTGGATGAGCGTGGGCAGGCCGCCGTCGCGTGCGCCCAGCACGTCGCGGACGGTCACCCCGGTGGGCTCGCGCAGGAAGCCGAACGCACGCATCCAGCCGTCGTCGAACACCTTCGACAGGTAGCCGCGGCCGCCGTCGGGCAGCACGACCACCACGAGGTCGTCGGGCCCGCCCCGCTGGGCGACCTCGACCGCGGCCGCCGCCGCCATGCCGCTGGAGCCGCCCACGAGCAGGCCGTGCTCGACCGCGAGCCGGCGGGTCATGGTGAAGGCGTCCCGGTCGCTCACCGCGATGATCTCGTCGCAGATGTGCGGGTCGTAGGCGCTGGGCCAGAAGTCCTCGCCGACCCCCTCGACCAGGTAGGGCCGGCCGGTGCCCCCGGAGTACACCGAGCCGACCGGGTCCGCGCCGATGATGCGCACCCGCCCACCGCTGGCCTCCTTGAGGTAGCGCCCGGTGCCCGAGATGGTCCCGCCCGTGCCCACGCCGGCGACGAGGTGGGTGATCCGCTGGTCGGTCTGCGCCCAGAGCTCGGGGCCGGTGCCGCGGTAGTGCGCCTGCGGGTTGGCCGGGTTGGAGTACTGGTCGGGCTTCCACGCGCCGGGGATCTCGCGGACCAGCCGGTCGCTCACCTGGTAGTAGGAGCGCGGATCCTCCGGGGCCACCGCGGTCGGGCACACCTCGACCCGGGCGCCGTACGCGCGCAGCACGGCGATCTTGTCCGCGCTGACCTTGTCCGGGCACACGAACACGCAGCGGTAGCCGCGCTGCTGCGCGGCGATCGCCAGGCCCACGCCGGTGTTGCCACTGGTCGGCTCGACGATCGTGCCGCCCGGCCGCAGCGCGCCGGAGGCCTCCGCAGCCTCGATCATCGCCACGGCGATGCGGTCCTTGATCGACCCGCCCGGGTTGAAGTACTCGACCTTGGCGACCAGTCGGGCGGCGTCGGGCCCGGCCAACCCGGGGAGGTCGACCAGCGGGGTGTTGCCCACCAGGTCCAGCACGTGCGGGTGGATCATCCTGCGCCCTTCGTCTGTGCCGCGGCCGGGTGCGCCCGGGGCGGGATCGGATCCGGCAAGGCTGCCACACGGGATCCCGTTGTGCTCGGCCCTCCGGGGGATCGATGAGCCCGGCGATCGTGAGCACCGCGGGGGCGGCTGGTTACGGCTCGGGGTCGGTCACGTCGGCGACCTGCGCCGCGAGGGCGGCGACGAGCTCGGCCGAGTCCACGGTGAACGCGGTGCCGTCGGCCCCGCCGCCGATCGAGACCGGGCCCGGCGGGATCGCCGCGTCGGCGATCACCGGCCAGGCGCGCAGGGACCCGAAGGGCGTGATCGTGCCCCGGGCGTAGCCGGTGACCGCCGTCGCGGTCTGGGCGTCGGGCATCGACAGGCGGCTGACCCCGAGCAGCGCGCGCAGCTTGGGCCAGCTGATCGTGCGCCCACCCTGGACGAGCACGAAGAGGAAGTCGTCGTCGGCGCGGCGCACGACCAGGGTCTTGAGGACCCGCTCGGGCGTGATGCCGCGGGCGGCGGCCGCCTCGGCCAGGCTCGACACGGGTCCATGCCGCGTGACGGCGTGGGCCACGCCACTGGCCGTGATGGCGACCAGGGCGCGGGCGGCGGGGTCGTCCGGCTCGGGGGTCTCCGGGGTGGCGTCCATGGGCTGATCCTGCCGTGGTCGCAGCCGTGCCGTCCTCAGCGCGCAGCGGTGCCCGCACCGATCCCGGCGCGCAGGGCACCGCACGCCTCGAGGAAGGCCTCCCGGCTGCTGGTGCCCACGCCCGTGGAGTTCACGAAGGCGTGGATGAGGCGGTCGTGCCGGCGCAGGCCGACGGTCACGCCAGCTGCCGCCATCGCCCGCGCGTACGCCTCGCCCTCGTCACGCAGCACGTCGAAGCCGGAGACCGCCACGTAGGCCGGCGGCAGGCCGGTCAGGTCGCGGGCGAGCAGCGGCGAGACGCGGGGATCCGTCGCGTCCTGGTCGGCGAGGTAGTGGGTGCGGTACCAGTCCATCTGCTGCTCGGTGAGGAAGAAGCCGTCGCTGAACCGGCGGTAGGACGCGTGCTTCGTCGACAGGTCGGTCACCGGGAAGAAGAGCAGCTGGAACGCCGGGCGCTGCTCGTCGGCGGTGCGCAGGTCCTGGCAGAGGACCGCCGCGAGGTTGCCTCCGGCGGAGTCGCCGGCGACGGCGATCCGCGCTGGGTCGTGCCCCCAGGTGCCGGCGCAGGCGACCGCGAAGCGGAAGGCCGCCAGCGCGTCGTCGGGCGCCGCGGGGAACGGCTGCTCCGGGGCCAGCCGGTAGCCGACGGAGAGGACGCTGGCACCCGAGTGACGGGCGAGGAACCGGCAGGCCGTATCGGCGCTGTCGAGGCTGCCGACCACCCAGCCGCCGCCGTGGAAGTACAGCACCAGGCGGTCGGCGTCGCGGGCGTCGGCGACGTACCGGCGCCCGCGGATGCTGCCGGCGGGCGTGGGGATCGTGACGTCCTCGATCGCGTGCATCGGGATCGGGGCGCCGCCGAACAGGGCGGCCTCGGCATCGATCTGGGCACGCGCCTCGTCCACGGGCAGCTCCTCGAACGAGGAGCCCGGGATGAGGTTCAGCAGGCGCAGCGCCGCACCGACCTCGGGTTCGATCGTGACCCCGTCGGCGACCGGGAGCGGCCCGCCGATGAGGCGCTGGATCGAGGTCGGGGCCTTGCCGAGCGCGGTGATGACGCCGCGCTCGACGGGGGTCAGGATGCGGGACAGCTCGGCCATGGGCCCAGCCTGCTCCCGCCCGTCCGGCCGTTGCGCGTCCGGCCGTCGCGCGTCAGGTCATCGAGGTGCGCCGGTGCAGCACCTCGGCGCCGGCGGCGAGCACGTGGCCCGCGCCGAGGTCGCGCAGCACGGTGAGGGCCTGCTCGCGCAGCTGGCTCGCCTGCTCGGCCTGGCCGCGCGCGTCGAGGATGCTGGCGCGGTCGAGCTGGGCGCACGCGGTCCAGTACGGGTAGCCGAGGCCGTCGAGGGTCTCGACGGCCTGCCGCAGCAGGTCGTCGCCGCCCTGCACGTCGCCATCGTCTGCCAGCCGCAGCCCCTGGTAGCGACGCAACTGGGCGCGCAGGAAGGGCGGGACGATGCCGATGGGTCGGTCGGAGGCCAGCGCGATGAGCCGGTCGACGACGTCATGCCGGCCGGCTCGGCGGGCTTCCCCGAGCGCATCGACCCAGGCGTAGCGGAACCACTCGGTGCGCATGCCCTGACTCAGGCTGGCATCGGCCTCGACGGCCAGGGATTCGACCACGTCCTCGCCCTGCATCGCCGCGCACTCCAGCTCGAGCCAGCGTTGCACGCCGACGTCCCAGGGGTCCTCGGACTCGGCGCCCTGGCGCAGCACTGCCAGGCCGTCCGTGAGCTCGGCCACGTCGCCGCGGAACCGCGCGAAGACCCCGACGATGAGGCGCACCCCGATCTGCAGCTCGGGCGGGTAGCCGAACTCGACCAGCGTGCGGACCATCTCGTCGGCCCCTGCCCGACCACTGCTCCAGTCACCGCGCAGGAATCGGACCTGGGCAAGATTGAGCACGGCCATGGCTTCAGAGGTCCGATCGCCACGCTGTCGAGCCCGCTCCAGTGCGAACTCGAAGTGGTCCAGCGCTTCCGGCTCATCGGCCTGCATGGCCGAGTCACCCAGGTTGACGCGCATGTTCTCGATGCTCATCGGACTCGTGGCGAGCCGAAGCGCTCCCTCGAACGCCACCATCGCCTGGATCGGCCGATCGGTGATCTGCATGAGGCTGCCCTGGGTCGCCAGGACGTCGGCGACCAGATTCCGGTCGCCGAGTTCCTCAGCCAGCCGCAGGGCGCGATCCAAGGACGCTGCGGCGTCGTCGAAGAGGTTGAGCGCCAACTGGCCGGAGGCTCGACTGGCCCAGGCACGCACGAGGAGCGGGATCTCGTCCTCGGATGGCGTGGGGACGCGGTCGATGATCGCCTGCCGCAGCGCCAAGGACTCCCTGATCCGCCCCTGAACGGCATGACCTCGACCAGCCAGCATGGTCGCTTCGCCCCACTGCAGTGGTGTCGCGGTGTCCGGCCCTTCGAGCACCTGCTCGGCGAAGTGCAGCATGCGGTCGGAGCGCCCCGCCGTCAGCGCCGCATCACCGGCCCGCAGCAGGGCCGCGATCCGCTCGGACCCCTCGGTCATGCTCGCGGCCATGGCGAAGGAGCGCTCGGCGACGTCGGGGGAGCCCACGGTCAGGCCGCGCTCGCCGGCGGCCATGTAGGCGTGGTGCGCCAGGCGCCGGATGTGCGGCGCGTCCGCATCGTCGGGAACGGCCTCGTACGCACCGCGGTAGTGCGAGGCGAGCACCTCGCCGACGTCAGCGCTGTCCGTGAACGTCAGTGCGAGGTGCTCGGCGGCGGCGACGTGGCGGGCCTTGCGCTCGCGCTTGCCGAGCATGTCGTAGGCGACCTGGCGCAGCATCGCCTGCGCATAGCCGTACTGGCCCTGGTCGGGGGAGAGCCGGCTGCTCTCGACCGCGAGGACCTCCCGGCGGACCAGGCTGCTGAGCACCTCGTCGATGCGGTCCTCGGCGATCTCGGCCACCGCCCGGACGGCCTCCCGGGAGAAGCCGCCGCGGAAGACCGACATGCGCATGGCGACGGTGCGCTCGTCGGGGGCCAGGGCGTCGAGGCGGGAGGCGAGCAGCGAGGTCAGCGAGGGTGGGACGTCGAGGTCGGTGATGGGGCCCTCGAGGACGTAGCGGCCGTCCCGGGCGACCACCTGGCCGCGGTCGACCAGGGCGCGGATGGACTCCACGGCGTAGAGCGGGATGCCCTCGGCCTGCTCCACGATGCGGCCGCGCACGCCGGCCGGCATGCCGGGGACCAGATCGTCGAGCAGCTCGCCGATCGCCTGGTCGGGCAGCCGGTCCAGCCACAGGACCGTCTGGTTGCGGCGACCGGCCACCCAGCTGGTGCGTCGCTCGAGCAGCTCGGGTCGGGCCAGGCCCAGCACGAAGATCGGCGAGGACGCGGCCCACTCGAGCAGGTGGTCGAGGAAGTCCAGCAGGGCGGTGTCCGCCCACTGCAGGTCCTCGAAGACCAGGATCACCGGGTACTCGTCGGCGAGGCGCTGGAAGAAGGTGCGCCAGCCGGCCATGAGGTCCTGGCGGTCGAAGCCATCCCCGCCGGGCAGGCCGAGCAGGGCGGCCAGGCGCGGGCGCAGGTAGGCGGCCTCCTGCGCGTTGGGGACGTACTGGGCCAGCCCGGCGTCGAGCAGGCGCTCGGCCTCCGGGTCCGGCGCATCCTCGGCGATCCCGAGGCGGTGGCGCACCGCCTCGGCCAGGGCCCAGAACGCCACCCCCTCGCCGTAGGACAGGCACCGCCCGACGTGCCAGAAGGTCATGGCGGCCAGGCCGTCCACGTAGCGGGAGAACTCCGAGCGCAGCCGGGACTTGCCTGTGCCCGGGGCGCCCACCACGAGCGCCATGCGCGCCTGGTGGCGCTCGGCGGAGCCGTGGAACAGGTCCTTGACCAGGCGCAGCTCGGAATCACGGCCGAGGAAGCGGGCCTCGAGGCCGTCCACCCGATCAGTGCCCAGTGCGCCGGCCACGACGCGCTGGGCGCGCCACACCTGCAGCGGCTCGTCCTTGCCCTTGACCTGGTGCACGCCGGCTTCCTCGTAGGCGATCGAGGCGAGGCTGCGCTGGCGGGTCTGATCGTCGACCAGGACCGTGCCCGGCTCGGCCAGCCCCTGGATGCGGGCGGCGGTGTTCACGCGATCGCCGACCACGAGCGCCTCGCCCCCGGCGCCCCAGCTGGCCGCTTGGCCCGTCACCACCCCCGCGCGCGCCCGCAGGGTCGGGATGCCGGTGGTCTCGGCCAGGGCCGCGACCGCGTCCACGACGTCGAGCGCCGCGCGCACCGCTCGTTCGGCGTCGTCCTCCTGCGCGACCGGGCTGCCCCAGACGGCCATGACCGCGTCGCCGATGAACTTCTCCACCGTGCCGGCGTAGCGCTCCACCACTGTGCGGGCGGCGTCGAAGTAGCGGGTCAGCAGCTCACGGACGTCCTCGGCGTCACGCTGCTCGGACAGGGTCGTGAAGCCCACGAGGTCGACGAAGAGCACCGAGACCGGGCGGACCTCCTGGGCGGGCGCATGACCCGGGCCGCCCCCCGCAGGGGCGCCGGTGCTGGTGTCCCCGGCCCGGGCGCCACCGCCGCCCAAGGGCGTCCCGCACTCGCTGCAGAACTTCGCCCCCGAGACCGTCGGCGTGCCGCACGACGGGCACACCGAAGCGAGCCGGGAGCCGCACTCCAGGCAGAACTTCGCGCCAGGCGCGCTGGCCGTGCCGCAGTTCGGACAGCTCACGGTCCGTTCTCCCCTGTCGCCTCGACGAGCCAGTCACCTGACCGTCGTCGCCATTGTGACGCCGCGGGGTGAGCCTTCGCGCGGTTCGACTGGTCCGGGCCGGCGGCCCTCCCGCTCAGGAGGGAGGGGCCGGCCCGTCGGCGACCTCCAGCCCGGCAGGCGTGTGCCAGCTCCACCCCGCCGCGGCGCCCTGCTCAGGCGGAGGGTCGTGCTCGCCGTCGCCGCCCTGCTCCTGCGGGAGCAGCTGCCAGCCGACGTGGGTCTTGAGGTTGTGATGGCGCCGGCAGAGCGGGCCGAGATTCTCCGGGCTCGTGCTGCCGCGTGGCCACGGGACGGCATGGTCGAGATCGCAGCGGCTGGCCGGCTGGCGGCACCCGGGGAACCGGCAGTGGGGCTCCCGAGCGCGCACCAGACGGGCCACTGCCTGGCTGGGGACGTAGCCGCGCGAACCAGTCGCAACGATGGCGCCGGCAGCATCCGTGACCCATGCCCGCCAGGTGCCCTCGGCAGCCAGCGTGCAGGCCAGGCCCGCAGGTATCGGCCCGACCCCCGGGACCTCGGCCGGATCGTCTGCGAGGCCGAGCAGCACCTGCAGCGGGACGATGACGTTGATCTCGGGCCGCGGCGCTCGGCTCGGCGCGGTTGGTAGGCCGATGGGCTCGGCCGAGTCTGGCCCTGCCCCGACCTCCGGCCCTGCCCCGACCTCGGACCCTGCCCCCATGGCCAGGACCACGTCGACCAGCACGTCCGCCCGCAGCTGGTCCCGCGTGCGCGGCTCCGTGCCGCCGTGCTCCCGGGCCGCATCCTCGAGGTGCTGGGCCAGGCCGGTGAGCCGGCGGTGCAGGCGGCGGGCGTCGACGTCGCGCAGCTCGGCCACGAGTGTCGCCATGCCGTCCGTTCCCGGGTGGACCACCACGCGACGCCGGGCGAACCCGCGGACCCGGGCGGCTCGCTCCTCCTCGGGGACCTGGCGCAGGCGGGCAGCCCGCGCCTGCCGGCTGATCTCGCCGGCGTGCCACGGCCGCCGGCCGGACGCCAACCGTGCCTGCACCCGGGCCACGACCTCCTCGACCACGCGGGCCGCCGGCCCCTGCTCGAGGTCCATGAGCTGCTCGGTCACGAGCCGGCCGGCCCACGCGCTGATCGCCCCTGTGGCCACGAGCGCTACCAGCGGGGGATGCGCCGCGAGGGCACGCGCGGCGCCGATGCGATTGCCCATCGCCCCCGGCGAGGACCGCAGCGCCACCGCCAGCTCCTCGCGGGCCGGTTCCTCCACGACCTGGCCGGTGCTCGCCACCCGGTGCTCCACCCGCCGATGGCCGGCTGCCACCGCCAGCGCCTGTGCCGACCCCGCCGCCACCCAGCCCGCGCAGGCCTCCCACGCCGCGGCGATGACCACCTGGCAGGCGCACGGCCAGCCCTGCGCGTGCCCCGGGATCGGCAGGGCGCCCATGCGATCGGCGGTGTGCGGCAGCGGGCAGGGGAAGGCCGCCGGCAGATGCCCCAGGGCGGTGGCGAGCATGGGCCCGGCCGGCAGCCACAGCAGCCCGCGGACGTCGTCACGCAGCGGTGCCTCCCACCAGGAGGGCTGCGTCCACGCCGGCCGGGTGCGCTGCCACTGCTGCCCGAAGACCGCGGCCACGTGCACCGCGAGGGCGGAGCCGGCGTCGGCGGGCGCGGGGGAGTCGGCAGGCCTCGGCGCGATCATCGGAGCACGCACCAGGTCGGGCAACGCGGTGCCGATGCTCTCCGGCGGCCCCCCGCCGGCGAGGAACAGGACACGCATGCGACCCCCGTCGATTCGAACTGGTGTACGAATACTACCACGTCCTCACGAGGTCGTGAAGCGTCGGGCTGGCACGGTGGACGATGGTCTCGTGGGCCGGACCCGGACCGGACTCCCGCGGGGTAGCGTCACCGGCATGAGGCGGGCCCTGACGGCGGTCGTGCTGCTCGCGCTGCTCCCCGGATGCACCGGCGACGGGCTGGCGCAGCAGCAGTCGCCCTCCGCCCCACCAGGGCGGTCGGCCACCGCGACGACGGCGTCCCCGCCGGCCAGCATCCCGGCCACCGCCAGCCCGACGAGCACCCCCAGCGCGCGCGCAAGCATGCCCACCCCGACACCCGGCGTCCGCGACTCCTCCCGCGACCTGCCCCTGATCGAGGCGGCCGGGCGCGGGGACCGCAGCGAGGTGCGACGCCTGCTCGAGCGCGGTGCCAGCGTGCGCGCGACCGACCAGCGCGGCCGGACCCCGCTCATCGCCGCCGCCTACGGCAACCACGTGCGCGTGGCCCGCGAGCTGCTCCGGGCCGGCGCCGACCCCGACGAGAAGGACGCCACGGTGCAGAGCGCGTACCTCATCGCGACCAGCGAGGTGGGCGATGACCCAGCGCTGCTCGAGCTGCTGCTGGCTGCGGGCGCCGACGTCGCGGCACGCGACTCGTTCAACGGCACCGGCCTGATCCGGGCCGCCGAGCGGGGGTTCCCCGACATCGTCGCGGTGCTGCTCGCCGCCGGCGTTGAGGTCGACCACGTGAACCGGCTGGGCTGGACGGCCCTGCACGAGGCGATCATCCTCGGCGACGGCTCCCGGCCCTACGTCGAGGTCGTGCGCCTCCTGGTGGACGCGGGGGCCGACGTCGACCTGCCGTCCGCGCGGGACGGCGTGCGCCCGCTCACCCATGCCCGGCGGGCCGGCCAGGAGCAGGTGGCGCAGGCGCTGGAGGAGGCTGGGGCGAGGCCGTGAGCCGGTCGCCGTCGCGCGCCGCACGGAGTTGCTCGCCGTCACCTCGCGTGCCCGTCGTGCTCGCGACCGTCGCCCGCGAGCTCGGACCCTCCCTCGTGGTCCGCCGCCAGCTGCCGACCGAGCGGCCCACGTAGGGCGGCCGGTCGTATCCCGGCCCGTCGCCCGGGTAGCGCCCCACCATGGCGGGCAGCTACGTCGTCACCGGGGCGTCCAGCGGCATCGGCCTGGCCACGGCGCTGCGACTGGCCCACGAGGGCGCGAACCTGACCCTGGTGGCGCGCGCCCCTGAGGCGCTCGAGGCCGCCCGCGCGACGTGCGAGCGCGCGGGCGCAGCGGTGCTGGTCGTGCCCGCGGACGTCCGCGACCCGGTGGCCGTGGACCGCGCGATCGATGCCGCGGTGCAGCGGTTCGGCCGCATCGACGGCATCGTGCACAGCGCCGCCGTTGCCGCGTTCGGCCGGTTCGAGGACATGCCCGCCGACGTCTTCGCAGGCACCATCGCGACCAACCTGTTCGGCACGGCCATCGTCGCCCGAGCCGCGCTGCGGAGGTTCCGCACCCAGGGGCACGGCCGCCTGGTGATCCTCAGCTCGGCGCTGGGCAGCCTCGTCATGCCCTGGATGAGCCCGTACGTCGCGTCGAAGTGGGCGGTGAACGGGCTGGTGCGGACGCTGCAGATCGAGACGCGGGACAACCGGGAGATCGGGATCGCGCTGGTCGCCCCCGGTGGCGTGGACACGCCGATCTACCGGCTCGGGGCGACCTACCTGGGCCGGCACGGCCGCCCGCTGCCGCCGGTGCAGCACCCCGACGCGGTCGCCGCCCGCGTCGTGCGCGCGCTGGAGCGGCCCAGGCGCAGGATCTGGCCGAACCCCACCAGCCTGCCCGCGGTCGCGGCCTTCCACGTGGCCCCGGCCGTGTTCGACGCGATCGCCATCCCGCTCATGGCCCGACTCGGCCTCGAGCACGGCGACCCGGCCGGGCCGACGCCGGGCAACGTGCACGAGCCGCTGCCGCGTCGCGAGGGCCTGACCCGCCAGGAGTCCGGGCTCCCACGCCCGCAGCGCCTGCGTCGCCAGCCCGCCGGCAGCGTCCGACCGCCCCGGATCGCCGCCGCGTTCGTGGGCCCGGGCGCGTCGGACACCGCACCCGCCACTGCAGCAGGAGGAGCCCCCATGTCCAAGGCCAGCAAGCCCGGCGTCGTCGTCAGCCGCGAGGTGGGCGCCCCGGCCAGCGCCGTCTGGCAGGTGCTCTGCGACGGCTGGACCTACGCCAACTGGGTCGTCGGGGCCTCCCGCGTGCGCCAGGTGGAGCCCGACTGGCCCGCCGCAGGCACCCGCATCCACCATGCCGTCGGCGCGTGGCCCCTGCTCATCCAGGACCACACGGTCTCGCTGTCGGCCACGGCCGAGCGGGAGCTGGCCCTCCAGGCGCGCGGCTGGCCGTTGGGCGAGGCGCGCGTGGTCATCGCCATCGAGCCGATGGGCGAGGAGCGCTGCCGCATCACGATCTCCGAGGACGCCACCGCCGGCCCCGGCCTGCTGGCGCCTCGGCCGGTCCGCCAGGCCCTGATCGCGCCGCGCAACAAGGAGGCCCTCTACCGGTTGGCGCTGATCGCCGAGGGCCGCCACGGCAACCGGATCGCCAACGACACCGAGGACGGCGCCGGCACCGCGTTCTCCGTCGCCTCCGAGTAGGAGGGCGCAGCGCGCCCGGGGCTCAGACGAACCGCGGGCAGACCGGCATCGGGACGGCGAGGTCGTCGCCGGTCCGTGTGAGCGTGCCGGTCGAGGCGTCCACGTGGAAGGCCGTGATGGCGTCGCTGTCCTGGTTGGCGCACACGAGGTAGCGTCCGGTCGGGTCGATCACGAAGCCCCGCGGGGTGGCCCCGCCCGAGTCGCTGTGGTGGCGCAGGACCAGCAGCCCGTCACCACCGACCTGGAAGCAGGCCAGGCTGTCGTGGCCCCGGTTCGACGCGTAGACGAAGCGGCCGTCCGGGGTGACGTGCACGTCGGCCGCCGTGCTCTCGCCAGCGAACCCCTTGGGCAGCATGCCGATCTCCTGCACCACCTCGAGGATGCCGGTCGCCGGGTCGAAGGCCATGGCCAGCAGCGTCGAGCGCAGCTCGCAGGCCACGTAGGCGATCGGGCGTCGTGGGTGGAACGCCAGGTGCCGGGGGCCGGACCCCGCCGGCACGGTCACCTCGGCGTGCTCCTCGAGGCGCCCGGCCGCGAGGTCCATCCGGTACACCATGATCGTGTCCGTGCCCAGGTCGCAGGACAGCGCCCAGGCGTTCGTCGGATCGGGCACGATGCAGTGCGCATAGGGCTTGTCCTGGCGCTGCGGGTGCACGCTGGACCCGCTGTGCGCGACGACGTCGGAGGGCTCGCCGATGGTGCCGTCGGGGCGGATCGGCAGCATCGCCACGCTGCCGCTGATGTAGTGCGCCACGAGGGCGTGGCGACCGGTGGCCTCGATGCTGATGAAGCAGGGGTCCTCCCCGCCGCTGCCCACCGCGTTGATGACCACCAGCGCCCCGTTCACCGGGTCGAGCCGCAGCGCCGTCACGCCGCCGCCGGCCCGGCCCTCGAAGCTGCCCTTCTCGTTGACCGCGTACACGCAGCCGTTGCGCGGGTGCACTGCCACGAAGGACGGGTTCGGGAACACCGGCACCGTCCCGCGCATGCCCAGCCGGCCGGAGGCCGGGTCGAACGAGCAGGTGTAGAGGCCCTCGCTGCGGCTTCCCTCCGGCTCGGTGTAGGTGCCGACGACGAGTCCGGGCACGGCGACGTCCTGCGTGATGGGTCCAGGCATGCGCGGCCACTACCCGTGTCGGCGCGGGCCATCCGAGGACCGCTCAGGCGAACGGCAGCAGCCGCGACCAGGCGGTGCGGACCAGTGCCCGCTGCACGGCACCGGCTCGACCCGCCGCGCGCAGCGCCACCCGCGCGGCGTTCCAGCCGCATGCCCCGTGCACCCCGCCGCCGGGGTGCGCCGAGGCCCCTGCCAGGTACAGCCGCTCGATCGGGGTCTCCGGGCGGCCCAGGCCCGGCGTCGGGCGGAGCACGAGCTGCTGGTGCAGCGCCGCGGTGCCGGCGTTCGTCGCGCCGGCGACCAGGTTGGCATCGCTGGCCTGCAGGTCGCACGGGGCCTGCACGAGCCGGTGGCGGATCGTGGCACGGAACCCGGGGGCCACCCGCTCGACGGCCAGCTCCATCCGCTCGACGTGGGCGGCCACGGCCCGGTCGTCATCGGCCCAGCGGTGGGGCAGGTGCGTGTAGGCCCACGCCGACTCGGTGCCCGCCGGTGAGCGGGTCGGGTCGGCCACGGCCATCTGGCCCAGCAGCAGGAACGGGCGCTGGGGCATCCGGCCCACGGACAGGTCGGCGGCGAAGTCCACGAAGCCGTCCACGTCGGCGCCGAGGTGCACGGTGCCCGCCCCGGCCGCCCCGGGGTTCGACCAGGGGATCGGCGCGTCGAGGGTCCAGTTCAGCTTGAGGGTCGCGTCGTCCCAGCCGAACCGCTCGAGGTCGGCGAGCAGCCTCGCCGGCAGGTGCTCGGCGCCCACGAGGTCGCGGTACAGGGCAGGGGCGGCGACGTCGGCCAGCACGGCGCGGCGCGCGCGGATCCGCCGCCCGTCGGCCAGCCGGACGCCGACCGCCCGCCGGTCCACCACCTCGATGCGCTCGACGGCCGTGCCGAGCACGGTGCGGGCGCCCCGCGCCGTGGCCCGGGCGTGCAGGGCGTGGGCCAGGCGGCCCGCCCCGCCCTGCGGCACCGGGAATCCCACGTCCTGGCCCAGCATGGCCAGCAGCCAGCCGAACAGGGCGCTGCCGGCCCCGTCGGGGCTGAGATCGGCGTGCATCGCGTTGCCGGTGAGCAGCGCGGGGCCGCCGTCGCCGGCGAACCGCTCCCGGCCCAGGGCGCGGACCGGCAGCGCGGCCAGGCGCGCGAGGTCCAGCCCGCCGCGCGCACCGGTGCGGCGCAGCAGCTGCAGCACCGCGGCCGCCGGTGGGAACGGCGTGAACAGGGCGTCGAGCAGGGGGTCGCGCACCTGCTGCCACTGCCCGACCAGCTCCAGCCACGCGGCACCGTCGCCCGGCGCGAAGGCGTCCAGCGCATCGGCCGTCGCCTCGGGGTCGTGGTGCAGCACGGCGGTGCGGCCGTCGTCGAAGGCATGGGCGAGCACGGCCGGGGCGCGCACCCAGCGCAGGCCGTGGGCGGGCAGGTCGAGGTCGGCGATGATCGGGCTGGCGGCAGCCAGGGGGTAGAAGGCGCTGAACAGGTCGGTCACGAAGCCCGGCTCGAGCGCCTCGGCGCTGCGCACGGCGCCGCCGACCGCGTCGTTGGCCTCGACGAGCAGCACATCCCACCCCGCGTCGGCCAGGGCGTTGGCGGCCACGAGGCCGTTGGGCCCCGCACCGATGACCACGGCGTCGGCCGACTCCGCACCCATCCGATCCCTCCCGATCCGGCCGCAGCCCCCGACCACATCCCCGGCGTGCACCTGCCCCGTCCCTACCCGGCGGCGGTCGGGCCATCCGGTTCCCCGGCGCCGCACGGCGCGCGCCCGGGGAGCGGCCGCTGGCGCGCGTGTGCCGCCCCGAGCGGCCAGCATGGGGCGATGGCCGACCGGCTGCACGCCCTCGATGCCGTGTGGCGCGAGATGGAGGGACCGGGGCCCTCGATCGCCATCGGGACCGTCGCCGTGGCCGATGGCCCCAGCCCGGGGCTCGCCGCGCTGGTGGCCCTGCTCACCGAGCGGCTGCCGCGGATGCCCCGGATGCGCCAGGTGCTGCAGCCGCCGACCGTCGGCCTGCGCCGCCCGGCCTGGGTGCCCGCCGAGCCCTTCGACGTGGCCGAGCACGTGCACGCCCTGGCCGTGCGGCCCGGTGGTGGCCCGCACCCGGCCACCTTGGACGAGGCTGTGGGCCGCATCATGGAGCGCCGCCTGCCCGACGACCTGCCCCTGTGGGATGCCTGGCTCGTCGACGGCCTGGCGGAGGGTCGGTGGGCGCTGGTCTGGCGCGTGCACCACACCGTCGTCGACGGCCTCGGCGCACTCGCGCTGCTCGGCGAGGGCTTCGACACCGCGCCCGAGGGCGGCACCACGCTGGCGCAGGCGGTCCTGGCCGGCCGGGCGCAGCCGCGCGGCTGGGACGCGCGGGCGACCAGCGGCACGGGTTGGGGCGGGCTGCTGCGCTCGGCGCGCACCGGCGCGGCGGACGCGCTGGGCCTGGCCCGCTCGGTCCTGCCGCACGTCGGGCCCGCGGTGGGGGCCGTCGCCCCGCACCGGCCGAGCTCGCTCACCGGTGCGGTCGACGACCGGCGGCACTGGGTGGGTACGCAGGTGGCCCTGGCCGACGTCAAGGATGCCCGACGCGCGTTCGGCGTCACGGTCAACGACGTCGTCCTGGCGTGCGTGGCCGGGGGCTTCCGGGCGCTGCTCGAGCACCGGGGTGAGCCGCTCGAGGGGCGGGTGGTGCGCAACCTGGTGCCGGTCGCGATGGCACCGGCCGCCGACGGCCATGCCGGCAACCGCGTGAGCGGCCTGCTCGGCCACCTGCCGGTCGGCGAGCCCGACCCGCTCGAGCGGCTGCGCGCGGTCGCCATGGCCGTGCGCCACGGCAAGGGGTCCCAGCAGGCCGCCACCCTGGCGCTGTTCATCGACCTCGCCGACCGGGCCGTGCCCAGCGCGGTGCAGGACCTCGCGGTGTCGACGGTCGGCCGCTACGTCCCGGCGCTGTTCATCGACACGCTCACCACGAACGTGCCCGGCCCGCAGTTCCCCGTCTACCTGGCCGGCCGGCGGGTCCGCACGCTGTCGCCGATCATCCCGGTGGCCGGGCACACGCCGATCACCACGGGCATCGTGAGCTACGACGGGTGGCTGGACGTCGGCGTGAGCGGCGACGGGGCGCACGGCGCCGACCTCGCGGTGCTCGCCGCGGGGATCGGGGCCAGCGCCGCGGAGTACGCCGCGCTGGCCAGGGGGTGACGCGGGCCGGGGGCCGCGCGACGGGGGTGGCGGCGTCGCCTCAGCGCACGCTCACGTGCACGTGGTCGTAGTGGTTGGCCGTCGCGGAGCCGCGGTCGGACATGCCGCGCCAGCCGTCGCCGGCCCGCTGCGTGGTCCAGATCCGCTGCGCCCAGATCACCTCGGTCACCCCGAGGGCACCGGCGTTGGCCCGGACGAACGCCGCGACGGCATCCCCGGTCCCGCCGCTGACCATGATGTCCAGGGCACGTCCGGAGCCGTGGTTGCCGCCCCCGCCGCGCAGGCCCCCGTAGCTGGTGATCGACGGGAAGGCGTTGCAGACCGCGCGGTGCACGGCGATCGCGTTCGCGGTCAGGCCCGACTCCACGCCCGAGCTCGCGCAGGCGGCGCTGGACGGCCCGGCCGGGCGCGGCTTGGGCTTGGACGTCGACAGGAAGTCGTCCTTGATCCAGCGCAGCTCGTCGCGCACGACCACCTGGCGCCACTCGCCGTCGGTCACGTCGGTGATGCGCACCTTGGTACCGCGCTCGAGGACCGTGACCACCTCGCTGTCCATGCCCGGCTCGGTCCGCACGTTGACGTCGTCGCGGGCGTAGCGCTTGCCGATCACCTCGGGCTCGACCTCGAGGGGCTCGAGCTCCTCACCGGCGGCGTCCACGGCCAACGCGGCCGGGACGGGCCCACGCTCGTCGGAGCGGGCGCTGCGGGAGGTCGCGTCGCGGCCACGGCTGGCCAGGGCCTCGACGTCGGCAGCGCTGAGTGTGGCGGCGGCGACCACGGGGGAGGCGGCCGCGGCGGGCAGGGCCGCGAAGCTGGAGGTGGCGGCGAGGGGCTCGGCGGGCGGGGCGGGTGCGGCCAGGGGCTCGGCGGCGCTGCCGGCCATGACGCTGGGCGCGAGCAGCGCCGACGCGGCGGCCAGGCCGACGCCGGCGGACAGGACCAGGCCACGTCGCGGGCGGCGCTGCGGGCACGTGGGCGTGCTGGGGGAGGTGCGGTGCATCGTTCGGTCGTCCTTCCGGTCTTGCTCGGTGTGCCCGAGGGTTCCGTACGGGCGGCGCGACGTTCGCGCGCAGGTGCTCGGTGGGCCATGCCCGGACCGCCAGCGGCTGAAACGGCGATGTGGTGCAGATCACCACGGCGCCGCGGCAGGGCCCGGGCCACGGCGCGGATGCCGGGTGGCCGGTGCCACCATGCCTCCAGGACCACCCACGGCGCAAATGCGGAAAGGGAACGGGCATGGGGTCGCAGCGACAGCGGGCGCGGTCCGCGCCAGTCGGAGCCGGGGCTCAGGGGGCAGCCGTCACCTACGACGCGCTGCTCGACGAGGGCCGCACGCTGTACCCGGGGGTGCGCATCGGCCGGCCCGGCCGATCGCGCGGCTATTGGGCCATGATCACCGCCCTGCGGCTGCTCCGGGTGCGGTACCACGTCCACCTGCAGGGGGCCCGCCACGTGGCCCCCGGGCCCGCGATCCTCGTGGGCAACCACGTGCACCTGCTCGACCCCGTCATGGTGGTGATGTCGACGTGGTGGCGGGTCAGCGCGTTCACCAAGGTGGAGGCGTTCGAGGGCAGGGGAGCCGCGTTCTTCCGGATCATGGGGCAGATCCCGCTACGTCGCGGAGACCCCGCCTCGACGGCGTGGGCGATGGCGATGTCGCGCCAGGCCCTGGCCCACGGCGGGATGCTCGGGATCTACCCGGAGGGCACCCGCTCGCCGGACCCGGGGGCGCTGCACCGGCTGCACAAGCGCGTCCTGATCCCGGTGCTGCAGGCCAACCCCGAGGTGCCCGTGCACGCCGTGACCACGGCATACCGGCGCCGGGGCCGGTGGCGCCGCGTCGAGGTCTCGGTGCGGGTCTCCGAGCCGCTGGCGCTGCCCGTGGGCACCGCGGACGCGCAGGAGGTGGCCGATCGGATGCGCGACGCCCTGCTCGCCCTGGGCGGCCAGCGCTACGTGGACCGCTACGCCCGCGACGTCAAGCGCGAGCTGCGCGCGGTCCGGGCCGGTGCGGGGGCGCGCCACCAGCACGGTTGATGGTTCAAGCGTTTGCTGTCACCATCACCCCACGGACGAGGCCGGGGAGGTGCGGGTGGACGACGTGCGCGCGATCGCGGCGGGGCAGGGCGGCCCCTTCGACCTCATCGACGGCCTGCCCGTGCACCCGCTCGTGGTGCACGGCGCCGTGGTGCTCGTGCCGCTGGCGGCGCTGGGCCTGGTGCTCATGGCGGTCTGGCCCCGGTTCTCCCGCCGGCACGGTTGGCTCGTCGTGGCACTGGCGGTCGTGGCGGCGGGCGCCGCGGTGGTCTCGGTGCGCTCCGGCGAGGCGTTCCAGGAGCGGGTCGGCGAGCCCGGCTTCGACCACGCCGAGCTCGGCGAGGTGCTGCCCTGGCTCGCCGGCGGGCTGGCGCTGGCGGCACTGGTGCTCTGGCTGGTCGACCGACGCGGTGGGGGCGATGCGTGGGACGACGGCGCGCCGCGACCCCGTGGCGGGGTCCTGCGGCTGCTCGTGGCCGTCGTCGCCATGCTCGTCGCGCTGGCCAACGTGGTGTGGGTCGCCCGCGTGGGGCACTCCGGCGCCCAGTCGGTGTGGCTCGACGAGGTCAGCGACGGGGGCACCGATGACGACGGCGGCGCCGAGGTGCCGGCCGCGACGTTCACCGAGGCGCAGGTCGCGCAACGCGACGACGCCGCCGCGTGCTGGACCATCGTCGGCGGCGTGGTCTACGACCTGACCGAGTGGATCGAGCGGCACCCGGGCGGCCGGGCGCCGATCGAGTCCCTGTGCGGCACCGACGGCACGGTGCTCTTCACCGCCCAGCACGAGGGTCAGGAGGAGCCGGCCGAGGAGCTCGCGGAGTACGCGATCGGGCGGCTGGCCTGACCGGCGCCGGCTCAGCCCTGCGCGGCGTCGGGCTGCGCGTGGTGCACGTGCGCATCCGGCCCGGGGAACACCAGCGACTCGTGGCCGTCGTCGGACCAGCGCACCAGGAACGGGGGCTCGCCGTCGGTGCCGTGCACCTCGAGGATCTCGCCGTCCCGCACGGGCTCTCCCACGTGGGTGCTCGCCACGGTGATGCGATCGCCGGGGGCTGCCTTCATGGTGGACCTCCTGGCCGATAGGTGGTGCCTCCATCCTGCACGTCGCCAGCGCACCCGCAAGGGACCCAAGTCCCAGCCGCACGGCCGTGCATCCCGCCGCTGGCTGGCGGGGTGACCTTCGGCCCTCCCCTCCGGCCCGCCGAGGGGCGTTGCATGGGGAGCGCCCGCGCATCCCGAGGAGGCCGCCATGGGCCACACGCTCGCCGATCCCGACCTCGCCTACCACCGGCTCCAGCAGCGCCTGGACCGCATGCCGACCGGCGCCCCGGACTCCGCGGCGTTCCAGCGGATCCTGCGGCTGCTGTTCACGCCCGCCGAGGCCGAGCTGGCCGCCCGCATGCCCACGATCTGCCCGCTCGAGGTGCTCGCGCAGCGCAGCGGCATCCCGGCCGAGGAGCTGGACCCGATCGTCACCGAGATGGCCCGCAAGGGTCTCGTCGTCGACCTCGAGCAGCGCGGCCGTCGCTACGTGGCGCTCGCGCCGGTGGTCATCGGGTTCTTCGAGTTCACGTTCATGCGGGTGCGCGACGACGCGCCCATCGAGGAGCTGTCCGAGCTGTTCGAGGAGTACATGTTCGACGGGGCCGGCGAGTTCGCGCACGCGGTGTTCGCCGGCAGCACGCAGATCGGCCGCTCGCTGGTGCGCGAGGAGGCGCTGCCCGAGGACCCCCAGGTCGAGGTGCTCGACTGGGAGCTGGCCACCCACATCGTCGGTGAGGCGCCGAGCGTCGCGGTCTCCGAGTGCCCCTGCCGCACGCACGCCGCACTCCAGGGGCGGGCCTGTGGGGCGCCCACGCGCACCTGCCTCACCCTCGGCGCCAGCGCCGACGCGCTGGTCCGCGCCGGCATCGCCGAGCCCATCAGCAACGCCGAGGGCCTGGCCATCCTGGCGGAGGCGAAGGCCGCCGGTCTGGCCCAGACCGCGGACAACGTCAAGCACGGGGTGGGGTACATCTGCAACTGCTGCGGGTGCTGCTGCGGGATGATGCAGTCGATCCGGCGGCATGGGATCACCGGGGCCATCGTGTCCTCGAACTGGGTCGCGCACGTCGACCTCGACATGTGCCGCGGCTGCAAGAAGTGCTACCGCGCCTGCCCGGCCGACGCCATCACCATGGTCGACAACGAGGGCCAGGGCCTGCGCAAGTACTGGGCCATCGTCGACCCCGAGAAGTGCCTCGGGTGCGGGGTCTGCGACGAGCGGTGCCGGTGGGGCGCCCACACCATGGTGCCCCGCGAGGCGCGCGTCTTCACCCCCGAGAACACCTTCGACCGGATGGTCACGATGGCGATCGAGCGGGGCAAGCTCGGGGAGCTGCTCGTCGACACGCTCGACGGCGCGGGCCCGCACGCGCTGTCCCGGGCGCTGGCGCTGCTCGTCGAGCACCCGCCGGCGGTGGCCGCTCGCGCCGTCGAGCCCCTGCACTCGGTGTTCCTGCGCGGCCTGCTCGCCGTGGCGCACGCGACCGCCCGCAGCGGGGCGGCCAGCACCCCGGTCTGATCCCTGGGCGTCCGAGCCGGTCGCGGCAGCCCGCCCGCCCGCGCGCCCCGGGCCCCGGATTGCGGCACGCTGGGCCCATGGGCGAGGAGGTGGCCTCCCGCGGGTTCACCCGCGAGGACCGGCAGCGCTACCGCGACAAGGTCCACCGCTGCCTCGACGCTGACCGGCATGGAGGTCGAGCTCAACCTCGTGGACGCCGAGGGCCGGCCGGCCCTGCGCAACGCCGAGGTGCTGGCCCGCATCGACGACCCGGCCTTCGTCCAGGAGCTCGGGCGCTTCAACCTGGAGATCAACATCCCGCCGCAGAGCCTCGTCGGGGACGGGGCGGCCCGCTACGAGCGGCAGGTGCGCGAGCAGCTGAACGCGGCGGACGCCCGTGCCCACGCCGAGGGCGCCGGGATCATGATGGTCGGGATCCTGCCGACCCTCACGCCCGAGCACATGACCCCCGAGGCGATCAGCAGCAACTCCCGGTACGCCCTGCTCGACGAGCAGCTCCTGCTGGCCCGGGGCGAGGACCTGCACATCGACATCCGCGGGGCGCACGAGGCGCTGGAGACCTTCGCCGACTCGATCGCCCCCGAGGCCGCCTGCACCAGCGTCCAGTTCCACCTGCAGGTCAGCCCGGAGGACTTCGCGGACTCCTGGAACGCGGCGCAGTGCCTGGCCGGCGCGCAGGTGGCGCTCGGGGCCAACGCGCCCTACTTCCTGGGTCGTGAGCTGTGGCGGGAGACCCGCATCGCGCTGTTCACCCAGGCCACGGACACGCGGCCCGCCGAGATGAAGGCCCAGGGCGTGCGCCCCAGGGTCTGGTTCGGCGAGCGCTGGATCACCAGCGTGTTCGACCTGTTCGAGGAGAACCTGCGCTACTTCCCGGCGCTGCTGCCCCTCGTCGACGACGAGGATCCGGTCGCGGTGCTGGATTCGGGGCGGATCCCCGCACTGCACGAGCTGCGCCTGCACAACGGGACCGTCTGGCGCTGGAACCGGCCCGTGTACGACGTGGTCGCTGGGGTGCCGCACCTGCGCGTGGAGAACCGCGTGCTGCCCTCCGGCCCGACCGTGGTCGACATCCTCGCGAACGGCGCCTTCTACTTCGGCGCGCTGCGGGCGCTGGCCACCGAGGAGCGGCCGGTGTGGTCACGCATGTCGTTCGGCGCCGCCGACGACAACTTCCAGGCGGCGGCACAGCGCGGGCTCGACGCCGTCACGTACTGGCCCGGGATGGGGGAGGTGCCCGTGAGCGAGCTCGTGCTGCGCCGGCTGCTGCCCCTGGCCCATCGGGGCCTGCGCGAGTGGGGGGTCGACCACGACATCCGGGAACGGCTGCTCGGCATCATCGAGGGTCGGTGCGCCTCCGGGCGCAACGGTGCCCGCTGGCAGGTGGACAGCGTGCACGCCCTCGAGTCGCGCGGCCTCGATCGCTGGGAGGCGCTGCGCCGGATGACCCAGGAGTACCTGGTGCGGATGCACACCAACGAGCCGGTGCACACCTGGGAGCCGGTCTGATCGCTCAGCTGTCGTAGGGATTGGCCGGCGCCGCGGTGGGCACGGCCGACTCGACCGCCAGGCGCGGGATGGCGCCCTGAACGCCAGTGTCCCCGCCCGGTTGCCAGACCCCCACGACCTCCACCCAGGTGTCGGCGGGCAGCTCGGGGGCGCCCTCAGCCCGCACCTTGAGGACGTACGCGTCCGCGGCGCAGCACGCCAGGCCCAGCCTGGTGAGCTGCCAGCCGCCAGCCTCGTCCGGGCTGACGAACCCGACGAGCCGGACGCGCTGGCCGGCCAGCGTGCGGCCGTCGTCCCAGATCGCCCTGCTGACGAAGTCGCCGACGGACAGGTCCGCCGGGTCGCCCACCAGGGGTGGGAAGACCGCGGCGCTCGAGGCGACCGGCGCGATGGCGGGCATCCGCTCGGCGGTGAACGCGCCCAGCGGGGCGGCCGGGACGACGAGCACCGCGGCGACTGGCAGCAGCAGGCCCCACGCGGCGCGCGGGCCGTGGCCGGCGTGCCCGTGCGCCTCGTGCGCCGTGGCGGGGGACTGCGGGTCCTCACGCAGTGACTCCCAGAGGGCCAGCCCGCCGAGCCCGACCAGCACCGCGGCCGCGGCCAGCAGGGCTGGGCCCATCCCCGGCTTCACGTAGTTCAGGTGCAGGTCCGCCAGGACGACACGGGCCACGACGCCGCCGAAGAGGACCAGGACGATGCCCTGCACGGTGCGGTTCACAGCAGGGCCCAGCCGACCAGGGAGGCGCTGGCCACGGCCACCGCGAAGGTGGCTGGCGCGAAGCGCTGGGCGAAGGAGCGCCCGAACGCGCCGGTCTGCATGGCCACGAGCTTGAGGTCGACCATCGGACCGACCACCATGAACGCCAGCTGCGCCACGGGGTTGAACTGGCTCATGCTCGCCGCCACGAAGGCGTCGGCCTCCGAGCAGATGCACATGACCACCGCGAGCAGCGCGAGCACGAGCACGGACAGCGCGACCTGACCGGCCAGCGAGTCCAGCCACTGCGCGGGGACCAGGACGTTGATCGCGGCGGCTGTGAGCCCGCCCACCACCAGGAAGCCACCGGCGTGCAGGAAGTCGTGGGTGGCCGAGCGGTGGAACGTGACCCAGGGGTTGGGGTGGGCCAGGTGCGCCCGCGAGGGCATCCGGATCCACTCCTGGCGGCCCAGCGCGAGCCACAGCCAGCCCATCACGATCGCGGCACCGAGGGAGGCGAGCAGTCGGGCCCACACCATCGCCGGGTCGTTCGGGAACGCCACCCACGTGGCGGCCAGGACGATCGGGTTGATCGCCGGGGCTGCGAGCAGGAACGTCAGCGCCGCGGCCGGCGCGACGCCCCGGGCCATGAGCCCCCCGGCGATGGGGACCGACGCGCATTCACAGCCCGGCAGCACGAGGCCCGCGCTGCCCGCGACGGGGACGGCCAGGGCGGGGCGGCGCGGCAGCGCCCGGCGCACCAGCGACGGCGAGACGAACGCGGTGATGGCCGCGGAGAGCAGCACCCCCAGCACGAGGAACGGCGTGGCCTGCAGCACGATCGACAGGAAGATGGTGGTGAAGGCCGAGAGCGCGGGCTGGTCGGCCCAGTCGATCAGCCAGCGCTGGCCGATGAGGAACGCGAGGAGCCCGAGGTTGAGCAGCAGCAGCGCCGAGGGGCGCAGCCCCCGGGGCACCGCCTCCGCGTGCTCGGGGTCGAGGGCCGCGCTCACGGCAGGAGGATAGGTGTCGTCGGCGACTGGGTCCGGGCACGGACCCGCGCGGTCCAGGGGCGGGTCACCGTCGCGTGAGCGTCCGCAGGGGCGCGGCCGCGACGGCGAGCACGGCGAAGCCGGCCAGCGCCAGCAGGACGATGGTCGGCCCGGGAGGCACGTCCACGTAGTACGAGGTGGCCAGGCCCAGGACGGCCGCGAGCAGTCCGATCGCCATGCCCAGGCCGAGGGTCGAGCGGAACGAGCGGGTGACCTGCTGGGCGGCCGCGATCGGCACGATCATGATCGCGCTGACCATGAGCAGGCCGACG
>JALOLK010000049.1 GCA_025456015.1 Candidatus Nanopelagicales bacterium
TGGGAACGGCAGTGGCGAGCGTGCCGCGTGACCGAATGGAAAGGGGCCCCGCCCCGTCGGGTTCGTCGTGCCGGCCCACCCAGATGGCCCTCTGCCTCGTGGTTGTGCCCGGGCGAATCGTCGACGATTTCGCCGACCGGCCACTCCGCGCCAAGGTGCCCCACTTCGCCACGTACCGTCCCGGTGTCGCGTCGACCACTCTCCCTATCCATCTTCGAAGTAGTTCCCGGAAAGGCGGACCAAGGCAACCGTCGAAGGGTCCACGATGTGCGGGAGCTCTGGAAGACCGCGTATGGGAGCTCTGGAAGACCGCGTATCGGCGTCCGTGGACCTGCTCCCCAACCCAATCTTGGACTTCCACCACGTCTCGCGCTCCGACGCGGTGTACGTCCAGTGCGTTGCTCAGATCTGTGGATCCAGCTCAGAAAGCGCCCGTGGGCACGCGCTGCCAGCGGTACTGCGCCTGCGCGGGTTGGAGGTGGCGCTGAGCCGATACGCTCCCAAAGGGGAGAGTAGGGGGGGCGGCCGTGGCAGTCGATGTGGAGGCCAGGCCCGGAAGACCACGTGTCAGGGCGGTCGGCGTCGTGGCCGTCGTGGTCATCGCCGCGGGACTGATTGGCATTGGCATCGTGAAGATGGCGGGGCAGGCTGCATTCGACAAGGCCGTTGCCCTCGGGCAGGCCATGCAGGCTGAACCGGAGAGCCTCTACGACAAGGCCCGGATCGCTGAGAAGGCCGACTCCCTGGGGGCTCGGGTGTCGTTCCCGCCGCAGTTCGCCGAGAACGGTGTGGTCGTGGTGCATTCGTGGCTGCCCATGGCCAGCGCGTGCCTGTCGCTCCCGGCGTCGGGCGCGTGGGGTTTCGGTGTCGGAGACGAGCCGTGTGACCCCGCGATGGTCTCGCGTGAGGGTCCGCAAGCGATTGCGGCGGACCAGCGGGCCGCGATGGGCATCTCCCAGCCGGAGTCGTGGGCCGATGAGGAGAACCCGCTGATCGCGGTGGGGCGCGATGCGCAAGCCACCGGGTACGGCGACGTGTACGTCATCAACGAAGGGCCGGACGAGGGGGTCGCAGTCTCCGTCATGGGGTTCACCAAGGTGACAGGGGAGCCGGGCCGGAAGGCGTACTTCGAGGCCAGTGCCGCGGTTCGGTGCCAGCCGATCGAAGGCTGCCAGTGGCGCGATTACGCCATGGCGAAGTCATGGCGGAACCCGTCACGGACGTTCACCCCCGCGTCCGCCCTGATCCGCCTGCCCGGAGACACGACCTCCGTCCGGGTCGCCGTCCGGCAATGCCTCGATCTCAGGTTCCATCAGGGCAACGATGTGTGCACCGGCTGGAACTACGTCGGCCCGATCGAGGTCCCCGCCTGGCCGCACGAAGACAGCGACGGCTGACGCCCTGGTCCAACAGGTCGGCAGCGGGCGGCGCAGTTCAGCGGTCGGCGACGGTCAGTCCGACGAGGTCGGCGCTGGCCTCCCACAGGCGAGTGGCCACGGCCTCGTCGTAGCTGCGGGTCGAGGACCGCTTCGGCTTGCTGTTGGCGAAGTACTTCCCGGTCACCTGCTCGAGGTCGGGCGAGGACGCCAGATGGATCGAGGTGGCCGCGCCCTGGGCTGGGGTCCTCATGAGGGGCTTCATGATCGGGACCAACGCGCGTTGGGTCCTGCCGGGGTCCTCGGCTCCGAAGCCCGTGCGCACGACGCCAGGATGCAGGGCGTTGGCGGTCACACCCCGTGCCTGCACCCGGCGCGCGAGTTCGTAGCTGAACATCACGTTGGCCAGCTTGGACTGGTTGTAGGCGCGTGCCCCGGAGTAGGCGACCCGGCCCTGCAAATCGTCGAAGTCGATCCGGCCCATCGCCTGGGCGTTGGACGCGACGGTGACCACTCGGGCCCGATCGCTGTGGGTGAGGCGGTCAAGGAGCAGGTTGGTCAGCAGGAACGGGGCGAGGTGGTTCAGGGCGAAGGTGTGCTCGAGCCCGTCGACGGTGACGTGCCGGGTGTTCCAGTACCCCCCGACGTTGTTCACCAGGACATCGATGCGCGGCAGTCGTTGCAGCGCCTCGTCGGCCAGCCTCCGGACCTGCACCTGGGACGACAGGTCCGCGACGAACGCCTCCACCTGACCCCCCGCAGCCCGGATCTCGCGGGCCGTGTCCTCGGTGCGGGTGCGGTCGCGGCCGGTGATCGCCACGTGCGCACCCCGTTCGGCCAGGCCCAGGGCGGTCGCCCGGCCGATGCCCGTCGTGGCACCTGTGATCAACACGGTCCTGCCCGCGAGGATGGGGACGGCTGCCTGCTGCATGGGAGGGTGCTCCTTCTGGGTGGCGGGATGCGGGGGTGAACGCGGTGTGCGTGGGGGAGGTCACGCCCGGTGCCGGTCGGGCACGGTGATGACGACCTTGCCTCGGGTGCGGCCGTCGATCAGATGGCCCACGGCCTCGGCCGTCCCCGGCGGGGTCTCCGAGGGCGGGTCGCCCGCCCGGCGCAGCGGGTAGGCGTGGTCGATCGCCGGGGTCATCGTGCCCCCGGACCGCCCTGGGTGGACCGCCGACGCTGCGATGCTCGCAGCGGGGTGCGGTCGCGTGGGTGTGTCGGAGGGTGCGAGCCGGGAGGCACCGCCCCACTGCAAGGGCCGCCGTCCGGGACGAAGGTGACGGCCCATCCACGACGGCGACGAGAGCGCTGCCAGACCAGCAGCGACAAGGTGAGGCTAACCTCACTCGGAGTCCTCGGTCAATGGCGTCGCGGACCAGGGGGGCTTCGGGCGCAGCGGGCGGCGCAGGTGCCGTGGGCCGCGCCGTTGTTGGTGAAGACCTGGGCGAGGGTTGCCGTCGCGCCCGGTGGCGACATGGGTCCGGTAGCTGGTGGTCACCTGCTCTCGAGCACCCGATGCACGAGGCGGGACGCTGCCTGTCGCCGGCGGCGCGACCCGAGCCCCCGGAGCCGAGGACGATGGGCGTGTGCACCTCAGCATCACCACGCTCGCTGCCCAGCCATCCCTCGCTGACGCCATGGGGGACATGCCGACCTCGTGGCCGGAGTTCATGCGCCATGACCCGATCGGTGGCCTGTTCTACGGCACCATCGAGGCCCGCTTCGCCGAGTCCGTCCTCGTCGGCCAGGACGAGGCCGGCGAGGTGGTCGCCTGCGCCTACTCCGTCCCCTTCGTGCTGGGAGGGGAGGACCTGCCCGGCAACGGCTGGGACTTCGCGATCCGCAGCGGCGTGCTCGCCAGCATCCGTGGCCAGCAGCCCGACGCGATCTCCGCGGTGGAGATCGCGGTGCGCCCCGACCGCCAGGGCATGGGCATCTCCGCGCAGATGCTCGTCGCCCTGCGGGACAACGCGGCACGCCTCGGCTTCGCCGAGCTCGTCGCGCCGGTCCGGCCCAACGGCAAGACCGACATCCACGAGCCCATGTCGTCGTACGCATTCCGGGTGCGGGGGGACGGCCTCCCCTCCGACCCGTGGCTCCGGGTGCACGCCCGCGTCGGTGGCCGCATCACGAAGGTGGCCCCGCGCTCCATGGTCGTCCCCGGCACCCTCGAGGAGTGGCGGGCCTGGACCGGGCTGCCGTTCGACACCACCGGCCCGGTCCTGGTGCCGCACGCCCTCGCCCCGGTCCTCTGCGACGTCGAGCACGGCGTCGCCGTGTACGTCGAACCGAACGTCTGGGTGGTCCACCCCACCGGGCGCTGAGCCAGCAGCTCGCGTCAGGGCTCGAGCGGACCGAGGGACGCGCCCGAGCGCCGTACCAGCGCTCGGGGCTGCTGCGGGCCGGGGTCGGGCTGTGAGGGCACCGGGTACCGCAGGTGGGTCACGCCGACGCCGGCGGTCACCGTCGGGGTTCCGAGGGCCTGGGGAGCAGCCCCGGGGGTGTCGAACAGTCGCACGCCCGAACCGAGCAGGACGGCGGCCAGATCGATGTGGAGCTCGTGGAGCAGGCCTGCGGCCAGGCACTGCCGGATGGTGTCGGCGCCGTGGACCGCGACCGCCCTGCCGCCGGCTGCCGATCGCGCCGCGGCCACGGCGCTGTGGATGCCGTCGGTGACGAACTGGACGGTCGAGCCGGGACGCGGCCAGCCGTCGGGCACCTGGTGGGCGACGACGACGGCGGGCACTCCCCACGGATGCTGGCCGCCCCAGCCGTGGGCGACCTCGAAGGTGCGCCGCCCGGTCAGGAACGCGCCGACCTCGGCCATCAAGCCCGTGAGGTGCTCGGCGCTGGCCGGCGACACGCGGAACACCATGTCCGAGCCGGGGTGCGGCATGGGGATCTCCACGTCTCCGGAGAAGTACCAGTCGAACACCTCGGAGACGCCGTCGCCGGGGTCGGCGACGTAGCCGTCGAGCGACATCGACATCACGGCGATGAC
Organism: Candidatus Nanopelagicales bacterium; assembly: GCA_025456015.1. GTDB lineage: Bacteria > Actinomycetota > Actinomycetes > S36-B12 > CAIYMF01 > Prado023. The sequence goes on from JALOLK010000049.1 coordinate 4,381, forward strand.
CCTGCTCATCGTGCCCTCCCGCTGATCGACGTCGGGCGATCGGGCCGCCCAGCATGCCACGGCGGCTTCCTCGATCGGGGCCTCGACGACCGCCGAACGCCGACGCCACGCGGCGGTGCTCTCCGTGGCTGCTGTCGATCGCGCACCGGGCCTACCCTCGGGCCATGCGCGCAGCGTTGGTCACGGTGGCCGTCGTCGTGATGGTGCTCGTGGGGGTCCTCGCCGTCGTCGCTGGTGAGGCTGACGACTCCCCGGGCCTGCAGGGCCTCGGCGCGCTGGTCGCCGGGGGCGCCGTCCTCCTGGCCTGGCGGCAGCTCCGGAGGCGCAACGCGTAGGGGCGCCCGCCGGCTCCCGCGCGTCAGCGCAGCCGCCCTACTCCCGGCCGGCCCCTGCCCGCTCGGCGCGCTCCCGCAGCTCCCGACCCTCCTCGATCCGCTCCTCGAGCTTGCGCTGGTCCTGCTCGGACTTCGTGGCGTCCTTGGGCGGCAGCTGGAGGGTCTCCTCGGCCTCGATGCCGGCCTGCAGCTGCCGGGAGCGCTCGAGCTCGGCGTCGACCTCGGCGCCGAACAGCAGGGCCAGGTTCGTGATCCAGAGCCACAGCAGGAAGATGATCACGCCCGCGAGCGCGCCGTACGTCCGGTTGTAGTTGCTGAAGTTCGACACGTAGAAGCCGAAGGCCAGCGAGGCGACGATCCAGGCCAGGATCGCCAGGACGCTGCCCACGCTGATCCAGTGGAACTTGGGCTGGCGGACGTTGGGCGTGAAGTAGTAGAGCAGCGCCACCATCACGACGACCACCAGCAGGATGAGCGGCCACTTGGCCCACTGGAACACGGTCGTCGCGGTCGTGCCGATCCCGAGCGCCTCGCCGATGCCCTCAGCGACCGGACCGCTCACGATGAGCCCGGCCAGCACGATCGCGGCCATCACCAGCAGGCCGACGGTGACCAGCAGCTGGGCCGGGCGCAGCTTCCAGAACGGCCGTCCCTCGTCGATCTCGTAGATGCGGTTCAGCGCCCGGCCGAAGGCGCCGACGTACCCCGAGGCCGACCAGATCGCCAGGGCCAGGCCGAGCACCAGCGACAGCCCCGCCCCGCCCGCCCCGACCAGGCCGCGGATCACGTCCTCGACCTGCGCCGGCACGGCGCTGCCGCCGACCGACTGCACCAGCTCGAGGATCTGGTTCACGGTCGCCTCGCCCTGGCCGAAGACGCCCAGCAGCGACACCAGCGCGAGCAGGGCGGGGAACACCGCCAGGACCGCGTAGTAGGTCAGCGCAGCGGCGAGGTCGGTGCACTCGTCGCTGGCGAACTCCGAGGCCGCCGACTTCGCGGTGTACTTCCAGGAGGGCTTGTCGATCTCGCTGGGGCTGTCCGGCTTGCGCGGGTCGTCGGGATCGGGCGCGGTGTGCTGCCGCGCGGCAGCGGTGTCGTCGGCCATCGGGCCACCTCCTGGTCGAGCGCCCGGCCGTCCGGCGCATCGAGGCACGAGGCGGCCTCCAACGAGGCGGGCGGTGTGCACATCGACGAGCGCGAGGCCAGGAGCGTCGGGTTGTCAGTGGGGCGCTACCCCGTTGGGCGATCGCGACACCCGGAGTGCCACGCCTGCATCGCCGGCGTTCGGCGCGTGGAGGGCTGTGAGCCACCTCACACGAGGGCTCGGGTTTCGCTCCGCGCGCCGTTGGGCATACCACGACCCATGTCCATACGACTGGCACGACTCACCGGCATCGTCGCAGCCGCGGCCACCACCGGCACGCTGCTCCTGGCTGCCCCGGCGACCGCCGCCCCGACCTCCACGGCTGCTGCCGGCAGCACTGTCGCCGCCGTTGCCCCCAAGGCCGGCGAGCGCGACACGCGCGTCTCCCGCAGCCTGAGCGGGGTCCGCTCCAGCGCCTACGTGGGCAAGTACTTCAGCGCCCGCCACGAGCGCACCCGCAAGTGCATCGTGCGCAAGGAGTCCGGCGGCAACTACCGCATCGCCTCGCCCGGCGGCCGGTACAAGGGCGCCTACCAGTTCAACGCCGGCCTGGCCCGCGCCACCGCCTACAAGATGGGGCGCAAGGACCTGGCCCGCAAGCCCATCAACCAGTGGAGCCGCTTCGACCAGGACAAGGCGTTCTGGACCGTCTGGAACCACGGCCGCGGCCGTGGCCACTGGCCGACCGCCCGCGGCTGCTGACCGCCGCTGATCCACCAGCCCCACCAACCCCCACGAGCGCCCCGGGATCACCCCGGGGCGCTCGTGCGTCCGACGCCGGACGCGCCGCGGGTCGGCACCTGACAGGATCGACGCCGTGCTGGACGTGCCCCGGGACCGGTTCGAGGCCCTCGTCGCCGAGGCCCTCGACGAGATCCCCGCCGAGCTCGCCCGGCTCATCTCGAACTGCGTCGTGCTCGTCGAGGACGACGTCCCGCCCGGCGGCGAGGCCCTGCTCGGCCTCTACGAGGGCATCCCGCTCACCGAGCGCGACGGCTGGTACGCCGGAGTGCTGCCCGACCGGATCACGATCTACCGCCTGCCGATCCTGCGCATCTGCGACACCGAGGACGACGTCGTCGAGGAGGTGCTGGTGACCGTCGTGCACGAGGTCGCCCACCACTTCGGCATCGACGACGAGCGGCTGCACGAACTGGGCTGGGGCTGAGGCTGAGGCTGAGGCGCCCCGGCCCCCACCCGCGGCGATCGCGTTCGATCTGCGCTGCCCTTTCCGGGATCGCGATCGGTCTCGACGTGCTGGGCGAGCCGAGATCGAACGCGATCGGTGGCGGGGGGCGCGATCGGACGCGATCGGCGGCGGGGGGCGCGATCGGCGGCGGGCGGGTGAACGTCCGGCAACCGTTCGCCGGACGCCCGCGGCGGCGGGGTGAGCCGGGCGACGTTCGCCGGGCGGGGCGGCAGCCGGGCTCAATAGGCTGGGCCCGACCCGTCGCCAGGAGGTTGGCCATGGCCCCGTCCGAGCAGCGCCGCCCCGCGCTCGCCGTCCTCACCTCGGGCGGCGACTCCCAGGGCATGAACGCCACCGTGCGGGCGGTGGTCCGCACGGCGATCGCCCGCGGCGCGGACGCCTACGCGGTGTACGAGGGATTGCAGGGCCTCGTCGACGGCGGTGACCGCATCCGGCGGTTCGACTGGGACGACGTCAGCGGCATCATGCACCTCGGCGGCACGGTGATCGGCACCGCCCGCTCGGCGGACTTCCGGGAGCGCTCGGGGCGCCTGCGGGCGGCGCGCAACCTCGTCGAGCGCGGCATCGACCGCCTCGTGGTGGTGGGCGGCGACGGCTCGCTGACCGGCGCGGACACCTTCCGTGCGGAGTGGCCGGGGCTGCTCGACGAGCTGGTCGCCGGCGGCGAGATCAGCGCGGAGCAGTCCGACGCGCACCGCCAGCTCGTCATCGGCGGGGCCGTGGGCTCCATCGACAACGACATGGTGGGCACCGACAAGACCATCGGCGCTGACTCGGCCATGCAACGCATCATCGAGGCGGTCGACGCGCTGGCCTCCACCGCGGCCAGCCACCAGCGCTCCTTCGTCGTCGAGGTCATGGGCCGGCACTGCGGCTACCTCACGGTCATGTGCGCGATCGCCGGCGGCGCGGACTACATCCTGATCCCCGAGGTCCGCCCGGCGCCGGGCTGGGAGGACGAGCTCATCGCGCGCCTGATGGCCGGGCGGGCCGCGGGGCGCCGGGACAACCTCGTGCTCGTCGCCGAGGGATGCCACGACCGGTCCGGCACCCCGATCACCCCCCAGCAGGTCGCCGACCTCATCACCGAGCGGGCCGGCGAGGACACCCGCGTGACCATCCTGGGCCACGTGCAGCGCGGCGGGGCGCCCAGCGCCTACGACCGCTGGATGCCCACGCTCATGGGTCACGCCGCGGCCGAGGACGTGCTCGACGCCGGCCCCGACCACGTCTCGCAGCTCGTCGGCGTGCGGCGCAACCGGGTGGCCCGGATGCCGCTCATGGAGGCCGTGGCCCAGACCCGGGCGATCCCCGCGCTCATCGAGGCCGACGACGCGAAGGGCGCCATGGCGGCCCGCGGCTCGTCGTTCGCCGAGATGGTGCGCGTGTTCGAGGGCATCTCCAAGCCCGAGCCGATGTTCCCCAGCCAGGGCACGACCATCGGCGTCATGCACGTGGGTGGCCTGGCGCCGGGCATGAACGCCGCCGTCGCCGGCGCGGTGCGCTTCGGCATCTCGCGGGGCCACGACATCGCCGGGATCCGGCGCGGGTTCCCCGGGCTGCTGCGCGGCGACGTGGGGCCGCTGGGCTGGCCCGACGTCGAGGGCTGGGTCGTCCGGCCGGGCTCGGAGCTGGGGACGAGCCGGACCACCCCGACCCCGGATCAGGCCGCCGAGGTGGCCGCGGCCCTCGAGGCGCACAGCATCGACGCCCTGCTCGTGGTCGGCGGGCACCGCGCCTACGCCGCCCTCTACGCCCTGCTCGAGCACCGCGCCGAGCACCCCGGCCTGCAGGTGCCCGTGGCCCTGCTGCCCGCCTCGATCGACAACAACCTCCCGGGCTGGGAGATGTCGATCGGCGCCGACACCGCGCTCAACGAGATCGTCCAGGCCATCGACATGATCCGGGTCGCGGCGAGCGCGTCCCGGCGGGCCTTCATCGTGGAGACGATGGGCCGCCGGTGCGGGTTCCTGGCCCAGCTCGCGGCCCTGTCGGTGGGCGCCGAGGAGGTCTACCTCAACGAGGACCCGCCCACGCTGGCGCGGCTCAACGAGGACGTGGCGGCGATGGTCGCGGGCTTCCGGTCGGGGCGCAGCTTCCACCTGTCCGTGCGCAACGAGCAGGCCAGCGAGGGCTACACGACCGAGTTCCTGCGCCAGCTGTTCACCGAGGAGTCCCAGGGCCTGTTCGGCGTGCGCGCCCAGATCCTGGGCCACCTGCAGCAGGGCGGCACGCCCACCGCCTTCGACCGCGCCCACGCGGCCGCGCTGGCTGCGCGCTGCGTGGACTGGCTCACCGGGCAGGTGCTGGCGGGCCGGCATGACTGGCGCTACGTCGCGATGGTCGACGGCGAGGTGTCCACCGCGTCGCTGTCGCGCATGGCCGAGACCTACGACCTCGACGCGCGTCGGCCCCGCGAGCAGTGGTGGATGGACCTGACCGACGTCATGCAGGTGCTGTCGACGCGCCCGACCGGTCCGGTCGTGGCCCTCGACGGCGCGGATCGATGAGGAGGGTGGCCGTGATCCTGGAGACCGCGACGATCAGCGTCGTGCCGGGCCGCGAGGACGAGTTCGTCGCCGCGGTCGAGCAGCAGGGCCGGGTGGTCCTGGAGCGGGCGAGCGGGTGGCGCAGCCTGCGCGTGCTGCGCGGCATCGAGCGCCCGTCGGTGATCCAGCTGCACCTCGAGTGGGAGACCCTCGAGGACCACACCGAGGGGTTCCGGGGCGGTCCGCTGTTCCCCGAGTGGCGGGCGATCATCGGGCCGTTCTTCGCCGAGCCGCCGCAGGTCGAGCACTGGGCGCCGACCGCATGAGGCAGGCAGCGGGCGACCCGGCGGCCGGTGGGGCGGCCGCCACCGGCGCCCCGCCCCTGCACGCCCTGGGTGCGCTCGACCTCGCCGCCGCCCTGGCCTCCGGCACGGTCACCAGCGTCGCCCTCGTCGAGCACCTGCTGGCCAGGATCGCCCGCCTGGACCCGCGCCTGCACGCCGTCCTGGCCCTCGCGCCGGACGCCCTGGTGCAGGCTGCCGCCGCCGACGGCCGGCGCGCGGCCGGTGCCGCGCTGGGGCCGCTGGACGGCGTGCCGGTGCTGGTGAAGGACAACATCGAGGTGCTCGGCCTGCCCGCGAGCGCCGGGTCGCTGGCGATGGCCGACAGCCCGGCGCCGCGCGACGCCCCGCTGGTGGCCCGGCTGCGTGCGGCCGGCCTGGTGGTCCTGGGCACGACGAACCTCTCGGAGTGGGCCAACTTCCGCGGCCGCGACTCGGCCAGCGGCTGGTCGGCGCTCGGCGGCCTGGTGGACAACCCCTGGCAGCAGGGTCGCTCGGCCGGCGGCTCCTCCTCGGGCTCCGGGGCCGCGCTGGCCGCCGGGTTCGCCCCGCTGGCCATCGGCACCGAGACCGACGGGTCCATCGTGTGCCCAGCGGCGCTGTGCGGGGTGGTCGGGCTCAAGCCCACCGTCGGGGTGCTGCCGACCGAGGGCGTGATCCCCATCGCGGCCAGCCACGACGCGCCTGGCCCGATGGGCCGCAGCGTCGCGGACGTGGCCGCGCTGTTCGCCGCGCTCACGGGCCAGTCGCCGATGGCGTCCCATCCGGAGACGAGTCCGCGGCGGTTCGTGCTCGGCGCGCCCGCCGCGTGGCGCACCGGCGACGCGAGCACCGATGCGCTCGTCGACACGGTGCTGGCGGCGCTGCGTGGCTCCGGCATGGCGGTGCTCGACCTCGACATCCCCGCCGAGGACGACCAGGTGGGCCGCGACGAGGTCACCGTGCTCGTGCACGAGATGGCCGACGACCTCGATGCCTACCTGCGCAGCCGTCCCGGGACCGGGCCCACCTCGATCGCCGCCGTGGTCGCGTTCAACGCCGCGCACGCCGACGTCGAGCTGGCCCACTTCGGCCAGGAGTACCTCGAGCAGGCGGTGGCGTGCACCGGCCGGGCAGACCCGCGCTACGCCGCGGCGCGGGCCCGGAACCTGCACTGGGCGGTCGGCGCGGTGCTGGCGCCCGCGTTCTCGCACGGCGTGGACGTGCTCGTGGCCCCCACGTACGGCCCGGCCTGGCCCAGCCGCCTCGAGGGCGGGGACAGCTTCAGCGGCGGCGCCGTCACCACCGCGCCGGCCATCGCCGGGTGGCCGATCCTGTCCCTGCCGATCGGGCTCGTCGAGGGCCTGCCGATCGGGCTGTCCGTGGTCGGGCCGGCCCACGGGGAGGCCACGGTGCTGGCCGTCGCGGCGGCCATCGAGGCGGTCGTCGGGCAGCTCGGGCTGGCCCCGCTGGACTGAGCGCACCGGCCCGGGGGCGCCGGCGATCGTCCCCAGCCCACCGGTGATCGCGCCCGCGGGACCTTCGGCCGACCGGCTGGGACCATCGGCCGCGGGGAAGGCCCATCCTCCTGTTCGCCAGGAATCGGGATGGTGCACCCTAGGGGCGTGCGCCCGCTCGGGGCGCGCCTGGATCACGATGGAGCCACGCGCCATGACATTCCCCGGATTGGAGCACCCCCCGACGCAGAACAAGAAGCTGCTCGAGTGGGTGGAGCAGGTGGCCAGCTTGGCCAAGCCCGACCGGATCGAGTGGTGTGACGGATCGCAGGCCGAGTGGGACCGGCTCACGGCCCTCATGGTCGACGACGGCATGGCGATCCGGCTGAACCCCGAGAAGCGGCCCAACTCCTTCCTGTTCCGCTCCGACCCCTCCGACGTCGCGCGCGTCGAGGACCGGACCTTCATCTGCTCGCTGGACGAGCACGACGCCGGCCCGACGAACAACTGGCACGACCCCGTGGACATGCGCGGGATCCTCTCCGGGGTCTTCGAGGGCAGCATGCGCGGGCGGACGATGTACGTCATCCCGTTCTCGATGGGCCCGCTGGGCTCGCCGATCTCCGAGCTCGGCGTGGAGATCACCGACTCGCCCTACGTCGTGGTGAACATGCGGATCATGACCCGCATGGGCCAGGCCGCGCTGGACCTCATCGGCCCCGACGGCGACTTCGTGCCCGCCGTGCACTCCGTCGGGTACCCGCTGCGCGACGTGGACGGCAACGATCGCCCGGACGTCGCGTGGCCCTGCAACGAGATCAAGTACATCGTGCACTTCCCCGAGACCCGCGAGATCTGGTCGTTCGGCTCCGGCTACGGCGGCAACGCCCTGCTGGGCAAGAAGTGCTGGCGGCGGCGTTCCCCAGCGCGTGCGGCAAGACCAACCTCGCGATGCTCGAGCCGACGGTCCCCGGCTGGAGGGTCGAGACCGTGGGTGACGACATCGCGTGGATGCGCTTCGGCGAGGACGGCCGGCTGCACGCCATCAACCCGGAGTCCGGCTTCTTCGGCGTCGCACCCGGCACGTCCATGAAGACCAACGCGAACGCCATGCGCACGCTGTGGGGCAACTCCATCTTCACCAACGTCGCCCTGACCGACGACGGTGACATCTGGTGGGAGGGCATGACCGACGAGCCGCCCGCGCACCTCATCGACTGGAAGGGCCGCGACTGGACGCCGGCGTCGTCCGAGCCGTCGAGCCACCCGAACAGCCGGTTCACCGCGCCGGCCTCGCAGTGCCCGACGATCGCCGACAACTGGGAGGACCCGGCCGGCGTGACGATCGACGCCATCCTCTTCGGCGGCCGGCGTGCCACGAACGTGCCGCTGGTGAACGGCGCGCGGGACTGGGAGCACGGCGTCTTCATCGGCGCCACGGTGTCCTCGGAGATGACCGCCGCCGCCGTCGGCGGGGTCGGCCAGCTGCGCCGCGACCCGTTCGCGATGCTGCCGTTCTGCGGCTACAACATGGCCGACTACTGGGGCCACTGGCTGACGATCGGGCGGGCCACCTCGCCGGAGAAGCTGCCGCGGATCTTCCAGGTGAACTGGTTCCGCAAGGACGACGAGGGCAACTGGCTGTGGCCCGGGTTCGGGGAGAACAGCCGCGTGCTGGCCTGGATCATCGACCAGGTGAACGGCGTGGACAACGGCGTCGAGACCCCGATCGGCATCGCCCCGGCGCCGGGCGCGCTGTACCTCGAGGGCCTGGACGTCGGCGACGAGCAGCTGGCCGAGCTGTTCCGCGTGGACCCCGACCGCTGGCTGAGCGAGTGCATCCTCACCGAGGAGTACTTCGGGCAGTTCGGTGACCGGGTGCCGGCGGCCCTGCACGCGCAGCTGCAGCTGCTGCGCGAGCGCCTGGAGGCCGTGAAGGCCTGACGCCCGCCCACCCCCCCGGGATCCCCGCGCGCCGGCCTGCCAGCCGTGCCGCGGGGATCCTGCCGTTCGGCGTGGGTGCGGGTGCGAGGATGGCCGCCATGACCGAGCCTGCTGCCGACGTGCTGGCCGACCTCGCAGTGGACCTGCGGGGCCGCGACCTGCTCAAGGAGGCCGACTGGACCGCGGCCGAGCTCGACGCGGTGATCACCCTGGCCGGACGGCTCAAGGCGGAGCGCGCCGCCGGCGCCGAGCGCCGGCACCTCGCCGGGCGCGTGATCGCCCTGATCTTCGAGAAGACCTCGACGCGCACGCGGTGCGCGTTCGAGGTGGCCGCCTTCCACCAGGGCGCGCACACCACGTTCCTGGACCCGGTGTCCTCGCAGCTGGGCCACAAGGAGTCTGCCGCCGACACCGCGGCGGTCCTCGCCGGGATGTACGACGCGATCCAGTTCCGCGGGGTGGCGCAGGCGACCATCGAGGAGCTCGCCGCGGCCGCCGACGTGCCGGTCTACAACGGCCTCACCGACGACTGGCACCCCACCCAGATGCTGGCCGACTTCCTCACGATGCGCGAGGTCGTGGGGGACCTGCCCTGGGGGGAGGTGTCGCTGGCCTACCTCGGCGACGCCCGGTTCAACGTGGGCAACTCCCTGCTCGTCATGGCGGCCATCATGGGCGCCGACGTGCGCATCGTCGCGCCCCGCGCGCTGTGGCCCGCGGAACCGGTGCAGGCGCTGGCGCGCGAACGGGCGGCAGCCAGCGGTGCCCGCATCCTCATCACCGAGGACGTGGCCGAGGGGGTCGCCGGGGCGCGCTTCGTGCACACCGACGTCTGGGTCTCGATGGGGGAGCCCAAGGAGGTGTGGGACGAGCGGGTCCCGCTGCTGCGGCCCTACCGGGTCGATGCCGCGCTCATGGCCGCGACCGGCCGGGACGACGCGGTGTTCATGCACTGCCTGCCGGCGTTCCACGACACGGCCACGGCGGTGGGCCGCTTCGCCGCGGAGCGGTTCGGCCTGGCCGACGGCCTCGAGGTCAGCGACGCGGTCTTCGGCTCACCGGCGAGTGTCGTGTTCCAGCAGGCGCACAACCGGATGCACACGATCAAGGCGCTCATGGTGGCCACGCTCGCCCGGTGAGGCGCGCGGAGACGGGGGCGACGGCTCGTCGCCCGGGGGAAGGGTCGGTGGATCAGGCGTAGCCGAGGGCCTGCGGGGCGACCGCGCGCGCGATCTCCTCGGCGGCCGCGCTGGCACCCTCGCCGCGCTGGCGCGGGAAGTGGGCGAGCTCGATGCGCAGGTACACCCGCTCGCGCTCCTCCTCGGTCATGCCGCCCCAGACGCCGTACGGCTCGCGGGCGCGGATCGCGTAGTCCGCGCACTCGACGCGCACCACGCACCGGGCGCACACCGACTTGGCCGCACGATCCCGCCGCAGCCGGGCCAGGCCCCGCTCGTTCTGGGGATGGAAGAAGAGGTCCTGGTCGGCACCCCTGCAGGCACCCGCCTCCTGCCACTCCCACGTCGCGTCCAGGGGGACCTGGGACAGCGGCTGCTGCGGCATGGACTCCTCCATTCCGGGCCGGCGGCCCGAGGCGTGACCTGAGCGTGCGGGAGTGCGACTGCGGGTGTGTGCGTCCTCCAACGGGCCGCCTCAGGGAGCGAGGGGGCGGTGTCCGAGTGACAGTCACGCTACTCACCGTGAGGGATGATGTTATCCCACGTTCAGACGGAAAGTCATCAGTACCAATGGACTATTTGGTGACGGTGGGTGGCAGCTGGGCGCTGGGGTGGGCGCTGCCGGAGGCGTCAGCCGCGGAGCTGCCCGGCATGATCCCTGACGCTGCGTGACACTGTGACGACCGCGGCCCGCTCAGCCCGGGCGCGGGCCCTCCGTGACGGTCGGTGATGACCCCTACCATCGTGGTATGGCTGACGACCTCGACCCCCTGGCCACGCCGGACCTCTCGGGTGGCACGGCCGTGCTCGAGCGGACCGAGACCTCCGATGGTTCGGGCGATCACGAGCGCTTCGCCCACTACGTGGAGAAGGACCGCATCGTCGAGAGCGCGGTGCTCGGCACCCCGGTGCGGGCGCTGTGCGGCAAGGTCTGGGTGCCCGGCCGGGACCCGCAGAAGTTCCCGGTCTGCCCGGACTGCCAGCGCATCTACGAGGGCCTGCCCGAGGGGCCATCGGGGGACTGAGGGGCGCGTGGTCACCCCGGCCACGGCGTGGGTCCTGAGCGCCACGGACGGGGTGCCGACCGCCCGTGGTGCTTCCCCGCACTCCGCGATCCATCCGGACGCGCGGCCTAAGCCGCGGCGAGGCCGTGCCTAACCTTGCCGTGTTGCGGGCACCCATGGGCGGTGAGGTCGCGCCCGCGTGCCATCATCGGCGCGAACCTCGCACCGGCCGGTCGGCCGTGGGCGGCACGGGTGGACGTGGGGGCAGGAGGGCGTCGTGGGCACGCCGAGCATGAGCACCACCGGGCGCGTCCCGGCCTGGACCGTTGGGGTGTCGGTGGCGGTGCTGGCGCTGCTCGTCGCGCTGGTGCCCGGCCTGGCGCGTCCGGCCCCGGCTGCCGCTGAGCCGGGGCGCAGCCCGCTGGTGGCCGGGTGGTTGCCCAGCTGGGCGACCCCGGCCTCGATCGCCTCGGTGGAGGCCAATCCGGACCTCATGGGCGAGGCCTCCCCGTTCTGGTACACCGCGCGCGCCGCGAACGGGGCGGTGTCCCTGACCGCCACCGTGGATGCCGCCACGATGGCCTCGGTGCTGGCCAGCCTGCGCGGCCGCGGGATCCCCGTCGTGCCGTCGGTGGCCGACGGCTCGGCCGCCCGCGCGATGGCCGCCCTGCTGGCCGACCCCGGCGCCCGTGCCCGGCACGTGGCCCAGCTGGTCGAGCTGGCCGTGGCCAACGGGTACGACGGCATCGAGCTGGACTACGAGCGGTTCGCCTTCAACGACGGCCGCGACACCTGGCCGACGACGCGGCCGAACTGGGTGGCCTTCGTGACCGAGCTGGGCAACGCGCTGCACGCGGCCGGCCGGACGCTCGCGCTGGCGGTCCCGGTCATCTACGACGGCAACCGCAGCTCGAGCAGCGGCTACTGGGTCTACGACTACGCCGGCATCGCCCCGGTCGTGGACTCGCTGCGGATCATGACCTACGACTACTCGGTCTCCCGGCCCGGACCGATCGCCCCCCTGGCGTTCCAGCGCCGCGCGCTGTCCTACGCGACGAGCGTGTTCCCCGCCGCGCGGATCCGGCTGGGCATCCCCGCGTACGGCAGGCTGTGGACCGCCCGGCGCGCCGACGGCACCCCGTCGGTCACCGGCTCCTGCCCGACCACCCCGAAGGTGCCCGGCACCACGAGCTTCACCACCGCGGTCGCCAGCAGCTACCTGACAGGGGTCGCCGGCGCGCCGCCCGCGATGGCCTTCGACCCGACCACCGGCGAGATGCGGGCCACCTTCGCCAAGGAGTACCGGGGCCCGGACGGCAAGGGTGGCCAGACGGCGTGCGTCGTGGACCACGTCGCCTGGTGGGTCGACGCGCAGGGCGTCGGCGCACGCATGCCGCTGGTCGCCGAGTTCGGCCTGGCCGGGGTGGCGTTCTGGCACCTGGGCGGCATGGACGCGGCCTCGTGGGCGTCCATGCGGGCCTGGGCGCAGGGGTGGACCGCGCCGGTGCCCCCGCCGATCGCCGGCGTCCCGGCCCCGGCCCCGCCGCCCCCGGCCGCGACGGCGGCAGTCACCGTGCGGCCCTCGACGGTCGCCCCGAAGCCCAGGGCCAAGGTCACCCTCAAGGTGAAGGTGGCGCCCAAGCAGCGGGGCATCCTCGTCAGGCGGCAGATGCTCGTCGGCGAGACCTGGCGCACGATGGCCTCGAAGCGGACCGATCGGCGCGGCCGCGTGACGTTCACGGTCCGATGGCCGAAGAAGCCGGTGTCGAACACCTATCGGATCGTGACCAAGGCGACGAAGACCGTGGGCGCCGGCGCCTCGGAGCCGTTCACCATCACCACCCGACGCCGCTGACCACGCCCTCGCCGCGCGATCAGGCGCGGGCCAGGCAGGCGGCCGGCAGCTCGAACCACTGCAGGTGCGCCTGGTCCTGCGGGAGGGCGGCGGCCGGGCCGAGCCCGCGAGCCACTGCGTCGGCCAGCAGCGCGCGGCCCTCGGCCAGGTGCCCGGCGAGGGCCTCCTCGCCGGCCCGGTCGTCGTGGTGCGGGAACACCAGGGCCCCGGTCGCGTCGTAGTGCACGTCGGCCAGCCGCAGCGGGGGCTCGACCGGGCCCGCCCGGTGCCGCCACAGGCCCGTCGCGAGGTCGAACCGGTAGTCCTCGAGCAGCGCCCACCCATGCCTGGCCAGCAGGTCCACGGCCTCGACGAGGTAGGCGAAGACGGGCTCGGAGATGAACGAGTTGAAGTTCACGCGCACCCAGCCGGGCTTGAGCCCCTCGCACCCGGCGCTGATCTGGGCCTCGTAGGCGTGCGAGCGGTCCAGGGAGATCCCGAGCAGGCGGTGCCCGTACGGGCCAGCGCACGAGCAGCCGCCGCGCGCCTGGATGCCGAACAGGTCGTTGAGCATCGCGACCACCGCGTTGTGGTGCACGTAGCGCCCACTCGGGGCGCGCACGGTGAAGGACACGATGGACAGCCGCTGCGCGTCGGCGTTGCCGAGCACCTCCAGGGCGGGGTTGGGCGCCCAGGCCGCGACCGCGCGGCGCACGAAGTCCTCCTCGTGGCGCTTGATCGCCTCCGTGCCCAGCGCGCGCTTGAGGTGGAACACCAGGCCGGCCGGGCTGACGTAGGCCACCGTGCCGCCGCCCACCACGTCTGGCACCCGGTTGGTGAGCAGTGCCTTTCGGACGACCAGCACGCCCGGCGTGCCGGGGCCGCCCACGAACTTGTGCGGGGACAGGAACACCGCGTCCTTGGCCAGTGCCGGGTCGTCGGGTCGCATCGCGATGTCGATGTAGGGCGCGCCCGCCGCGTAGTCCCAGAACGCCAGCGCGCCGTGGGCGTGCAGCAGGCGGGTGATCGCGTCCGTGTCCGACAGGATGCCCGTCACGTTCGAGGCCGCTGAGAAGCTGCCGATGCGCAGGGGCCGGTCGGCGTACCGGGTCAGCTCCTCGACGAGGCGGGTGGTGTCGATGTGGCCGTCGGCGTCCTCGGGGATCACCACCACGTCGGCGATCGACTCCCGCCAGGGCAGCTCGTTGCTGTGGTGCTCGAACGGCCCGATGAGCACCACGGGGCGCTCGTCGGCGGGGATCAGCGCCGACAGGCCGTACCGGTCGTCGAGGTCGGCGGGCAGGCGCAGGTTGAGGATCCCGATGAGCTTGTCGATCGCACCGGTCGTGCCCGAGCCGGCGAAGATCACGGCCGTGGAGTCGTCGCCCCCCACGCACGCGCGGATGATCCGGCGCGCGTCCTCGCGCAGGCGGGTGGTCTGCAGGCCGGTGCCGCTGGACTCGGTGTGGGTGTTGGCGTACCGCGGCAGGACCTCGGCGCGGATGAAGTCCTCGAGGAAGTCCAGCGCCCGGCCGCTCGCGGTGTAGTCGGCGTACGTGACCCGGCGGCGGCCGTACGGGCCCTGCATCACCTGGTCGTCGCCGATGACCCCGGCGCGGATGCGGGCCATGAGCGGCGGGTCGACCAGCGCCGGGTCGCGCGGCGGGATCACCAGGCCCGCGTCGGCCCGCGTCGCCGCCGTCCGGGCGCTCACCGGGGCGCGCCCTTCTCCAGCGCGTGGACCAGCCGGTCCTGGTGGTAGGTCAGCCAGTCGTACACCAGGTACATGCCGCGGCGGGGGTCGTCCTCGTCGAGGTCCAGGAACGGTTGCGGGCCGTCCTCGCTGACCGCCAGGCGGGTTCCCAGCGTCAGGCGCAGGTCGTTGAGGGTGCGCAGCCACGCGTCGGCTTCGTCAGGGCTCAGGCGGGTCGGGTCCTTGCGCTCGAGCGTCGCGCGGACCAGCTCGAGGTGGGCGAGCTTGCCCGTGCGCAGGTCGCGCTGGGTGAACCGGCGGAACTCGTCGGCGGCTTCGGGGTCGGTGTAGGCATCCGGGAAGAGCCGGGCCAGCGCGGGGTCGGCTGGGCGCACGGCGCCGGGGTCGATGCCGACGAGCTCCTCGAGGGGGTCCACGGGCTGGCGCGGCTCCGGCGGCGCGAGCAGCTCGGCCAGCTGGTCGAGCAGCTGCGCGACCAGCTGCCGCTCGCCCTGCTGCAGGTGCATCCAGACCTGGCCGTGCCGGTTGCGCCGGAAGCCGGGGGGATCCAGCAGGCCCATCACTGGCTCCTCGACACGGTCGCCCACAGGCCGTAGGAGTGCATGGCGGTGACGTCGCGCTCCATCGCGTCGCGGTTGCCCGAGGCGACGATCGCGCGGCCCTCCTGGTGCACCTCGAGCATGAGCTGCTCGGCCTTGTCCCGCGGGTAGCCGAAGTACGTCATGAAGACGTACGTGACGTAGGACATGAGGTTGACCGGATCGTTCCAGACGATGCACACCCACGGGGTCTCGACCTCGGACCGGTCGGCGACCTCGACGTCCTCGACGGGTGCCACGCTCATGGGGGCCTATGGTCGCACCCACCGGGCTGGGGTTGGAACCGCGGCCTCGCCGCCGCCCGCGCGGTTGCGCCGGGATCGCGCACGTCACCGTGCCTCGATCCCGGCGCAGGTGTGCCGCACGCGACGAATCCCGGCGCAACGCGCCACGGGCGGGCCTAGGCCCCGCCGGCCACCCACTGCGGCGTCTGCTCGACGGTGCGCACCTCGGGGCCCAGGAAGCGCCGGCCGAGCCGGGCGAACGGCTCCGGGTCGCCGGTGGCCAGGAACCGGTGCTCGGGCGCCCGGCGCCCGGCGACGGTGAGGTCGGCGCGGGCCAGGCCGTGCGCGGTCAGCGTGCGGTAGACGTCCTTGGCCGTCTCCTCGGCGCTGGAGACCAGCGTGACGTCCTCGCCGCAGACGTAGGAGATGACGCCGGTGAGCAGCGGGTAGTGGGTGCAGCCGAGCACGAGCGTGTCGATGCCCTGCGCCAGCAGCGGGTCGAGGTACTCGTGCGCCACCGCCAGCACCTCCGGGCCGGTCACGATGCCGGCCTCGACGAACTCCACGAACCGCGGGCACGCCTGGGGCAGCACGCGCAGGTGCGGCGCGGCGGCGAAGGCGTCCTCGTAGGCCCCCGAGGTGACCGTGGCGACCGTGCCGATGACGCCGATGCGACCGTTGCGGGTGGCCCGGGCCGCCCGGCGGACCGCCGGCTTGATGACCTCCACCACGGGGACCGGGTACCGCTCGCGGGCGTCGCGCAGCACCGCGGCCGACGCCGAGTTGCACGCGATGACCAGGGCCTTGACCCCGGAGTCGACGAGGTGGTCCATGACGTCGAGGGCGAAGGCGCGCACCTCGGCGATGGGTCGGGGCCCGTACGGCCCCCGCGCGGTGTCGCCCACGTAGAGGATCGCCTCGTCGGGCAGCTGGTCGATCACCGAGCGGGCCACGGTGAGCCCGCCCACCCCACTGTCGAAGATGCCGACGGGGGCGTCGGGCTCGCCGACGCCCGGGCCCACGACCGAGGCCGCGGCGCTGGAGAGGACCGACATGGCCCGATCATCCCGCCACGGGCGGCCGCAGGCGCCGCCAGCCCTCGCTAGGGTGGCCGCGTGTCGGCGGGAGCCCGCCGACCGGCCGCGAGGTGTCCTGGAGGCGTTCGTGCAGCTGACGGTCATCGGGTGCGCGGGCTCGTTCCCCTCGCCCCAGTCGCCCGCCTCGTGCTACCTCCTGGAGCACGAGGGCGCCAGCCTCGTGCTGGACCTGGGCAACGGTTCCCTGGGCCCGCTCTACGCCAGCACCGACATCCGTGCCCTCGACGCCATCGTGCTGTCGCACCTGCACGCCGACCACTGCCTGGACCTCACCTCGCTGTACGTCGCGCGCAAGTACCACCCCGAGGGTCCCCCGCTGGTGCCGCTGGCGGTGCATGGCCCGTCCGGCACCGCCCGGCGCATCGCGGACGCCTACCGCACCACGCGTGCGGAGCCCACCCACCTCGAGCAGGTGTTCCGGTTCGTCGACCACACGCCCGTGCCGATCCGCATCGGGCCGTTCACGGTCACCGTCGCGCGGGTGACCCACCCCGTGGAGGCCTACGCGATCCGGGTGGAGGCCGGCGGCGCCAGCCTCGTGTACAGCGGCGACACCGGCCCGTGCGATGCCCTCGTGGACCTCGCGCGCGGGGCCGACCTCGCCCTGTTCGAGGCCTCGTTCCTCGACGGCCCGAACCCGCGCGACCTGCACCTGACCGCGGCCGAGGCCGGGGCGGCGGCCGCGGCTGCCGGCGTGCCGCGGCTGCTGCTCACCCACCTCGTGGCATGGAACGATCCGAACGTGTCGCTGGCCCAGGCGCGGGCGACCTACGACGGGGAGCTGGCGCTGGCCGCTCCCGGGATGGTGGTGCAGCTGTGAGTGCTCCCGGTGGTGCGGTCCGCTCGGACGGGCGGGGTCTGGCCGACCTGCGACCCGTGACGTTCCAGCGCGGCTGGCTGGACCACGCCGAGGGGTCCTGCCTGGTCGCGTTCGGGGCCACCCGGGTGCTGTGCGCGGCCTCGTTCACCGCCGGCGTGCCCCGCTGGAAGAAGGGGTCGGGCTCGGGCTGGGTCACCGCGGAGTACGCGATGCTGCCCCGCTCGACGAACACCCGATCGGACCGCGAGTCGGTCAAGGGCCGGGTCGGCGGGCGCACCCACGAGATCTCGCGGCTGGTCGGGCGCTCGATGCGCGCGGTGATCGACGTGGGAGCGCTGGGGGAGAACACCGTGGTGCTCGACTGCGACGTGCTGCAGGCCGATGGCGGCACCCGCACGGCGGCGATCACGGGGGCCTACGTGGCCCTGGCCGACGCCGTGGCATGGGCGCAGCGGGAGGGCCTGGTCCCGGCGGCGGCCCACGTGCTGCGCGACTCGGTCGCCGCGGTCAGCGTCGGGATCGTCGACGGGCGGGCCTGCCTGGACCTGCACTACGACGACGACGTGCGAGCCGGCACCGACATGAACGTGGTCATGACCGGCTCCGGGGCGTTCGTCGAGGTGCAGGGCACTGCGGAGGGCGAGCCGTTCGACCGGGCGATGCTGGACACGCTGCTCGACCTCGCGGCGGCCGGCTGCGGCCAGCTGACCGCGCTGCAGGCCGCGGCGCTGGCCGCGCCGTTGGGTGGGTCGTCGTGAGCCGGCGGGTCGTGCTGGCCACCCGCAACGCCGGGAAGATCGCCGAGCTGCGTCGCATCCTGGCCGACGCGGGCCTCGACGTGGAGCTCGTCGGGGCCGATGCCTTCGCCGCCCTGCCCGATGTCGCCGAGACCGGCACCACGTTCGCCGCGAACGCCCTGCTCAAGGCGCGCGCGGTGGCGGCCTACACCGGCCTGCCCGCGATCGCCGATGACTCGGGGCTGTGCGTGGACGCGCTCAACGGCATGCCGGGCATCCTGTCGGCGCGCTGGGCCGGGGTCCACGGCGACGACGAGGCGAACCTCGACCTGCTGCTCGCCCAGCTGGCCGAGGTGCCCGACGAGCGGCGCGGGGCGCACTTCTTCTGCTCGGCGGCCGTGGCGCTGCCACCCGGGCCGCACGGGCATCCGGGCGAGGAGCGGGTGGTGGAGGGCCAGCTCGACGGCTCGCTGGTGCGCGCGCGGCGCGGGACCGGGGGATTCGGGTACGACCCGATCTTCCTGCCCTACGGCTCGGCACGGACCACCGCTGAGCTCGACGCCGCCGAGAAGGACGCGATCAGCCATCGGGGCCAGGCGTTCCGGGGCCTGGTGCCGGTGCTGCGCCAGCTGCTGGGGGCCTGAGGCGAGCGCTGCCGTCCCCCGGCGCCTCACACCGGACGGATGTTGTGGTTGACCCGGAACAGGTTGTCGGGGTCGAGCCGCCGCTTCACCGCGACGAGGCGCTGGTAGGCGTCGGCGCCGAACGTGACGGCGGGGTCGAGGGTGCGGTGCCCGTCCTCCTCCTGGCCCATGAAGTTGACGTAGTGGCCGCCGGTCGCGAACCGCTCCATGTCGCGGGCCATGCCGCGGACGAAGGCGACCCGGGCCTGGTCCTGCTGCGGGTCCGCCCAGAAGCCGTAGGTGTTGATCCAGAACCGTGCCTCGCGGTTCGGGAACGGGCTGGTGTCGGGCCCGAAGCGGCTGAAGGCTCCGCCCATCAGGTGGACGTCGAAGGCCGTGCCGAGCCAGGACTGCTCCTCGCCGCGTCGGACGAGGACGTCGATCACCTCGTCGTCCATCCGGTCGAACGAGGCGTTGCGCCAGTAGGCCCGCACCCCCTTCGGGAACGCCGCATCCATGGCCGACTGCCACTGCACCCAGGGCACCAGGCCGACCTCCTCGTCGTCGGGGGGGCACGCGCGGCGCATCTGGTCGATCAGGGCCTCGCCGGCCGCCACGTCCGGGGACGCCCAGGCGGCGCCGACGATCAGGATCGGCTCGTCGCCCGCGTCGAGCAGCGGTGGGGGGGTCAGGGTCGTGGTGATCACGGTCAGCTCGTCGGGCAGGTCACGCGTCCACGACGCCACGGCGCGCCAGGCGTCACGCCAGCGCTCGGTCCTGTAGATCAGGTTGGCCCCGAGGACCTCCGGTCCGAGGGGGTGGGCACGGAAGGTGAACTCGGTCAGCACCCCGAAGTTGCCGCCCCCGCCCCGCAGCGCCCACAGCAGCTCGGGGTCCGTCCCGGCGTCGACGGTGACCTCGCGCCCGTCCGCGGTGACCAGGCAGGCGCCCAGGAGGTTGTCGGCCGTGAGGCCGTGCTTGCGGGTCAGCCATCCCACGCCGCCGCCGAGGGTCAGCCCCGCGACGCCGGTGCCCGAGACGACGCCGAGCGGCACGGCCAGGCCGTGGGCGGTCGTCGCCGCGTCGACGTCGGCGAGGGTCGCGCCGGCCTGGACCCGGACCGTGCGGGCCTCGGCATCGACCTCGACGGAGCGGAGGTTCCCCAGGTCCAGGACGATCCCGCCGTCGACGGTCCCCTTGCCGGCCACGTTGTGCCCGCCGCCCCGCAGGGCCAGTGGCAGGCCGGTGGCGCGCGCCAGCGCGACGGTGGGGGCGACGTCGGCCGCCTCGGCGGCCTGCACGATCAGCGCCGGTGCCGCGTCGATCATCGCGTTCCAGACGGGCCGCGCGTCCGCGTAGGCGGGCTCGTCCGGCTGCAGCACCGGACCACGGACCGCGCGCCGCAGGTCGGTCAGCAGGGGTTCGGAGAGCGCTGTGTGCTGCATGACTGCTCCTGGTCGAGAGGGTGCCTCCGCTCGACAGGGTTCGGTTCGACCCCAGCGTCGTCAAGGGGCGGCGCCGCAGCACGCAGGACCGCCGCAGCGTTCCCCGGACGCGCGCCAGCGGGCCCGGCGACGGGGCCGAGGTGCAGCGTGCGGGTGGCGGGACTCGAACCCGCACGTCGCGTGGACACAGGAACCTAAGTCCTGCGCGTCTGCCAGTTCCGCCACACCCGCGTCGTCCGTCATTCTGGCAGCCGCGCCGCACCGCGCGGTCGAACCCCGCAGTGCGGGCCGGCCCCCGGCGATGACGGTGGTTGGATGGCCCCATGCAGGTGTCCGCGCGGGTCGACTACGGCATCCGTGCCCTCGTCGAGCTCGCCAGCCGTGAGGACGGCCACCTCGTCACCGCCGAGGAGCTCGCCGCGCTGCAGGGCCTGCCGGTGAAGTTCCTCGAGGGGATCCTCACGCACCTGCGTCGGGCCGGCCTCATCGTGAGCAGGCGCGGCGCGGAGGGTGGGTACCGGCTGGGGCGGCCCGCCGCGGCCATCACGGTCGCCGACGTGTTCCGCGCCATCGACGGGCCGATCGCCGCGGTGCGTGGCCAGGCCCCCGAGGACCTCGAGTACCCGGGTGCCGCCGAGCACCTGCGCGAGGTGTGGGTGGCCACCCGGGCGGCGCTGCGGGAGGTCCTCGAGCACGTGACCCTGGCCGACGTCGTCAGCGGCGAGCTGCCCGACGCCACGCGCAGCCTGCTCGCCCAGCCGGGGGCCTGGGAGCGCCGCTGACACCCGTGCCGCCGGCCCGCCCGGGGCCGTCGATCGTTCGCCCCGACGAAGGGGTGGGCCGAGGGGTCAGACCCCCAGCTCGTGGCGCAGCTTCGCCACGTGGCCCTTGGCCCGGACGTTGTACATCGCCCGTTCGATCAGACCGTCGCCGTCGATGACGAACGTGCTGCGGATCACGCCGGTCACCACCTTGCCGTACAGGGACTTCTCGCCGAACGCGCCGTACGCGGTGAGCACCGAGCGGTCCTCGTCGCTGGCCAGCGGGAACGTCAGGCCCTCCTTGGCGCGGAACGCGGCCAGCTGCGCCGGGGAGTCTGGTGAGAGGCCGACGACCGCCAGGCCGGCGGCGGCGAGGGCGTCGAGGGAGTCGCGGAAGTCGCAGGCCTGGGTCGTGCAGCCCGGCGTCATCGCCGCGGGGTAGGCGTAGAGCACCACGCGCTGGCCGCGCAGGTCGGCCAGCCGGACGCGCCCGCCGGCGTCGTCGGGCAGGTCGAAGGCCGGGGCGGGATCGCCGGGCTGCAGGCGGACGCTCATGCGCGGATGCTCCTCGTGGGTCGGCGCCGGATCGTGCGGGGAGCGTAGCCCGGGGCTGCTTGGCCCGCCCGCGCCCGCGTATGGTGGCGCCAGTCAGCGAGGGCACGCCCAGCACGAGTGTGAAGGGGTTGGACCATGGCCGAGCAGGGGACGTCCACGGCGAACGCGCCGGCGAAGCGGGCGACCCGGCCCCCGGCCGAGATCGAGGCCGAGCTGGTGGCCACCCGGGAGCGGCTCGTGGGCACGATCGCCGAGATCGAGGAGTACGTCAGCCCGAAGAACGTCGCCGGGCGCGGCAAGCGCAAGCTGCAGGCGCTCTACACCGACGACGCCAACAACGTGCGCTGGGACCGGGTCGCCATGACGGCCGGTGCTGTGGTCGCCAGCCTGATCGCGCTGCGCGTGACCTCGAAGACGTTGCGCTGGGCCTTCGCCGCCGACGAGCGGCACCAGGCCCAGGTCGTCTACCTGCCGGTGCCCCGGGCGCAGGTCGGCCAGCTCACGGCGGGCCTGGGGGCCTGACCTCCCGTCCCGGCCAGCGGGCATCAAGCCTCGTCCGCCTGGAGCCGTCGACGGACGTGAGGGCTACGCAAGCCATGTGGGGGTAACGGGCCTTTCCGCCTGACGTGTCCCGGGCCCACGCAATCCACGTGGGGGCACCGCGGTCCCACAGGGCCGGCGGCACCCCCAGATCGATTGCGTGGACGGGGTCACGCGCGCCGAGTCAAGCCGGAAACCCCCGAATCGATTGCGTGGCGGCGGCTCAGCCGTCGGGGTCGATCGAGGTCCGTTCCATGAGGCGGGCGATGCGCGTGCCGAGCACGAGCGTGGGCCCGATGGCGCCCACGGCCAGGGCGATGATCGTCAGCGTGGCCGTGGTCGCGTCCACGGCCACCTGGTCGACCCTGGCGGCGGGGTCGGCGCCCGAGGTCAGGGCCAGCAGGCCGATGAGCGTGTCGAACATGGCGGTGCCGGGCACCAGCGGGATGACCGGGGCGAAGGCGTAGATCGGGGTGGCCTCGCCGGTGCGGGGCGCCACGACGGCTGCGGTCGCGCCGACGAACAGGGCGGCCAGCAGGCTGGCGGCGGGCAGCGTCATGCCCTGCTCGAGGCAGGCCGCGCGCAGCAGGTGGGCGGCGACCGCGAGCAGGGCGATGCCGGGCAGGGCGCGCCGGGGCACCGAGAACACCATGGCGAACCCGAGCACGGCCACCGCCGCCCAGAGCGACATCCAGGGGTTCACCGCAGCCACCCCACCACGCCGACGGCCGCGGCCAGGCCGGCCGCTGCGCTGCCGATGATGACCGCGCTCATGGCCAGGCGGACCAGGCCGTTGAGGTAGTGGGCCGTGAGCAGGTCGGCCGTGCCGTTGAGCATCGGCACCCCGGGGACCAGGAACAGGGTGGCCGCCGCCATGGCCGGTTCGGAGGCTGGCGACCCGCCGCCCCACGCGATGCCGCCGGCGACCACCAGCGCCGCCACGAAGGCCGCGGAGGTCACGGCCACGAACGGCGGCTTGTGCCGGGCGACCAGCAGGTGGCGCACCGTGGCACCGAGCGTGCCGCCCACGAGCACCAGCAGCGCCCCCGCCAGCCCGGCGCCGAAGAGCACGGCGAAGGCCGCGCTGGAGCCGCCCAGCGCGAGCATCACCAGCCAGGGCGGGTACACCCGGCCCGCGTGCCGGATCAGCGTCAGCCGGGCGCGCACCTGGGCCGCGGTCAGGCCGTGGGCCTCGGTGTCGTCGACGAGGCGCTCCAGCGCGGTCAGGGTCGAGAAGTTGATCCCGAGGTGGCCCGCGTGGCGCCCGGCGCTGAGCCGGGTGGCGCCGTCGCTGACGGTCATCGCCACGTTCACCGAGGAGATCGCGGCGTGTCCCTCCTGCGCGCCGAGGGCGCGGGCGATCCGCTCCATCTGGTCGACCGTGCGCGAGGTGTGGCCGCCCGAGAGCTGCACGAGCTCGCCCACTTCGAGCGCGAGGTCGAGCGCGTCGGCCAGATCGCTCATGGCCGCCCAACGTACTCGGCTACCCTCCTCGGGTGCCCCAGACCCCGCCGACCGCCGGCTCTCCCGCGCTGGCCGGGCCGGATCTGACCCCCACCGCGGACGGCTCGGTGCCGATCAAGCTGCTGCACGACCGCCTGCTGGTCCACGTCGACGCCCCGGACGGGGAGCGGCGCTCGGGTGGCGGGATCCTGATCCCGGCGACCGCGGCCGTGGGCAAGCGCCTGACGTGGGCCCGGGCGGTCGCGGCGGGCCCGCTCGTGCGATCGGTGGAGGTGGGCGACCTCGTCCTGTTCGAGCCCGAGGAGCGGGCGGAGGTGGAGCTGCGCGGCGTGCCGTACCTGCTGCTGCGCGAGCGCGACATCCACGCGGTCGCGGCGGCTCGGGTCGCCGAGGCGGGGACCGGGCTCTACCTGTAGTGCGCAGGGCGCCGTGTGGGGCCGGAACGCGGCTCGGGTCGGCGCGCTACGGGGCGGGCGCCGGCACTGCGGGCTCGGGGGCGTGGACCGGTCGGGTCGCCCAGAAGGCGCCGAGGACCACCAGCGGGAACCCGACGACCATCCCCCAGGTGAGCGGCTCGCCCAGCACGACGATGCCCAGGCCGATGGCGACAGCCGGGTTGATGAACGTGATGACCGTGGCCCGCACCGGCCCCACGCGGGCGATGAGCGCGAAGAACAGCACGAAGGCCAGCGCCGTGCAGACCAGGCCGAGCACGAGCACGGCGGCGAGGACCTCGGCCGAGGGCAGGCCGCCCCGCGCCGCCCCCGCGCTGGCCGGCAGGTAGAGCACGGCCACGACCGCCACCGACAGGGCGATCACGCCGATCGAGGGCACGTCGGCGAGCCGTCGGTTGGCGATCGCCGGGGCGAGGGCGTAGCCGAACGCGACGAGCAGCAGCTCGAGCACGGGCACGGCCTCGATGTGGCCGGCCAGGGAGTCCAGGCCGACGAGGAACGCCACGCCCAGCAGGCCGATCCCCAGGCCGCGCAGGCGGGTCGGGGCGAAGGCGGCGCGGTCGCCCTGCAGGCGCGCGATGAGCACGCCCATGAGCGGCACGGTGGCGATCATGAGGCCGGCGAAGCCGCTGGACACCCGGGTCTCGGCCTGGCCCAGCAGCAGCCAGGGGCCGGCCATCTCGATGAGCGCGAACGCGAGCACCCAGGGCCAGCGGGCCAGCGCGGGGCGCAGCGCGCCCTGCCAGGCCGCGACCGGCACCAGCACGACCGCCGCCAGCAGCGTGCGCAGGCCGGCCAGCTCGGCGGGGCTGAGCTCGGCGACGGCGACCTTGATGAGCAGGTACGGGATGCCCCAGATCACCGACATGGCCCCGAAGAGCAGCCACGCCTGGCGGGTCATGTGCGCGTGGGTGTTGGCGGCGACGGGGGGCCGGGCGGGCGCGGGCACCGGTGGAGCCTAGGGCAGGTGGTGCGACGCGGCCGCCGGGTCCTGGCTCGCGCCCGTCCGGTCACGCCGCCGATCAGCGGCCGGACGAGGAGGACGTCATGCGCGTTGCAGCAGCATGCGCATCACGGGATAGGGGCCCGCCGGTGCCGTGTCGGTGGCGTAGGACGCGGGGACGACGTTGTCCATCCGCAGCTCGAGGCGGTCTCCATCGGCGCGCACGAGGATCCGCCAGCCCCACTCCTCGGCGTACGTGCCGGTGAGGGTCAGGGCCCCGTCCGGCTCCCGCGTCCCGTGCAGCGCCATCGGCTGGGGCTGCTGGTGCCACGAGTCCGCCCAGACCCCGGCGACCGTCGCGGCGTCCGTGCCGGCCCACGCGACCAGCTGGCCGTCCTGCGGCCCGTCCTCGGGGTGCGACCAGGTGTAGGCGATCGTCAGCATGGCGCCGCCGGCAGCGCCCTGCGAACGGGCGCTGGCCGGGGCTTCGACAAACGCGTCGAGCGGCATCATCCGGAAGCCGTTGCGGCCCGACCAGGTTCCGAGCAGCGCGTCGAGGAGCATCACACCAGTCTGCGGGCGCCCGGCGTGGGGCGCCAGCGTGCGTCGATGCGGCCGTGGCGGTCGCTGCCCTGTCGCTAGGCAGCCGCCTGCACCTGCAGCCAGGCCAGCAGCCAGGAGCGGGTCAGCCCGTCGTCGAGCTTCGCGGGCAGCGACTCCGCGGCCGCCAGCGCCGCCTGCGGGTCGGCGAGGGCCAGGTACATGACCAGGTAGTCGCCGAACATCGTGTCGAACCCGTTGGGGGCGGCCTCCTCGACGTTCGCCCTGATCCGATCCGGGTCGCCGGCCAGGTGCGCGGAGACCGGACCCATCGGCAGCAGCTGGATGCCCAGCATCGCCGAGGGCTCGGCACTGAACCAGGTGGCCCAGTCGCGCTTGCCGCCCCAGTTCAGGGCCACGACCTCGTGCTCGAAGCCCGTGGGCAGGGTCGGCTGCACCCAGTAGGCCCGGGCGGTCGCCGCCTCGAGGCTGAGCATCCAGGTGGCTTGCGCAGCCAGCGGCTCGTCCTCGGTGACCCGGGCCCACAGGGCCAGGCCGTTCCAGGCGTTCACCGCCTCGGAGCTCGACTCCTGGTTGTTGCCGTCGGCGAAGGGCGCGGTGCCCGACGCCCAGGAGTGCCCGGCGTAGGGGTCGAAGACCCGCAGGGCGGGCAGCTCGGGCCGCTGCTCGGGTGCGGCGATGTCCTCGACGAGCGCGGCCAGGCGGGGCGCCCACCGCTGCGCCAGCTCGGGGTCGGCCTCGGCCATGAGGGCCGCCGCCGTCAGGAAGTACCCGTAGTGGAAGTGGTGGTCGTTGAACTGCTCGGAGCCGAAGGAGGGCTCCCGGCCGACCACGCCGCGGAAGGCGGGGTCGTAGGCGAAGCACCGCATGCGGCTCGTCGTGCACGCCTGCTCCCCGAGCCAGGCATCGAGGTCCGCGACGACCCGGGTGCGGATCGCGTCGGTGTCAGGATGCGACAGGGCCCTGGCCAGGCGGTAGAGGTGGGCGTCGCGCTGCGCGGCCTTGCCGCCGAAGTAGGTGTCGGTCGGCGCGGCGGGCGCCCCGGCCAGCGCGCGGGCGTCGGCGGTGACCTGCTCGGCCAGCTCCTCACGTGCCGCGTCGTCCAGACCACTCAGGTCCAGCTCGCTGGTCGGCTGCAGCGTCGGGACCGCG
Organism: Candidatus Nanopelagicales bacterium; assembly: GCA_025456015.1. Classification (GTDB taxonomy): domain Bacteria; phylum Actinomycetota; class Actinomycetes; order S36-B12; family CAIYMF01; genus Prado023. Next base: position 30,986 of record JALOLK010000049.1, read on the forward strand.
GCGCGCAGGGTGCTGCCGACCTGCAGCTGCAGCGGGCCCCAGATGGACTCGATCTCGCCCACCGGCTGTCCGTCCGCAACTGCGCCGGGCCCGTGGTGCGGCATCGTGGCGAGGACCGTGGGGCGCTCTCCTGCGGTCCGGTAGTGGACCTGGGTGCCGGCCGTGTCGCCGGTCAGGGCGTAGCGCGTCTCGACGCCGGTGAGCGGCACGGCGTGGGTGGCCAGGGCTCCCACGGCGGCCTCGGGTGCGGCGAACAGCAGCACCGTCTGGCCCTCGTCCAGGGTGAGGGCGGGGCCCTGCGCGTCCGGGGTGATCCGTGCGCCGTCGGCGTCGGCGACCGCCAGGCCGTACGTGCCGCTGGGATCGGCCAGGGCCAGCCACTGGCCCTCGTCGCGGGGCGTGAGGCCCTCGGGCAGCGTGAGCGTCTGGTCCGTGAGGGCCTCGTACGCGACGTAGGGCCAGCCGGCCGCGGTGCGCAGCACCCCGGTGGGTCGGCCGTCCTGCTCGTAGGTGACCGCGACCGAGACCGGGTCGGCAGCCGTGGCCACGAAGCCCTCGGTCGGCAGCCCGAGCCGCAGGTGCGCGACGAAGGGTGCTGCGATGGTCGCCGCCGTGGTGGTCACCTGCGGCAGGCCGACGCTGACCGCACCGTCCTCGGCCAGCAGGGCGAGCGGGACGGCGAACACCGGTTGCGGCTGCTCGCCGAACAGCATGCCGGAGTACCAGCGGTTGGTCGGCGGGGGCAGCGCTGAGTCGACCCGCATGACCCCCGGGTCCCCGGGGATCTCGGCCAGGTCCGCGGCAGCCGCCCGGGTGCCCTCGGCCGCAGGCCCGGCGATGCTCGTCCACCCGGCCTGGTCGATGCCGTCGTCGCCACCCTCACCGGGACCTGGCTGCGAGGGCCCGCCGCGGTTGGCCAGCACGACCACCGTCACGACGAGGGCCACCAGCAGCGCGAGCACCGCGGCCGGGGCTGCGCGACGCGCCGTCACGAACGCCCCCGGGGCGTGAGGAGCCGGGTCACGAGGTCCTCCAGGCTCGCCAGGAGCCCGTGGTCGGGCAGCTCGATGGCGGCCGAGACCGGCGTGCCCGCGCCGAACAGGCCGTGGTCGGAGAGGTCGGCGGCCTCGGCGCGCACCGTGGTGTGGGCGATGTTGTCGCCGGCCTCCACGCTGACGTCGGTGATGGCCGCGGGGACCGCCGTGCCGTTGGGCAGCGTGACGGTCATGGTGCGCGCCTCGCGAAGGAGGGCGTACTCGGCCGGCCGCAGCCGGAACTGGGCCGTGACGGCCAACGTGTCGGCCACCTCCAGGCTGGCGATGGGGGTGTTGGCGGGCACGAACGCGCCCTCCACGTAGTCGACCTCGCGCACCGTGCCCGCGGTGGCGGCACGGAACACCAGGGTGTTGTTGTCGCGGACGCGGTAGGTGGAGTCCTCGGGGCGGACCAGGCCGCTGGCCAGGTCGCGGCGCAGCCGGTTGCTCTGCAGCGCGAACAGCGGGTCGCCGGGCCGGACCTCGTCCCCGGGCGCCACGTACTGGTCGACGAGCACGCCCGAGTAGTCGGTGCCCACCTGGTAGTCCTCGGCGGCCAGCGCGCCCTGCAGTCCGTGCACCGTGCGCACCTCGGCGTCGAGGCGCAGGCTCAGCACCCCCACGAGGGCGAGCACGGCGGCGGCGCCGATCAGCAGCTTCATCCGTGTCGGCCAGGTCATGCGGCAGCTCCAACGGGTCGGGCGACGTGGGTGTCGCGGTCGTGGTCGGGGTCGAGGGGTTCGGGGCGGGCCGCGGCGAGCCGGTTGGCCCGGCGGCGGGCCTGCTGCTCGCGCCAGGCGGCGGCCACGAACATGGCGAACACCGCGGTGTTCAGGGCGTTCCACACCAGGGAGAGGGCCACCTCCTGGGTCATGACGACCTTCCAGAGACCCACGACCGTGGTCAGCGCCAGGAACAGCAGGATGAGCAGCTGGGGCACGATGAACGCGTACGGGGACGCGCCGCCGGAGCCCGCGCCGGTCACGTGCCAGGTGGTGTCACGGCGACGCCAGGCGTTCCACAGGGCGCGCAGGTAGATGGGGAACGATGCGGTGGCCATGATGAGCGCCTCCCAGCGGAACGAGCCCATGGTGAACAGGGCCACGACCACCTGCATGACGTAGAAGCCCGCGTAGTAGAGCGCCCACGTGGCCACTGGGACGTCGAGGTCGACCGGCGTCAGGTTGAGGAAGATGTGCAGCGGCGGCACCAGCAGCAGCAGCGCGGGCGCGACACCGGTGAGGTAGAACGCGCTGCTGCCCAGGTACTGCACCCGCTGGTCGACGGTGAGCTGGCGCCGGCGGCTCAGCGGGTTGTGCCGCAGCAGGATCTCGAACCCGCCCTGGGCCCACCGCTGCTGCTGCTTGGTGTACGCCTCGATCGTCTCCGGGGTGTCGCCGATCGCGAGCACCTGCGGGGTGTAGACGGTCCGCCAGCCGCGCTCGTGGAGCAGGATCGAGGTCCAGATGTCCTCGGACTTGGACTGCTCGTAGATGCCGCCGACCTCCTCGACCGCGCTGCGCCGGAACACCACGTTGGTCCCCACGCAGAAGGCCGCGTTGAACCGGTTCTTGCCCGGCTGGATCAGCGTGTAGAAGACCGACTGCATGAACCCGGCGCCGCGCGCGACCAGGTTCCGCAGGTTGCCGTACACCTGCGGGGACTGCACGAACGCGACCTTCGGGTCGGCGAAGTGCGGCAGCAGCTCGTGGAGCAGCTCGGGTCGCGGCACGAAGTCGGCGTCGAGCAGCACGAAGAACTCGCCGTCCGTGTGCCGCAGGGCGTGGTTGATGTTGCCCGCCTTGGCGTGCTCGTTGGAGTCCCGGCGCAGGTACTCGGCGCCCAGCGCCCGGGCGAGGTCGCGCACCTCGTCGGAGCGGCCGTCGTCGAGCACGATGGTGCGGTGCAGCCCGCGGATGGACAGCGCCGCCGCGATCGTGCGCCGGACGACCTCGAGGTCCTCGCCGTACGTGGTGATGAAGACGTCGACGGTCGTGAGCTCCTCGTGCAGGTGCAGCGGCCAGCGGTGGGGCTGGTCCTGGATGCCGGCCTGCGCGATGCCCGCGGGGTCGAACAGCAGCCGACGGGCCTGGTGGAAGGCGAACCCCCGCGGGTCATGGCCGCTGGACAGGATGGTCCACAGCGACACCATCGCCTGCCCGATGATCCAGGTCTCGGCGACGACCACGAGCAGGTAGGGCAGCGGGTCGCCCCGATGCTCGGGCCGCAGCAGGAAGCCGGCATAGAGCAGGACCCCCAGGCTGGCCAGGACGACGAGCAGGATCAGCGAGGGCGAGCTCGCCTTGGCGGGGTCGCTGAGGGTCAGCGCGTCCGCGGCGTCGTCCTCAGGGCGCAGGGCGCGCTCGAGTTCGGCACGGTTCACAGTGGCTCCTTGCAGGGGGGAGTCGTGGGCAGGGCTGCGCCGGTTCGAGGAACCGCTGCTGGCAGCACGGTGGCGCGACACATCCAGCGCCGACACGACGCACCTACCCGGGGCAACCCACCCGATCCCGCCCAACGATGTGGCGTACGACTCATCGGCGGGGCGTGCCGCCGCCCGTCATCGGCGGCATCGGCGGACATGCGAAAGCCCCCCGGGATCGCCGGGGGGCCAGTACGCCGTGTAGGGCTCGAACCTACGACCCGCTGATTAAGAGTCAGCTGCTCTACCAACTGAGCTAACAGGGTAGCAGCGGCGCGCCGGGACGGACAAACCGCCGGGGGCTGCTCGACGGGCACGGGCAGGGGCCGCGCCGGGGCGCTGGGCGTGCCACGCGGGATCAGGCCTGCGGCTCCTTGGACCGGCGCGAGAGCACCAGGGCGGCCACCCCGCCGAGGCCGAGCAGCGCCAGCAGCGCCAACCAGAGCCAGCTGGGGGAGGAGTCCTCGCCGGCGATGTCGGGGACCGCCGACGCGGATGCCGCGGGCGACGTGGACGGGGTGGGCGTCGGGCTCGGGGTGGGCGTCGCCGTGACAGTTGCCGTCGCGGTGGCGGTGGCGGTTGCCGTCGCGGTCTCGGTCGCCGTTGCCGTCGCGGTCTCGGTTGCCGTGGCGGTCACCGTGGCGGTCGGCCTCGGGCTGGGGGTGCTGGTCGGCGAGGCCTCGGGGGCGGTGGGCGTGGGCGTGCCGGTGGCCTGCTGGGTCAGCGTGGGGGTGCTGGTCGGCGACGCCTCGGTTGGGGTGGGCGTGGGCGTCGGCGTCGCCTCCTGGGTCGAGGTCGGGACGTCGGTCGGCGAGGGCTCGGCGGTCGGCAGGCGGCTCGGCAGCGCGGAGGGGAGGCCACTGGGCAGTGCGGTCGGCAGGCCGCTGGGCAGGGCGGTGGGCAGGGACACCCCGCCCTCGCCGCCGCAGCCGCCCAGGACCAGGACGAGCAGCAGCCCACCGCCGGCCATCACGTGTGTCGTCCGTCGCATGCCGGCCGCCTCCCTGGTGGGCATCAGCGCCCGGCTGATCGTAGCCAGCCCGGGGATCGCCGCCCCGACAGCGACGACCAGGTGGTCGGTGCGTGTCGAGCGTGGGCGGGACGAGCCGGGGGTGCTAGCGCGTGTAGCGCAGGGCCCCCAGCCGATGGTCGCACTCGTCGCCGATCGCCAGCGGGGCGATACGGCCCTCGTCCCGCAGCTGCTGCAGCCTGGACACCATCCGCTCGCGCAGGTCGAACGGGCTCGTCGTGTTCACGTTGATCTTCGTGCCGCCCTCGAAGCCGGCCAGGGTCGACAGCCGCCACTTCAGGTGGATCCGCCAGGGCATCGGCACGGCCAGGCCGGGCGGCTGGACGTGCCACTCCTCGTTGGTCGGGATCCCCGGGCCGGTGGCGGCGTGGCAGGCGTGCAGCAGGTCGGCCATCCCGCGCAGCTCGGCGGGCGTGGCCTCGTGTGGCCGGCGTGCAGGGCCGGTGGCGTAGCACTCGATGGTCGGGTAGCGGTGGCCCACCCCAGCCAGGGCGATGGCATGGGCGTTCTCCGCGATGACCAGCCCGTCGCGGGCGGCCGGGTCGGCGACCTCCGTGTTGAACAGCTCGGGCTCCTCGACCAGCCGGTCGAGGACGCGCTCGAGCAGCGGACCGAGCTCGTCGACCGCGACGAGCTGCTTGTGCAGGTGGTCGAAGCTGGCGCCCGCGGGCCGCAGCCAGTTCTGGAACACGGCGACCGACCGAGCCCCGGGCACGCGGCCGAGCAGGTCGGCGAGGCCCTCGACGGTCAGCGCCAGGAAGGCGTGGTGCTCCTCGGGGGTCAGGTCACCGGAGCCGGCCAGCTCGTCGTCGAGCCGGGCGCCCTCCACGTGGTGCCGTCGCGCGACGACCAGGTCGTGGGTGGAGGCGAACAGGGTCGCGGCCGCGCCCAGCAGGCGGTCGTCGGGCTCGGCAACGACGCGATCGTCGGGCGTCCCGGCCGCGCGCAGCTGCGTGCGCATGATCGCCAGCAGGTGTGCCCGGCCCTCGGGGTCCGCGGCGTACCGCTGCGCCCGCGACCGTTCCTGCGGCGTCAGCGCCATGCCGTGGTTGGCGCGCCAGTAGTCGAACGGCAGGATCGGGAACAGGTTGCCGAAGCGGCGGATGTCCCACGGCTCGGCGAGCACCTCCGGGGCGAGCAGGTCGCGGCGCACCACCCACCCCGCCTCGCCCCCGTCCCCGCCCTCGCCGGGGGCCGCTGCCCGTGGAAGGAGCAGCCGCGCCCGCTCCGGCGGCGTCTCCAGCTCGTGCCCCGGGCAGAACGCGCAGCGCGGCCGGTCGACGGGGTCGTCGGCGAGCGGCGCCCCGGGCGGGAGCAGCCGCGGGAGGGGCCGGTTCGACCGGCCCGGCACCGTCCACACCACCGTGCCGGTGACGCCCGAGCGCTGCTTCACGGTGCCGTCGGGCAGGCGTTGCAGGCGACGTTGGGCAGCTGGTGGCATGGCTCAGGCCCTGGGATCCCGGTCGCGGTCGCGCGCGAGCTCCCCGAGCTCGACGCGCAGCGCCCTGATCTCCGTGGTCAGCGCGGCGATCGCGTCCTCCTCCGGCTGCCGCACGCGCTCGGTGAACCAGGCCGCGAAGGTCGCAGTGACCGCGCCGAGCAGCGAGACGCCGACGGCCATCATGGCGATCGCAGCCGCGCGGCCCTGTCCGGTCACCGGGTACGTGTCGCCGTACCCCACGCTCGTGAGGGTCACGATGGACCACCAGACGGCGTCCCCCAGGGTCGTGATGCTCGCTCCGTCGGCGAACCGTTCGTAGTCGAGCACCACGAGGGCGCCCACGGCCATGATGAACACGGCGGTCACGCCGATCGCGGCGGCCACCCGGCCGAACGAGACGTGGTGGCTGCGGTCGATGAGGATGCGGGCGGCCGCGAAGACGCGCAGGGCGCGCAGCGGGCGGAACATGGGCAGCAGGAGCGTGAGCACGTCGAGCGGGTGGCTCACGACGTAGCGAAGCCGCCGGGGCGCGAGCAGGATGCGGTAGGTGAAGTCGGCGAGGAAGACCACCCAGATGAGCACCTGGGCGGCCTCGAGGAGCACCTCGACCGGGCCCGGGGCCGACAGCCAGAGCACCTGCGTCGCGTACAGGGCCAGGAACGCGAACGCCAGCCCGATCAGCGGCCTCGAGCTTCGCGTCTCGTAGCGCTCCAGCGCCGCCTCGCCGCGCTGCACGTCTCAGCCCTCGCGGCCGGTCTCGTCACAGGGCAGCGGCACGGACGGGTACTCCTCGAGGTAGTCCTCGCGCAGGTCCCCGGCGACCCGGGTGATGTCGGTCGGCTCGGTCGCGATGAGGCCGTCGTAGGGCTTGTCGAGGTCGGTGATCGCGGCCAGGAACAGGATGAACACCGAGCTCAGGGCGGTCAGCACGCCGATCTGCACCCGTCGGTTCACGCTGCCCAGGGTGAAGGTCGCCAGCACCAGGATGCCGATCGAGGCCGTCAGCACCAGCAGCGCCTTGAGCTCGGTGGGGACCGAGGGTTGGGCCTCGGTCAGCCGGCGGCTGCGCGCCTCGCCGCGATCGCGGTCGGCGGTCAGCAGCGAGCCCATCACCGACGAGGCCACGTCGTCGCGCTGCACCATCGTCGCGACGCCGGCGCGGATCTGCCGGGTCCACGGCGAGACCTCGGGCGCGGTGCGGCCCTGCTCCATCGTGGCCCACTCGTAGGAGGCGACGGCCGAGGCGTAGCACACCATCGCCGACATGATCTGCTGGCGCTCGGGCTCCTTGAGCAGCTGGCCCATCTCGAACTGGTAGTCCACCTTGCGGGCCTCGTCGGCCGCGGCGGTCGCGCCGCGCAGGAAGGACTGGTAGACGGTCACCAGGGTGAAGGCCAGCAGCAGCACCGTGACCGACACGATCGGTCCGGTGAGTGTCTCGAGCTTGACCCCCTGCACCTCGGTCTTGGCGAACGGCCGCACGAACCGGTTCGCCACGAGCCCCACGAGGAGCGCGCCGACGATGATCGCGGCGATCATGTACGTGCTCATCCCACCCGTCACCCATCCTCGCTGGCTGCCCCCCATCCGGGGCGCGGTCGCCCGAGTCTAGTGAGCACGTCGGGGTCGCCAGACAGACCAGGTCGCAGGACCGCGCTGCGCCCCGGCGACTGCCCCGGCAGCCTTCCCGGAGCCTGCGCCCGTGCGGCGTGCGCGGGCAGGCGGGCGGAAGGTCGCGGGAAGGCGGCCTTCCTACGTTCCTCATCGACGCCGGGAGAGACCCGGCGCACCCCTCGAGGAGGAACCCATGAGCACCACCACCCAGCCCACCGCCCGCAACGGCGTGGACACCGCCGCCCTCTTCGCCACGATCGACGCGGTGAAGGAGCAGCCCGAGATCGCGCAGTTCCGCTTCAGCGCCAGCAACACGTGGGTCAACGGGACGCACAGCCGCTCGGTGATCTCCGGCTTCCACGGCGCCATGCAGGACCTGGAGCACGCCAGCCCGACGACGCTGGACGCCGATCACCCCGCCGTCCTCACCGGCGCGGACAACGGCCCCACGCCCGTGGAGTACCTGCTGCACGCCCTGGCCGCCTGCCTGACCGCCGGCGTCGCCAACGTCGCCGCGGCCCGCGGTGTCACGCTCACCCGGGTCACCTCGACCGTCTCCGGCGACATCGACCTGCTCGGGATCCTCGGCCTGTCCGACGGCGCGGTCCGCAACGGCTACCGCGCGATCCACGTGGACTTCCGCGTGGAGGGCGACGCCGACGACGAGACCCTGCGCCGCGTGGTCGAGCAGTCCCGTCGCCGCTCGGCCGTCTACGACGTGCTCACGAACGGCACGTCCGTCGCCGTCGACGTCACCACCCGCTGATCCGCTCGTGCCATCGGGCGCCGGCGGCCAGCTCCGCCGCGCCCGGTGGCCCGGGTCGCGGACCCTGAGAGGAACCCACCATGGACACCGTCCACACCGTCGTGATCGGCGCCGGGCACGCCGGGCTGGTCACGAGTCGCGCCCTGGCCGCAGCGGGCGTCGAGCATGTGGTGCTCGAGCGCGGCGAGGTCGGGCGCAGCTGGCGCGACGAGCGCTGGGACACCCTGACCCTGCTGACCCCCGCCTGGATGAACGCGCTGCCGGGTGACGGCCGGCACGTCGAGGATCCCGATGCGTTCCTCACCGCGCGCCAGTTCGCCGCCCGGCTCGCGGACTACGCGGCATCGGGGCCCGCGCCCGTGCTGACCGGGACTGCCGTGGAGCAGGTGCGGGCGGTGGCCAGCGAGGGGACCCGGCGCTTCCGCGTCGCCACGCAGGTCGGCACCTGGTCGGCGCGCAACGTGGTCGTCGCCACCGGCCCGGGCGCGCACCCCGTGGTCCCGGCGGCACTGCGGGCGCTCCCCGCCCGGGTCAGCGTCGTGCCCGCGCTGGCCTACCGCCGGCCGTCCGCCGTCCCCCCCGGCGCCGTGCTGGTCGTGGGCGCCTCGTCCTCCGGCGTGCAGATCGCCGACGAGCTCGCCCGCAGCGGCCGGCGGGTGCTCCTGGCGGTCGGCCGGCACACCCGGGTGCCCAGGCGGTACCGCGGGATGGACCTCTACTGGTGGCTGCAGCGGACCGGGCGGCTCGACCGGCGCCGGACCGAGCTGGCCGACCCGGGCGCCGGGCGGCACGAGCCGTCGCTGCAGCTGGTCGGGCGCGAGCCCGTCCACGCGGTGGACCTGCC
>JALOLK010000050.1 GCA_025456015.1 Candidatus Nanopelagicales bacterium
GAAGCTGGTCCTGCTCGACGTGGCCCCCGAGCGCGTCGAGGCCCTCGTCGACGCCCTGGCCGGCCTGGGCCTGCAGGTGCGCCCGACCGGCATCCGCCACGCCACCATGGCGTGCACGGGCATCGAGTTCTGCAAGCTGGCCATCGTCAACACGAAGGACACCGCCCGGACGCTCATCGAGGCCATCGAGGTGCGCCGGCCCGAGCTCGCCACCCCCCTGGCGGTGCACGTGAACGGCTGCCCGAACTCGTGCGCACGCTTCCAGGTGGCCGACATCGGGCTCAAGGGCATGCTCGTGCCCGACGCCGCGCCGGGACGCCGGTCGAGGGGTTCCAGGTGCACCTCGGAGGCTCGCTGGGCCACAACGCCGGGTTCGGCCGCAAGCTGCGCGCCCTCAAGGTGACCGCCGCCGAGCTGCCCGACTTCGTCGACCGGCTGGCTGGGCGCTACCTCGAGCAGCGCACCGACGGCGAGGCCTTCGCCGACTGGGTGGTCCGCGCGGACGAGGCGGACCTGCGATGAGCGGGCCCGCGACGCCCCCGGGGCTGCCTCCGGCGCCTGTGCCATCGCAGCGACCGGACAGCCGCACCTCCGATGACGCACGCGCGTCCACGGACTCCAGCGGGCAGCGGGCCGTGCCCTACCACTGCCCGTTCTGCGCCGAGGAGGACCTGCGCCCGCACGGGACCACCCATGGGGCCTGGCACTGCCGTGCCTGCCTGCGGGTGTTCGCTGTCCGCTTCCTGGGCCTCGAGGCCCCGCCGGTGATCGAGCCCGCGCCGGGTGCTGCCCGATGAGCGCCACGGCCACCTCCGATCGGGTCCTGGTCGAGCAGGGGGCGCGGCTGGTCGGGCACCTCGACGACCCGCTCGACCAGGCCCGGATGGCCCTGGCCTGGGCCCACGACACCTTCCGGGAGCGCCTGGTGCTCGCCTCGAGCATGGGCGACGAGGTGCTGGTCCACCTGGCCAGCGACGTGATCCCCGAGGTGCAGGTGCTCTTCATCGACACGGGGTACCACTTCGCGGAGACGCTGGGGACCGCCGACGCGTACGCCGCCACGCGATCGCTGCGGCTGCTCACCGTGGCACCCGCACGCACGGTGGCCGAGCAGGACGCCGCCGAGGGCCCACGCCTGCACGAGCGCGACCCGGACCGCTGCTGCGCGCTGCGCAAGGTGGAGCCGCTCGAGCGCGGCCTCGCGCCGTTCGCAGCCTGGATCACCGGCATGCGTCGCGTGGACGCGCCCACCCGCACCGACCTGGAGGTCGTCGGCTGGGACGCCCGGCGCGGCAAGGTGAAGCTCAACCCGCTCGCCGCATGGGACGACGCCGACGTCGCCGGCTACGCCGAGCAGCGTGGCGTGCTGCTCAACCCGTTGCGCCAGCTGGGCTACGCCTCGATCGGGTGCCAGCCGTGCACGCGACCGACCGCACCGGGGGAGGACCCACGGGCCGGCCGCTGGGCCGGGCAGGCCAAGACCGAGTGCGGGCTGCACACATGAGCACCTTTCCCAGCACCCAGACCACCACGAGCACCGAGGGGCCGACCGTGACGACGACGACCACCGCGACGACGACCACCAGCACCGGCCCGGACCGGCCGACGGTGATCCACCACCCGACCCTGCCGGTGGACCACCTCTCCGCGCTGGAGAGCGAGGCCATCCACATCATGCGCGAGGTGGTCGGCGAGTTCGAGCGGCCCGCGCTGCTGTTCAGCGGCGGCAAGGACTCGGTCGTGATGCTGCACGTGGCCGTGAAGGCCTTCCACCCGGCCCGCGTCCCCTTCCCGCTGCTGCACGTCGACACCGGGCACAACTTCCCGGAGGTGCTGGCCTACCGCGACGCCACCGTGGCCCGCACCGGCACCCGGCTGGTGGTCGCCCAGGTCCAGGACTGGATCGACCGCGGCGTGCTGCGCGAGCGCCCCGACGGCACCCGCAACCCGCTGCAGACCGTCCCGCTGCTGGACACCATCACCGAGCACCGGTTCGACGCGGTCTTCGGCGGCGGCCGGCGCGACGAGGAGAAGGCCCGGGCCAAGGAGCGGATCTTCAGCCTGCGCGACGCGTTCGGCCAGTGGGACCCGCGCCGCCAGCGCCCCGAGCTCTGGGACCTCTACAACGGCCGGCACGCCCCGGGCGAGCACGTGCGCGTGTTCCCCCTGTCGAACTGGACCGAGGCCGACGTGTGGCGCTACATCGAGCGCGAGGGCATCGCGCTGCCGAGCATCTACTACGCCCACGAGCGCGCGGTGTTCCGCCGCGGGGGCATGTGGCTGACCCCCGGCGACTGGGGCGGCCCGCGGCCCGAGGAGCCCGTCGAGGTGCGCCGGATCCGCTACCGCACGGTCGGCGACATGTCCTGCACCGGCGCTGTGGACTCCGGGGCCGGCACCGTGGCCGAGGTCATCGCCGAGGTCACCGCCAGCCGGCTCACCGAACGCGGCGCGACGCGCGCCGACGACAAGCTCAGCGAGGCCGCCATGGAGGACCGCAAGCGGGAGGGGTACTTCTGATGGCGCACGAGCTGCTGCGCCTGGCCACGGCCGGGTCGGTCGACGACGGCAAGTCCACGCTCGTGGGCCGGCTGCTGCACGACACGAAGTCGATCCTGTCCGACACCCTCGACGCGATCGAGCGGGTCAGCCGCGACCGCGGGCTGGCCGGCCCGGACCTCGCCCTGCTCACCGACGGCCTGCGGGCCGAGCGCGAGCAGGGGATCACCATCGACGTCGCCTACCGCTACTTCGCCACGCCCAACCGCTCGTTCATCCTCGCCGACACCCCGGGGCACGTGCAGTACACGCGCAACATGGTGACCGGGGCCTCGACGGCCGAGCTCGCGCTCATCCTGGTGGACGCGCGCCACGGCGTGGTCGAGCAGACCCGCCGGCACGCGGCCATCAGCGCGCTGCTGGGCATCCGCCACGTCGCGCTGGTCGTGAACAAGATGGACCTCGTCGGGTTCTCGCCGGAGGTCTTCGAGGCGATCCGCGGGACGTTCGACGCCTACGCCCGCGCGCACGGCGTGGACGACGTGGTGGCCATCCCCATCTCGGCGCTCGACGGCGACAACGTCGTGACGCGCTCGGCGCGCACCCCCTGGTACGACGGGCCGACCCTGCTCGAGCACCTCGAGGCCGTGCCGGTGGGCTCGGACCCCGCCGAGCAGCCCCTGCGCTTCCCCGTGCAGGTCGTGATCCGACCGCAGGACGAGGCGCACCACGACTACCGCGGGTACGCCGGGCGGGTGGCCGCCGGCATCGTGCGCGTCGGGGACGCGGTCGTCGTCGCGGCCAGCGGGCTGCGCTCCACGGTGGTGGCGATCGACACCTACGACGGGCCGCTGGCATGGGCGCAGGCGGGGCAGTCCGTGACGCTGCGCCTGGCCGACGACATCGACATCTCCCGTGGCGACCTGCTGGCGGGGGCCGCCGACGCGCCGCAGCCGGTCCGCGAGGTCGAGGCCACGGTGACGGTGCTCGCCGACCAGCCCCTCGCGCCACGGCAGCGGCTGCTGCTGAAGACCGGGACGGCCACCGTGCGCGCGATCGTGGCAGGCATCGACTCGCGCCTGGACGTCGACACCCTCGACGTGCACGAGGACGCCACGCAGCTGGTGCTCAACGACATCGGCGAGGTGCGCCTGCACCTGGCCGAGCCGGTGGCGCTCGACGCCTACGCGCGGGTCCGCAGCACCGGGTCGTTCCTGCTCATCGACGACCAGACGGGCGCCACGGTGGCGGCCGGGATGGCGCGGCCGCGCATCGTCGCGGCACCGCCGCACGTGCACGTCAGCCCGGCGGGGGCGTCCTTCTGATGGCCGGTCGCTACCCGCTGCTGCTCGACCTGGCCGGCCGGGACGCCCTCGTGGTGGGCGGCGGCCCGGTGGCGGCCCGCCGCGCTGGCGGCCTGCTCGAGGCCGGCGCCCTCGTGACCGTCGTGGCGCCGGCGCTCTGCGAGGACCTGCGCGACCTCGCGGCGGCCGGGACCGTCCGCTGGGTCGCGCGCGAGGTGGCTGACGGGGATGTGGCCGTCGGGCCCGCCGGCCTGGCGGGGGCTGGCGGGGGTCGGGGGGCCCTGCGGCCGGCCGGCCCTCGCTGGTGGCTGGTGCACACCGCGACCGGGGACCGCGCCGTGGACGCGGCCGTGGCCGCGGAGGCCGAGCGGACGGGGGTGTGGTGCGTGCGGGCCGACCTCGCCAGCGCCTCGGCCGCCCACGTCCCGGCGGTGGCGACCGGTCCGGACGGGGTCCAGGTCGCCGTGTCCGGCGGCGGCGACCCGGGTCGGGCTCGGGCGGTCCGGGATGCGATCGCCGACCTGCTGGCCGCCGGCCGGCTGCCGTTGCGCCGGACCCGACCGGCGCCCTCCCCCGCCCCCGGCATCGCGTTCGATCCGCGACGGGGTTCGGTCGATCCCGTTCGATCTGGGACCCCGCAGCGCTCCGAGACCGAACGCGATCGGGGCGAGCGGCCCGGCGGGGTGGTCGTGCTCGTGGGGGGCGGTCCCGGTGATCCGGGCCTGCTCACGGTGGCCGGGCGGCAGTGGCTGGCCCGGGCCGACGTCGTCGTGACCGACCGGCTGGGCCCGGTCGCGGTGCTGCGCGAGCTCGACCCGTCGGTGGAGGTGATCGACGTCGGCAAGACCGCGGGGCACCATCCGATCCCCCAGGACGCGATCAACCGGCTGCTCGTCGAGCATGCCCTGGCCGGCCGCACCGTCGTGCGGCTCAAGGGCGGGGACCCCTTCGTGCTGGGCCGGGGCGGGGAGGAGGCGCTGCACTGCATCGCGCACGGCGTGCGCGTCGAGGTGGTGCCGGGGGTGACCTCGGCGGTGAGCGTCCCGGCGGCGGCGGGGATCCCCGTGACCCACCGCGGCGTGGCGACCTCCTTCGTGCTCGCCAGCGCCCACGCGGGTGCCCGCGACGCCCTCGAGGCCGCCCGCAGCGCCCCGCCGGGTGCCACGCTGGTGCTCCTCATGGGCCTGTCGTCGCTGGCGCGGACCGCCGCCGAGCTGGTGGCTGGCGGCCACCCGGCCAGCACGCCGGTGGCGGTCATCAGCAACGGCTGGAGCCCCGAGCAGCGCACCGTCGTCGGCACCCTGGCCAGCATCGCCGACGACGTCGCCGCCGCCGACCTGCGGACGCCTGCGGTGACCGTGGTCGGTGCGGTGGTCGACCTGCGGGCGATCCTGGGCGACCTCGCCGGGCCCCGCCCGCCGGCCGCCGAGCTGGCCAGCGCCTCGTGATCGCGGTGCGAACCGGGCCGCAACGACGGGGGAACGGTAGGCGGCGGATCGACGATCGTGCGGCGCGCCGCACGACAGGTTCGCCCGACCTGGGTGACCATAGCCAGCGATGACGCTCACCCTGCTGGCGCACGGCTCCCCGGACCCGCGGCACGCGCGCGACGTGGCCTCCCTCTCGGGGCGCCTCCAGGTGGCCGGGTTGCCCAGCCGGGCGGCCTACCTCGACCACGACCAGCCGAGCCCGGCAGCGGTGGCCCGGCGCCTGGCCGACGAGGCCACCACCGCCACCACGGTCGTCCCGCTGCTCCTGGCTCCGGCCTACCACGCGCGCGTCGATGTCCCGGCGGCCGTATCCGCCATGCGGGCCGCCGCCCCGGACCTCGCCGTGGCCGCGGCCGCGCCGGTCGGCCTGCATCCGCTGATCCTCGACGCGGCGGTCGAGCTGGTGCGGGCCAGCGAGCTGCCCGTGGGGCCGCGCACCGGGATCGTCCTGGCGGGTACCGGCTCGCGTGACGTCCGGGCCGTCGCCGCGGTCGAGGCCCTCGTGGCCGAGCACGGCCACCGCGTCGTCGACGCGCTCGGGGCCCGGGCGGTCCGCGCGGCGCACCTCGACGGGGGAAGACCCGTCGGGCGCATCCGCACGCTGTTGCGCTGCGTCGACGGCTGCACGAACGTCCTGGTGGTCACCCTCGTGATCGCCGACGGCATCCTGCGCGACCGGATCGTCGCGGCGGCCGGGCGCATGGACCTGGCCGTCGTCCCCGGCACGCTCGCCGGCACGAACGCGCTGGCCGACCTCGTGGTCCTGCGGGCGGGCACCGCGCCGGCCCCCACCACCGCCGCCGAGGCCACGCCGGCGTCGGCCCGGGCGCCTCGCTGAGCCCCGGCCGGCATCCGAGGGCACGGGCCGCGACGGGGACTACGCCCCGATCCCCATCGCCGCGAGGATGAGCGCCTGGGTCCCCGCCTCCTCCTCGAGCCAGGCGTACCGGCCGGCCGCGCCCACGTGGGAGCCCTCCTCCAGCGCCACCCGCAGCAGCACGCCGCCCCGGGCCCCGGGCCGGGTGACCGCCCCCGCGGCCGGATCCGTGGCCCGCAGCTTGGCCACCCACTTCGCGGGCTCGTGGACGAGCACCCGGGGGTCATGCACCGCTCCGGTGGCCAGCAGGAACGGCCGGCGGGCCGCCGGCGGCACCTGCTCATAGGGCGCGTAGTCGGCCAGCCAGGCGTACTGCTCCGGGATCGCCGGGTTCCCCCACTCCTCCCACTCCCCCACCGTGAGTGGCAGCTCGGCGTCGAGCATCGAGTTCACGACGTCGACGAAGGGCACCTCGGCGACGACGGCCGCGAACGCGTCGGGATCCAGGCCCATGCTGGCCGCCACGAGCAGCCCGCCGGCCGACATCCCCCGGGCGACGATCCGGCCGCCGTCCACCCGCGCCCCGGGGCCGGACCCCAGCGCTCGGGCGACGTCCACGAAGTCCCGGAACGAGTTGGCCTTGTGGGCGAGGTGACCGGCATCCCACCAACGCCGACCCAGCTCCCCGCCCCCACGCACGTGCGCATGGGCGTACACGACGCCGCGGTCCAGCAGGCTCGGCAGCGCGCGGCTGAACGACGGCTCGTCGACGGCCTCGTAGGACCCGTACCCGTACAGCAGGCAGGGCGCGCTGCCGTCCATCGGCGTCACCCGGTGGGCGACGAGCGTGACCGGGACCGGCTCGCCGTCGCGGGCGGTCACCCAGGTCGCGGTGACCACGTACGCGTCCGGGTCGTGGTTGGGCACCTCGGCCCGGTGCCGCAGCACCCAGCTCCCGCCGGCCAGCGGCAGGTCCCACCACACCCGGGGCTGGACCGCGGACTCGGTGCGCACCGTCACCGCACCCACGTCGAAGACCTCGTTCTCGGCCAGCTCCAGCGAGGTCCCCACCGGGGCGACGTGGACCGCCGCCGCCTCCCAGTCGAGGCCCTCGGCGCCCACGGGCAGCACGAGCAGCACCTGCTGGCCCTCCTGGCGCGCGGTCACGACCACATGGCCGGCGAAGGCCGTGGCGTCCAGGAAGCGGCGGGGCTCGTCCGCCACGGGCCCGGTGCCGATGGCCGGGCGCCAGGCCGCCGGCTCGTGCTGGCCCACGTCGAGCCAGGCCAGCGAGAACTCGCGGACGGCGTGGTTGGTCACGGCCAGGAACCCCGCAGGCCCACCCACGACGGGCTCCACGTGGTACTCGTGGCCCTCCCGCCGGCCCCCGACACTGGCCGGTGCCGCGGTCGGGTCGTCCGCCGGGACCACCCAGCTCTCCGCGGCGTCCCGGCTCACCGCCGCGATCACCAGCCAGCGCCCGCACCGGCTGGCCCGCACGGACAGCTCGAACCGGCGGTCGTCCTCCTGCAGGACGAGCGTGTCGGCGGCCGGGTCGGTCCCCACGACGTGGCGCCACACCTGGTGCGGCCGGTACACGTGGTCCACGCGGGTGTACAGCAACGTCCGGGAGTCAGCGGCCCAGGCGCCGCCGTAGTAGGTCCCCGGGATGCGCTCGGGTGCGTCCTGCCCGTCCGCGATGCGACGGAACCGCAGCTCGTAGCGCTCCTCCCCGGTGGCATCCAGCGACCAGGCGAGCCACTGGCCGTCCGGGCTCACCTCCCGCACGCCGGACTCGGCATAGGTCGAGCCCACCGCGGCAGCCTCGGCGTCGAGGTCGACCACCACCTGCCAGGGCTCCCCGGGCCCGCCACGGCGCTGGTACTGCCCGAGCTGGGCGCCCTCCGGCAGCAGGTCGCGGAACTCGGCGGCCCCGATGCCGACCGGCGGACCCTGCTCCTGCGGGGCGGTGCGCGCCACCATCTCGGTGAACAGGCGCTGCTGCACGGGCCGCAGCGGGGCGGTCACCGCGTCGTGGTACGCGCGCTCGGCACGCAGGTAGTCGCCCAGCGCCTCGGGGTCGTGGGCCATCCACGCGTAGTCGTCGGGCACCTCGAGGCCGTGCAGCACGCGCAGGGCTGGCTGACGGGGGGCGACGGGGGGGTGCTCCATGACGGGGCAACCTAGCAACGCGGCGAGGCGGGCATCGGCGCGGCCGCGCGCTACCCTGCGCTCGTCCGACCGCCTGATGGGGACCAGCGGCCGTCCGTCCGACCGGGGCCCCGCACGTCCCGCGAGGAGCCCCATGCACACGCGAGCCCTGCGACGCACCGGTGCCGCCCTGTTGGCCGCCGCGGCCGTGGCGCTGACCGGCGCCCCGGGCATCGCCCCCGCCGAGGAGAGCCCCAGCGCGGTCCCGGCGGCCGCGGCCACCGGCCCGTACACGGTCGGCATGACGACCGACGTGGACTCGCTGAACCCGTTCACGGGCATCGTGGCGGAGTCCTTCGAGATGTACCAGCTCATGTACCCGACGCTGACGACCTCGTCAGCCGAGGACTTCTCGCCGGTGCCCGACCTCGCCGAGTCGTGGACCGAGTCGGCGGACCAGACCACGTGGACCTACCGGATCCGACCGGACCTGACCTGGAGCGACGGCACGCCGCTGACCGCCAGGGATGCCGCGTACAGCTTCAACCGGGTCATCGACGGCGACTACGAGCAGACGAACTACGGCGGGTACGTCGCGAACATCACCCGGGCCGAGGCCCCCGACGACACCACCCTGGTGCTCACGGTCTCCAAGCCCACCCCGCTCATGGACCGGCTGGCCGTCTACATCCTCCCCGAGCACGTGTGGCGCGAGATCGACGGCAAGGAGGTGCGGTCCTTCCCGAACGAGCCGACCGACGGGCAACCGATCGTGGGGGCCGGACCGTACCTGCTGGTGGAGCGGCAGAAGGGCCAGTTCCTGCGGTTCCAGGCCAACCCGACCCACTGGCGGGGCAAGCCGGCGTTCGACGAGCTGGTGTTCCGCGTGTACGAGAACGACGACGCCCTGGGCCAGGCGCTGCGCAAGGGCGAGGTCGACTTCGCCCACGACATGCAGGCCAACGTCTTCGACGCGATCAGCGGCGACAGCGTCATCACGCCGATCGAGGCCGCGAACTACGACTTCAGCGAGATCGGGTTCAACACCGGCGCCGCGCTGGCCGACGGCACGCCCATCGGTGACGGCCACCCGGCGCTCCGGGACACGCGGGTCCGCCAGGCGCTCAACTGGGCCATCGACCGCCAGGTCCTGGTCGACAAGGTGCTCGCCGGCCACGGCACGCCGGGCAGCACGGTCATCCCGCCGCTGTACACGACGCTGCACCTCAAGCCCGCCAACCCCTACACCTACGACCCGGCGAGGGCCGGGCAGCTGCTGGACGAGGCCGGCTACCCACTGGGCGCCGACGGCAAGCGGCAGGACACCGACGGCACGCCCCTGACGCTGCGCCTGCTGGGCCGGCAGGAGTCGCAGGAGTCGCAGCAGACCGTGCAGTTCGTGCAGGGCTGGCTGGAGGACCTCGGGATCACGGTCGAGACCAAGATCGTCTCCGAGGACACGCTCATCGAGCTCAACGGCCAGGGGAACTTCGACATCTTCGAGTGGGGCTGGGGCGTCGAGCCGGATCCGGACTACCAGCTGTCCACGTTCACCTGTGCCCAGCGCTCCTCGGAGGACGACGGGACGATCTACGCGGGGCTGTCGGACTCGCACTTCTGCAACGAGGAGTACGACCGGCTCTACGCCGAGCAGGCCACGCAGACCGACCCGGTGCAGCGCGCCGAGACCGTCCGGCAGATGCAGCAGATCCTCTACGACGAGGCTCCCTACGCGGTCACCTACTACCCCGACATGCTGCAGGCCCGCCGCACCGACGCCGCCCATGCCCTGGTGGCCCAGCCCACCACCAGCGCCGACGGGCGCCCCGGCCGGCAGCTGTTCCAGTTCGGCACCTGGACCTACGACGCGATCCAGCCCGGTGCCGCGCCCGCCGACGGGGCCTCCGACGCGGCCGGCACCCAGGACACCTCGGCAGGTGGGGTGAGCCCGGCCGTCATCGGCGGCGCGGCGGCGCTGGCCGTGCTCGGCATCGCGGCTGCCGTGCTCCTGGGCCGGCGACGGCGCTCGGACGAGGACGTCGAGTAGCCGTGCGACCGGGGACCCGCTACGCGCTGCGGTCCGTCGCGTCCGGCCTGGGGACGCTGCTGTTCGTCGTGATCTTCAACTTCTTCCTCTTCCGCATGCTGCCCGGCGATCCCATCGGGCTCTACACGCGCGGGCGCAACGTCCCACCCGAGCAGATCGAGGCCCTGCGCGCCGAGCTCGACCGGCCGCTGGTGGAGCAGTTCCTCGGGTACCTGGCCAACCCGTTCTCCTCCACGATCAACTCCGCCCGCTTCAACCAGCCGGTGTGGACGCTGATCGGCGAGCGGGTGGGCGCGACGCTGCTGCTGGTCGGCACCGCCATCGTGCTCGCCTCGATCGTGGGCACCTGGTTGGGCATCCGCTCGGCCTGGCAGCGCGGCCAGCGCTTCGACAACGTCAGCACCGGGCTCACGCTCACGCTCTACTCGATGCCGGAGTTCTGGCTGGGGATGATCCTGCTCATCGTGTTCGGGGTGGGCGTCGGGTTCCTGCCGGGCATGTTCCCGATCGGCGGGATCATCACGCCGGGGGTGGACCCGAGCAGCCTCGCCGGGATCCTCGACATCGCCTGGCACATGGTGCTGCCGGTCACCACGCTGACCGCGGTCTACCTGGCCGAGTACGCCCTGGTGATGCGCGCGTCCCTGCTCGACGAGATGGGCCAGGACTACCTCGTCGTGGCCCGCGCCAAGGGGCTGATGGACAAGGTGGTGCGCCGCCGGCACGCGGTGCCCAACGCGATGCTGCCGACGATCACGCTCATCTTCATGAACCTGGGGTTCGTGATCTCCGGGGCGATCACCGTGGAGACGGTGTTCTCGTGGCCGGGACTGGGGCTGCTGTCCTACGACGCCCTGCGCGGGCCCGACATCGCCCTGCTGCAGGCGATCTTCCTGCTGTTCTCGATCGGCGTGATCCTGGCCAACGTCGCCGCGGACCTCGTGTACGCGGTGCTCGACCCGCGGGTGCGTGCCTGATGGGGCTGCGCGGCCCGATGCCCGGGCCCGAGGACGCCGCCGACCTCGTCGCGGTCGCCGAACCGGCCGCGCCCCTGGTGGTGCCGTCCAGCCGCCAGCTCGCCCGGGCACGGCGGCGCGCCTCCCGGGGGCGGGCGTGGCAGCAGTTCCGGCGCAGCCGGCCGGGCATGGCCGGGCTGGTGGTCCTCGTGACCTTCGCCACGCTCGCCGTGCTGGCCCCGGTGCTGTTCCCGCCGGAGACCATCAGCGTGGTCGACGCCACCGGGGACCCGCTGAGCCCACCGAGCCCCGGGTTCCCGCTGGGCACCGACGAGAGCGGGCGCTCGATCCTCGCCCTCGTGGTGTGGGGGGCCCGGGTCAGCCTCGTGGTCGGCCTCGCGGCCACCGTGGTGTCGATGCTGATCGGCACGGTGATCGGGGTGATGGCCGGTCACTACCGCGGGTGGGTGGGGATGGGCCTGAACCGCTTCACCGACTGGTTCCTGGTGATCCCCTTCCTGCCGCTGGCGATCGTCCTGGCCACGGTGCTGGGGGCGTCGCTGCTCAACATCATCATCGTCATCGGGATCACCTCGTGGCCCGGGACCGCACGGCTGGTCCGCGCCCAGACCCTGTCGGTGAGCGCCCGGCCGTACCTCGAGCGGGCTCGGGCCCTGGGCGGTGGCGACCTGCACCAGATGACCCGCCACGTGCTGCCCAACGTGATGCCGCTGGTGCTGGCCAACACCACCCTGATGGTGGCCCTGGCGATCCTGTCCGAGACCACGTTGTCGTTCCTCGGCCTGGGCGACCCGCTGGCCCCCTCCTGGGGGGCGCTGCTCGACGGGGCGTTCACCAGCGGGGCGATGACGGTCGGCGCGTGGTGGTACGTGCTGCCGCCGGGCCTGTGCGTGGTGGCGGTGGTGCTGGCGTTCACGCTGATCGGCCGGGCCCTGGAGGCCATCGTCGACCCACAACTGTCCGGGCAGCAGCGATGAGCGCGGCCGCGCCCCCACCCGCAGGCGGGTCCGCCGCCCCACCGGCCCTCGAGCTGCGCGACGTCCACGTCACCTACCGCGGCCCCCATGGGGACGTGCCAGCGGTACGGGGGGTCGACCTGGTGCTGCCCGCCGGCTCGTCGCTGGGCCTGGCCGGTGAGAGCGGCAGCGGGAAGTCCACGCTGATGTCCACGGTGCTGCGGCTGCAGCCCAGGTCCGCCACGGTGACCGGCCAGGTGCTCGTCGACGGCGAGGACGTCCTCGGGATGTCGTTCAAGCGCCTGCGGGCCCTGCGGTGGGCCCAGGCCAGCATCGTGTTCCAGGGGGCGCTGCACGGCCTGAACCCCATCCAGCGGATCGGGGAGCAGGTCGCCGAGCCGATCACGCTGCACGAGCCGACCATCGGCGAGGCCGCGGCGCGGGCCCGCGTGGGCGAGCTGCTCGAGCAGGTGGGGCTGCCGACGAGCCGCGCCCGGTCCTATCCGCACCAGCTGTCCGGGGGCCAGCGGCAGCGGGTCATGATCGCGATGGCCCTGGCCTGCCGGCCGCGGATCATCGTGGCCGACGAGCCGACCACGGCGCTCGACGTCATGGTGCAGGCCCAGGTGCTGCGGGTCCTCACCGACCTCGTCGACGAGCTGGCGCTGACCCTGGTGCTGATCTCGCACGACCTGTCCGTGCTGGCCGACACCTGCCAACGGGCCGCCGTCATGTACGCGGGACGGGTGGTCGAGGAGGGGCCGTCCGGCGACGTCTTCGAGCGTGCCGCCCACCCCTACTCCCGGGCCCTGGCCGAGGCGTTCCCGCGGATCGGCGACCCGCGGTTCCGGTACGCCCCCTCCGGCCTGGCCGGCGACCCGCCCTACCCCGGCGAGTCGGGGCCCGGCTGCGCCTTCGCCCCGCGGTGCCCGGTGGTGCGGCCCGACTGCACCCAGGGGGAGGTCCCGCTCGCCCCGATCGCGGCGCTGCGGGCGGCCGCGTGCCGGTACCCGGTGCACGGCGCCGAGCCAGGACGTCGGGAGGCCCTGGGATGAGCGCGCCCGCCCTCATGGCCCAGGCGGTCGAGGTCCACTTCCCGGGGGAGCGCGGCCGCACCGCTCGGGCCGTCGACGCCGTGACGCTGTCGGTGCTGCCCGGGCAGGTGGTCGCCCTCGTCGGGGAGTCGGGGTGCGGCAAGTCCACCCTGGCCCGCGTGCTGCTGGGCCTGCAGCCGACCAGCGGTGGCGAGGTCCTGGTCGGCGGGCAGCCGCTGCCGACCTCCCGGGCCGGGCTCAAGGCGTACCGCCGGCGCGCCCAGCTGATCCTGCAGGACCCGATGGGATCGCTGAACCCGCGCCAGACCGTGTACGAGGCAGTCGCCGAGGGGGTGCGCATCCACCGGATCGGCGACGAGGAGCGCCGCGTCGCCGAGGCCCTCGCCAGGGTCGGGCTGCGGCCCCCCGAGCGGTTCTTCGCCCGCTACCCGCACGAGCTGTCCGGTGGCCAGCGCCAGCGCGTCGTCATCGCCGGGGCGCTGGTCCTCGAGCCCGAGATCCTCGTCGCCGACGAGCCCGTCTCCAGCCTCGACGCGTCGGTCCGCGGGGAGATCCTGGCGCTGCTGCTGCGGCTGCGTGCCGAGCTCGGCCTCACCCTGCTCGTGGTCACGCACGACCTCGGCCTGGCCTGGAACATCGCCGACCGGATCGCGGTGATGTACCTCGGCCGGATCATCGAGGAGGGCCCGACCGAGCAGGTGCTCGCCGACCCCCAGCATCCCTACACGAGGGCGCTGCTCTCCGTGGTGCCGGAGGTCGCCAGGCTCGAGCCCATCGTGCTGGCCGGGGAGCCGCCGGATCCGGCATCGGTGCCGCCGGGATGCCGGTTCCACCCGCGCTGCCCCCTGCTGGCCGCGGGACTGCCCGACGAGGTCGCCACCCGCTGCCGCACGGTGGCCCTGCCCGTGCTGCCAGCCCAGGCCGGCCACCGGGCGGCGTGCCACGCGCTCGACCCCACGATGGGCCCCTGACCCGCTCAGGCCCCGGCCGCCACGACGGCCGTCATCCGCTCCACCGCGGCGGTCAGGACCGCTGCCGGGCAGGCGAGGTTCACCCGCGCGTGGCCGGCCCCGCCCGGGCCGAACGGCGGGCCCTGCATGAGGGCCACGCGACCCTGCTTGAGGAAGCGCTCGGCCGGGTCGTCGCCCAGGCCCAGCGCCCGGCAGTCCAGCCAGGCCAGGTAGGTGGCCTCGGGCTCAAGGAAGCCCACCTGCGGCAGGTGCTCGGCCAACAGGCGGCCGAGCAGCCGGCGGTTCGCGACGATGTTGGCGTTGACCGCGTCCAACCATGCCGGCTGCGCACCGAAGCCGGCCGCGTGGCCGATCACCCCGAGGTGGCTGGCGCCGTACCGCATCGACTCGGGCAGGCCCCGGGCCAGTCGCCGGGTCGACGGGGCCGCCAGCACCAGGGCCGCCTTGAGTCCGGCGAGGTTGAACGCCTTCGCCGCCGACGTGACCACGAACCCGCCGTCGATGACCGCGTGCCATGGGGTGAACACCGCCCCCGGCGGCACCAGCGGGGCGTGCACCTCGTCGACGACGACCTGCGCTGCGACCCGGTCGGCGGCTGCGGCGACGGCCCGCAGCTCCTCGGCGGTGTGCACCACCCCGGTGGGGTTGTGCGGGCTGCACAGGAGGATCGCCGGGGCCGGGCCGCCCGTGGCTGCCGGCGCGTGCTCGGCGAGGGCCGCCTCGATCGCGGGAACGTCCAGCCGGCCCGCTTCGGTGAGCGGCACCGGGACCACGGCTCGACCGAGCTCGCGGGTGAACATCGCGAACGGCGGGTAGACCGGGCTGGGCACGAGCACCGGTCCACCGGCCGGCACGAGCGCCTCGACGAGCAGGCGGATCCCCGTCATCACGTCGGCGCACAGGTGGGCGTCGGCAGGGTTCGGCGCCCAGCCCCAGCGCTGCTCGGCGAACCCGGCGAACGCCTCCTGGTACTCGTGCGTCGAGCGCGGGTAGCCGGTGTCACCGGCACGCACCGCGGCCTCGAGCGCCGCCACCACCTCCGGCGCGGGCAGCACGTCCATCTCGGCGACCCACAGAGGCAGCACGTCGGGCCCGAAGTGCTGCCACTTCAGGGAGGCGCGCGCCCGCAGCTGTGCCTCGGTGAGCACCTCGAACGGCGGCGTCGGCATGGCACCCATCAGCGCCCAGGCATCCCGGAAACTCCGCCCGACAGCGCCCGGCGCAGGGCGTCATGCGGCAGTGCCAGGGCCGCCCGGCCACGGTGCCCGATCGTGTCGGTCGCGTTGAGCAGCGCGTCCAGCACGGCCTCCTCGGTCGCGTCGACGGCCGCCTCGAACAGGGGGTCGAGGGCCTGGCCCCCGAGCGCCGGGGTCGCCGGCTGGGTCCCGCGTGGGGCCCGCAGGCCCACGGAGACCCCGAGGAAGATCTCCCCGGAGCCGTGGTGGGCGGTGGAGCCGGTCCGGGCCAGGCCCAGCCCCACCCGCCGCGCCAGCCGGGCGCAGCCGGCCCCATCGACGGGGGCGTCGGTGACCACGACCCCGATGCAGGAGCCGGCCGGCGGGGGTCCCCCCACCGCACCGGCCGCCGCGGGTTGCGCGGACCCGCTCCCCGGCAGCTCCCCGCTGAGGCCACCCCGCCCGAGGATCCGCCCGACCGGGACCCCGGCCACGGTCAGCCGGTCCCACTGCCCGAAGTTCGTCAGCAGCAGCACGGCGACCACGTGGCCGCCGACGACCCGCGACGCGGTGCCGATGCCGCCCTTCCAGCCCAGGCAGAGCATCCCGGTCCCGGCCCCCACCGCGCCCGTGCGCGGCCGGACGTCCGAGCCGATGCAGGCGCGGGCAGCCTCGCGTGCGGCCACCACGTCGGCGTGCTCGACCTGCATGGACCCCGCCGAGCTCAGCCACGAGTCGTCGCACTCCCCCACGACCGGGATCACCACGTCCTCGGCCACGGCCGGTTGCTCGGCCAGGGCGATCCGGCACGCCGCGTCGTAGACCCGGCCCAGCTGCATCGTGGAGGTCAGGTAGATCGGCGTCTCGACCAGGCCCCACTCGCGGGCCGACTGCCACCCGGTCATCTCGCCCGCGCCGTTCAGCACGGCCCCGCCGGCCGCAGCGGGTCGCGCCCACAGGTCGCCGCCGAGGTCGAGCACGCTCACGCCGGTGCGGGCGACCCCGCGGCCGTGCGGCGGGGCTGGCTCGTCACGGACCACCGTGGCGTGCCCGAGCCCGACGCCGGGGACGTCCAGCACCGAGTTCGTGGGGCCCGGTGGGAGTCCACCGATGGCCAGGCCGAGGTCCGCGATTCGCGCGTGCGTGGTGCCGGGCATGGGGTCGAGCATGCCGCACGCCGCCGTGGCACGCCGGCGTCGGCAGCGATCTGTGCCGGGATCGCGCGCCCAACGGTGATCGAGGGTCAGCGCGAGTCGCAAGCACGCGAGTGTTCCCGGCACACGCCGCGGGTGGGTGACAGGGGCGGGGTCGGCGCGCGGCGGGGCGGGGTCGGGGCGCGGCGGTTGGCAGGATGGGCCCCGTGAGCCCCACCGTGGCCGACGCGCCCATCCCCTTCGTGTGGCATCCCAGGACCCGCCGGCACGTGCCCTCGGCCGA
>JALOLK010000125.1 GCA_025456015.1 Candidatus Nanopelagicales bacterium
CGGTCGGCATCCTGTGGCACCCGGACGGCCGGGTCGAGGTGGAGCACGTCCGGGGGATCACCTGATGTCGCTGGCCCGGGCGCACGGCGTCGTCATCAGCGGGGTGCAGGCCCACCTCGTGGAGGTCGAGGCGCACCTGTCCTCGGGGTTGCCCGGCATGAGCATCGTCGGCCTGCCCGACACCGCCGTGGGGGAGGCCCGCGACCGCGTGCGCGCCGCGGTGCTCACGAGCGGGGCCCGCTGGCCGCAGGCGCGGATCACGGTCGGGCTCTCACCGGCCTCGCTGCACAAGAAGGGCAGCGGCCTCGACTTGGCCATCGCGAGCGCGATCCTGGCCGCCGACGGGCAGCTGCCGGCCGAGCGGGTCGCCGGCGCCGTGCTGTTCGCCGAGCTCGGGCTGGACGGCCGGGTCCGTCCGGTGCGCGGCGCGGTGGTGGCGGCCGTGGCCGTGGCCCGGGCCGGGCTGGGCCACCTCGTCGTCGCCGCGGCCAGCTCGGCCGAGGCCGCGGTCGTGCCGGGGCTCGGGGTCGTGGGGGTGGCCTCGCTGGGGCAGTGGGCGCGCGTGCTCACGGGCGCCGAGCCGGCCCCGGACCCGGGCGAGCCGACGGCCACGGACGCGGCCGATGGCGGGGTCGGGTCCTCCCCTGAGGGCGCCATCCCGGATCTCGCCGACGTCCGCGGCCAGGCCGAGGCCGTCGCCGCCCTCGAGGTGGCGGCAGTGGGCGGGCACCACCTCGCAATGGTCGGCCGGCCGGGCGTCGGCAAGACCATGTTGGCGGAGCGGTTGCCGACGATCCTGCCCGACCTCGACGACGAGGACGCCCTGAGCGTCACGGCCATCCGCTCGGTCGTCGCCGACGTGCCCGGCCTGGTCCGCCGGCCGCCCTTCCAGGCGCCCCACCACACGGCGACCGTCCCGGCCCTCGTGGGCGGCGGGCGTGGGGGAGCGCCTTACCCCGGCTCGGTCACGCTGGCGCATGCCGGCGTGCTCTTCTTGGACGAGGCCGCGGAGTTCGGCCCGGCCTGCCTCGAGGCACTGCGCCAGCCCCTGGAGTCCGGCGTCGTCACGATCGCCCGGGCGGGCTTCACGGCCACGATGCCGGCGCGGTTCCAGCTGGTCCTCGCCGCCAACCCCTGCCCGTGCGGGCTCGGCGACGGCGCAGGGGAGGCCTGCCGCTGCCGCTCGGTGGACCGGCGCCGCTACCTGACCCGCATGTCCGGCCCGCTGCTGGACCGCGTCGACATCCGGCTCGCCCTGGGCCCACCGGGCCGAGCGGTGTGGGCGCTCGACGGCGCACCCGATCCCTCGTGCGTGGTCCGCGAGCGGGTGCTGGCCGCCCGGGACCGGGGTCGGGCCCGGGCACGGCGCGTGGGCCTGCCCGCACAGCAGAACGGGGCCTATCCGGGGGCGGTCCTGCGCGGTCCGCTGGCTCCCCAGGAGCGGGCCGCCAGCCTGCTCGCGGACGGGATCGCCGGCGGGCGGCTCAGCGCGCGGGGCGCCGACCGCGCCCTGCGGGTCGCCTGGAGCCTGGCCGACCTGACGGGGGTCGACCGCCCCGGGCTCGACGAGGTCGGCCGGGCGCTGGCCCTGCGCGACGGGGGGATCCTCGATGGATGAGCGCACAGCCCGCATCGCCCTGGCCTGCGTCACCGAGCCGGGCTCCGCTGGGCTGGCGGAACGGGTGGCCGAGCTGGGTCCGGCCCACGTGCTGCACGAGGTCCTGCGCGGTGGTGGGGGACCGGTCGGGACGGCCGCCGGCCGGATCGACCCCGAGGACGTGCCCGCGATGCTCACGGCCATGGCCCGGGCCGGGGTGCGCGTGCTCGTGCCGGGGGACACCGAGTTCCCCAGCCACCTCACCGAGCTGCCCGACCCGCCGCTGGCCCTCTGGGTGCGCGGCCCGCTGGACCTGCGGGTGGCGGCGATGCGCTCGGTCGCCGTGGTGGGGTCGCGGGCCTGCACCCCCTACGGGGAGCGCGCGACGACGGCCATCGTCGACGGGCTCGTGGCCACGGGCTGGACGATCGTCTCCGGCGGCGCGTTCGGCATCGACGCCGCGGCGCACCGCGCAGCCCTCGCGGCTGACGGCTGCACCGTGGCGATCCTCGCCTGCGGGGTGGACCTGGCCTACCCGAGGGCCCACGAGGCGCTGCTGTGCCGCATCGCCGACCTGGGCGCGGTGGTCTCCGAGCTGCCCCCGGGCAGCCCGCCGCTGCGCCACCGGTTCCTGGCCCGCAACCGGCTCATCGCCGGGATGGCCCGGGGCACGCTCGTCGTGGAGGCCGCTCGCCGCAGCGGCGCGCTGGCCACCGCCAACCGCACCCTGGACATCGGGCGCCCGCTCATGGCCGTGCCGGGGCCGGTGACCTCCATGGCCAGCTCCGGCACGAACCGGCTGCTCCACGAGGAGCTGGCCCGGGCGGTGTGCGACGGCGAGCAGGCCGCCGCTGTGCTGCTCGGATCGCCTGGGGCGGGTCCGGTCCGGGAGCCGTCGGCCGGGGGCCGGGACGGGCCGGCACCGGTGGACCTGTCACCCGAGGCCCAGCGGGTGCTCGACGCCCTGCCGTCCCGGGGCGGTCGGTCGGTCGAGGACGTCGCGGCCCGCAGCGGGCTGCCGGCGGCGACCGCCCTGGCGCACCTGGGGATCCTCGAGCTGCAGGGACACGTCCGGCGCGCCGCGCGCGGTTGGTGCCGACGCGCGTGATCGGTCGGGCAGCATGGCCGCGTGGACCTCCCGGCCGGACCGGCGCACGCGCTGGACGCCTTCGCCGCGCACCTGCGCGACGAGCGTGGCGCGAGTCCGCACACGGTCCGGGCCTACGCCGGGGACGTCCGGTCCGCGCTGGCCTTCGCGGCCGAGCAGGGGATGACCGACCTCGCCGAGCTCGACCTCGGCATGCTGCGGGCGTGGCTGGGCACCATGGCGCGCGCCGGGTCGGCCCGGCGGAGCATGGCCAGGCGGGTCGCGGCCGTGCGCGCGTTCACCGCCTGGGCCCTGCGGCACGGCTGGCTGGCCGAGGACCCGGCGCTGCGCCTGGTCGCACCGGCGCCGCGGCGCGCGATCCCCGAGGTGCTCAAGCCCGGCCAGGCCGGGGCGCTGCTCGACGTGGCCGCGGTGCGGGCCGACGACGTCGACCCGGTCCACCTGCGCGACGCGGCGATGCTCGAGGTGCTCTACGCGTGCGGCCTGCGGGTGGCCGAGCTCGTGGGCCTCGACCGCGGTGACCTCGACTGGGATCGCCGTACGGCGCGGGTGCTGGGCAAGGGGGCCCGGGAGCGGGTGGTGCCCTTCGGGGGCCCTGCGGCGGACGCGCTGCGCGCCTGGTTGGCGCAGGGCCGCCCGCTGCTGGCCGGGCCGCAGGCCGGTGACGCCCTGTTCGTCGGGGCCCGCGGAGCGCGGATCGACCCCCGCGTGGTCCGCCGCACGGTGCACGCGCTGGTGGCCCATGTGCCCGACGCACCCGATGTGGGCCCGCACGGCCTGCGCCACTCCATGGCCACGCACATGCTCGAGGGCGGCGCGGATCTGCGTTCCGTCCAGGAGGTGCTCGGCCACGCTAGTCTCGGCACGACGCAGATCTACACCCACGTGTCCATCGAGCGCCTCAGGAGCAGCTATGAGCAGGCCCACCCTCGCGCCTGACCGCTCCGAGGGCGGCGACGGCAGCGGACGGCTCACGGTGGTGCCGGATGCGTCGCAGCCCGAGGGCCTGGACCTCATCGACCCCGATGACGCGGTGGCCCAGCTGGAGCCCGACGACTCCGGTGTTGCAGCACTCTGGGCCGACTACAAGCGCACCGGTGACGCCCACATGCGCGAGCAGCTGATCCTGCAGTACGCCCCCCTCGTGCGCTACGTCGCCGGCCGCGTGGGCGTGGGCCTGCCCGCCAGCGTCGAGCAGGGCGACCTGGTCTCGTACGGGGTGTTCGGCCTGATCGACGCGATCGACAAGTACGACCTGGACCGGGCCATCAAGTTCGAGACGTACGCCATCAACCGCATCCGCGGGGCGATCATCGACGAGCTGCGCTCCATCGACTGGATCCCGCGGTCGGTGCGCACGAAGGCGCGGGACGTCGAGCGCGCCATCGCGGTGCTCGAGGCCCGCCTGCAGCGCACGCCCTCGGAGCAGGAGATCGCCGAGGAGCTCGGCCTCGACGTCGGCGAGCTGCGCAAGGTCTTCAGCCAGGTGTCGTTCGTGCACGTCGCCGCCCTCGACGAGATGCTCGCCTCGAACGAGCGCACCGACGGGGCCACGTTGGGGGAGCGCCTCGAGGACGACCGGGCAGATGCCCCCGGCGACGCCCTCGACGACGAGGAGACCCGCCACCTGCTGGCCCGCGTGATCCACACCCTGCCCGAGCGCGAGCAGATCGTGGTGACGCTCTACTACTACGAGGGCCTCACCCTGGCCGAGATCGGCCTGGTGCTCGGGGTGACGGAGAGCCGCATCTGCCAGCTGCACACGAAGTCGATGATGGCGATGCGCACCCGCATGGCCACGATCGACGACGACTGAGGACCGAGCTCGAGCCCGACGGGCCCTTCCCGGGCGCGAGCGGCCGATCGGTCACCACGGGCGCAGCAGCGTCGCCCGGCGGCCCAGCACCAGCCTCGGGTCGAGGTAGGCCGCCCCCCGCCGCAGGCCCAGGTGCAGGCACGTCCCGGCGCCGCAGTGCCCGGTGCCCGGTGCCACCCGCCCGAGCACCGCACCCCGGCGCACCGAATCACCGACCCGCACCTCGGCGGCGACCGGCTCGTAGGTGGTGCGCAGCACCCCGTGGTCCACGACGACGACCCCGCGGCCAGCCAGCCGGCTGGCGAACGCCACGCGGCCGTCGCCGGCGCTGCGCACCTCGTCGCCGGCTCGCGTCCGCAGGTCGATCCCGCGGTGGCCGGGCAGCCAGTCGTGCCGCGGGTTGTCGAACGCCCGCACGAGCCGGACCGGCCAGACCGGGGGCGCCCAGGCCTCCCCGGCCGGGGTGCGCGCGGCGGCCGCGACCACGACGAGGGCGGCGGGCAGGCGGCTGCGTGCCGGTGCCGGGGCAGCGTGGAGCAGGTGCTCGGCGGCGGGTGATGTGGAGGGGGCTGGCGCCGGGGCGGCCAGCGGGGCGAGCAGCAGCGGCAGGGCCAGGGCGGCGGCAGTGAGGGCGCCCAGCGGCGCGGTGCGGACCATGCCCGGGATGCTCGCGCCCGGACGCGGGATCGGCCCCCGCCGTTCGTCGATCTGTGGACAACGCCCCCGCCCGCGGGCGATTTCGTGCCCGACCGCGACCGGACGTAGACTCAGCGCACGGATCCTTCCGGGGGTCCGAATTCGCATGCCCCGACGCGACGGGTGCCGGAACGGTCTGCCCCAGGCAGCCCGGCCCCGGGGGCATCAGGACGCGCCGCCGCCCGGCGGCTCGTGGCAACCGACCGCGCGGCCCGCGCCGCGCACGAAAGAGGATCTCGCATGGCCGTCGTCACGATGCGCCAGATGCTGGAGAGCGGTGTCCACTTCGGCCACCAGACCCGGCGCTGGAACCCCAAGATGAAGCGCTTCATCCTCAC
>JALOLK010000051.1 GCA_025456015.1 Candidatus Nanopelagicales bacterium
CGTCTACAAGCAGAACCCGACTGATGGGTCCTGGGTGGCGAAGAAGACGTACAGGACGGCGGGGTCGAAGGAGACCCGGACGATCAACCTCCCGAAGGGCACGTACAAGGTGGTCGTCCTGCCCAAGTACGGCCACCAGTCGAGCGAGTCGACGCCGGTCACCCTGCGCAAGTGAGCTGACGACGGGCGGCGGTCCCCCGGGCCGCCGTCCGTTCGTGCTGGGGTCCCATCAGCCATCCGTCGGCCCTGTCCGGTCCTGTGGATCCCGGCCCTCCGGGTCCCTACAGTGTGGGACGGTCTCCCCGCGGCCAGCGCCGTCCCGGCCCGCGCCGCCCCATCCACGCACCCCGGAGGGCCGCATGAACCTCGCCACCAACCTCGCCCGCAGCGCCGAGGCGAACCCCGCCAAGCCCGCGATCATCCTCGACGACACGGTCGTCCCCCAACCTCGCCCGCAGCGCCGAGGCGAACCCCGCCAAGCCCGCGATCATCCTCGACGACACGGTCGTCCCCTACGGCATGCTCGCCCAGGGCGCGGCCCGGGTGGCGGGCTGGCTGCAGTCCCTCGGCGTCGCGCCGGGCGACCGGGTGGCGGTGTCGCTGCCGAACATCCCGCACATGCCGATCATCTACTACGGCATCCTCTGGGCCGGCGGGGTCGTCGTGCCGGTCAACCCGCTCTACAAGGCCCGCGAGTTCGCCTACGTGCTGCGCGACGCGCAGGCGCGCGTCTTCTTCGCCTGGGACGGCGTCGCCGAGGAGGCCGGCAAGGGCGCGGCGGAGGCGGGCGCGGAGTTCATCAGCGTGGTGCCGACGGAGTTCCTCGGCGCCGTGATGGCGCACGAGCCGGTCGCGCTGGTCGACCGTGACGACCAGGACACCGCCGTCGTGCTCTACACGTCGGGGACCACGGGCAGCCCGAAGGGCGCCGAGCTCAGCCACGCGAACATGGCCAGCAACGCCCAGCTGTGCGTCAACATGATCCGGTTCACCCCGGACGACGTCGTCTTCGGCGGGCTGCCGCTGTTCCACTCGTTCGGCCAGACCGTCGGGATGAACGCCACGGTCCTCGCCGGCGGCACGATCACCCTGCTGCCACGCTTCGATCCCACCAAGGCGCTCGAGGTGCTCCAGCGCGACCGCTGCACCGTCATGCTCGGCGTGCCCACGATGTACGTCGCCCTGCTGCAGCATCCCGACAGGGCCAGCTTCGACCTGTCCACGCTGCGCATGTGCGCCTCGGGTGGCGCGTCGCTGCCCGTCGAGGTGCTCCGCGGCTTCGAGGCCGCGTTCGGGGCGATGATCCTCGAGGGCTACGGCCTGTCCGAGACCTCGCCGGTTGCCTCGTTCAACCACCCGGACAAGGTGCGCAAGCCCGGCTCGATCGGCACGCCCGTCGAGGGCTGCGCGATGCGCCTGATCGACGGCGACTGGAACGACGTCCCCGAGGGTGAGGTCGGCGAGATCGCGATCAGGGGCACCAACGTGATGAAGGGGTACCTGGGCAAGCCCGAGGCGACCGCGGAGGTCATGAACGGCGAGTGGTTCCGCACCGGCGACCTCGCCCGGCGCGACGAGGAGGGCTACTACTTCATCGTCGATCGGGCCAAGGACATGATCATCCGCCGCGGTCGGGACGGCCGCCGTCATCGGGATCCCCCACGAGAGCCTGGGCGAGGAGATCGCCGCTGCGATCACGCTCAAGCCCGGCGCGTCGGCGACGCAGGACGAGCTGCGCGACTTCGTCAAGGACCGGGTGGCGCCGTACAAGTACCCCCGAGTCATCTGGATCACCTCGGACCTGCCGCTCACCGCGACCGGCAAGATCCTCAAGCGCGAGATCCATCTGCCGAGCGCGCTCACCGAGGGGCAGGGGTCGCAGACCGACCTGTAGTGCCCGAACGCCGAGGAGGGCCCACCCCCGTGTGGGGATGGGCCCTCCTCGCGTGTCAGCGGTCCGTCAGGCCCGGCGCCGGCGGGCGGCGGCGGCGAGGCCGCTGCCCAGGGCCAGCAGGGTGCCGCCGGCGACTGCGGGGGCCAGCGAGCCGCCGGTGCGGGCGAGCTCGGTCTCGCCAGCCGAGTCCGAAGCGACCTCGTCCGCGTCGTCCTCGGTGCCGGAGACGACGCCGTCACCCTCGGTCTGGCCCTCGTCCACGACGGGGGGCAGGACAGCCGGGGGCTCGACGACGGGAGGCTGGACGACGGGGGGCTCGACGACCGGGGGCTCGACGACCGGGGGCTCCACGGGCGGGTCCACCGGGGGGTCGACCGGCGGGTCCACCGGGGGGTCGACCGGCGGGTCCACCGGGGGATCGACCGGGGGATCGACCGGGGGATCGACGGGCGGGTCGACGGGCGGGTCGACGGGGGGGTCGACGGGCGGGTCGACGGGCGGCACGATCGGCGCTGGGTCCACGCACACGATGACGTGCGAGATCTCCTTGTCACCGTCCTTGCCGCCCGGATCGTGGATCCGGTTGCCGTTCGTGTCGGCCCACACGACCTGACCCAGGGCCAGGCCCTGCTCCGCGAAGATGGTGTTGGCGAAGTCGGTCGAGGCATCGGACCCGGCCTTCACGACCACCTTGGTCGGCGTGCCGGGGACCTGCGGGTTCTCCGTGATGGTCCACCTGGTCCCGCCGGGGTTGTCGACCTTGTACCCGGTCGTGCACCAGTCCGTGACCTGGTTGTTGCCCGACGCCGCGGCCCAGGTGGTCACGGTCGCCCAGGTGGGGGTCTCGGCGGCCAGCGCCGCGGGTGCCAGGCCCAGGGTCGCCAGGGTGAAGGCGGCAGTGCCGGCCATCGTTGCAGTTCGTGCGCTCATGGTCGCGTCTCGCTCCGTGCTCGGGTTCCCGCGTGAGCGGGTGGGATCACGTCCAATATGCCCGGATGTGATGGTCGCCCAACGTGATCCCGACCACAGGCGTACAGGCCGTGACGCGATCCGACGCACGTGCGCCGACCCCGCACTAGCGTGGAACGCAGCCGCCGACGGGACGGGCGAGGAGGGCGGCCGTTGGACAGACCCGAACACCAGGAGAGCGAGATGCCCGGCTACGTGCGCGCCGCTGAGCGCCGCGAGCAGCTGCTCGCCGCAGCCCGCGCGGTGCTCGTCCGCGAGGGACTCGAGGGCCTCACGCTGCGCGACGTCGCCGCGGAGGCCAGCGTGCACCTGAGCACGCTGCAGTACATCTTCAGCAGTCGCGGGGAGCTCATCCACGCGCTGGCCGAGCGCGTCCTCGCCGATGCCGGCTTCCGGCAGCTCGAGGTGCGCGACGACGGCCTGGCCGTCGAGCTCGACCGGCACTTCCAGTGGTACGCCCAGCAGTTCCTGGAGGACCCCGCGATGCTCGAGCTGGCCCGCCACGAGCTCGTGGCCACGGTGGGTGGCGTGGCCCGTCGGGAGGCCGAGCTCCCGCTCGGTCGGCCGTTGCTCCCCCACGACCTGGAGCCCCGGATCGCCCGCATCGCCGAGTGCGCCGGCGAGACCTACCAGCGGCCCGTGGCCGACCTCGCCCGGCTCTGGACCCTCGCCGGTCGCGGCATGCTGCACGCGTTCCTGGTCCACCGCGACCTCGACCGGTTCCGGGCGGACGCCGAGGTGGTGCGCGCCGCCATCGTCGGCATCGCCGCGCCCACGCGGCGGGTGGCGGTCCGGCAGGCCTGACGGGCCCGGCGCACCCGGCCGGGCCGGCCGTGGACAACGCGAAGGACGCGGGCAGGGGTCAGCGCAGCGGGACGCGCCAGGTGAGCACCGACCCGCCCTGGGGCCCCAGCGCGAGCGCGCACGTCCCCCCGTAGCGCGCGGCCCGCTCGGCCAGGTTCAGCAGGCCCGAGCGGCGCTGGAGCTCGTCGGGCACCCCGACCCCGTCATCGGTGACCTGCAGCAGCAGGCTGTCTCGCTCGACCGCCACGAGGACCTCCACCCGCTCGGCCCGCGCGTGCTTGGCGACGTTGGCCAGCGCCTCGCGCAGCGCCCCGAGCAGGTCCGCGGCCAGGGTGTCGTCGACGGAGGCGTCCACGGTGCCGCTGAACCGGGTCGCCGGGGCGTGGCCGAGCACCACGGCCGAGGCTGCGGCCTCCTCGAGCACCCGGCCGCGCAGGCCGCCGTCGGCGGCCCCGACCGGCTGGTGCAGCTCGAAGATGGTGGCCCGGATCTCCTTCACGGTCGTGTCCAGCGCGTCCACGGCGGACTGCAGCCGGTCCACCACCTTCTCGGGGGTGTCGGGCACCCGCGCGGCTCCCGACAGCGAGATCCCGGTCGCGAACAGGCGCTGGATCACCAGGTCGTGCAGGTCCCGGGCGATCCGGTCGCGCTCCTCGAGCAGCACGAGGCGCTCCTGCTCGGATCGGCCACGGGCCAGCATGAGCGCCAGCGCCGCCTGCCCGGCGACGTTCGTGGCCAGCTCGCGCTGGTCGGTCGAGAGCTGCCCGCCCGGGAAGGGCACCAGGGCCAGCACCCCGAGGACGTCGTCGGGCGTGCGCAGCGGCAGCGCGAGCACCGGCAGCTCGGCCGGTCCGGTGGCGGTGAGGACCGGCTCGGCGCCGAGCACCTCCTCGCCGCTGGCGAAGCAGCGCGCGATCGGACCCTCGGCCTCGAGCGGGGAGCCGCGCCACAGCGCCAGGTCCGGCGCCTCGGCGTGGTCGGCGGCGGTGAGCACCTGCCATCGCGAGCGCGGCCGCTCGAGCTGCGGGTCGGCCACGACGATCTCGACGCGCAGCACCCCGGCGGGGGAGGGCAGCGCCACCGCGCCGGCCCGCATGTGCAGCAGCTCGGCGGCCCGGGTGGTGGCCAGGGTGAGCACGTCGCCGGCGTCGGCGCCCTCGAGCACCGCGGCGTGCATCTGGGCCACGGCCGCCTGCCAGCGCTCGCGCATCCGGGAGCGCTCGTACAGCCGGGCGTTGTCGATCGCCACGCCGGCCGCGGCCGCCAGGGCGGTCACGATGCGTTCGTCCGCGGTGCTGAAGCCCTCGGCACCCCGCTTGTCGGTCAGGTAGAGGTTGCCGAACACCTGCCCGCGCACGCGCACGGGGACGCCCAGGAACGACTGCATGACGGGATGGTTCGCCGGGAAGCCGACCGAGGAGGGGTGGGTGGTGAGGTCGTCCAGGCGGATCGGGGTGGGGTGGCGCACGAGCAGGCCGAGGATCCCGTGGCCCTGCGGCAGGTCGCCGATCGCGGCCTGGGTGGCCTGGTCGATCCCGACATGGACGAACTCGGTCAGCCGGCCCTCCGGGCCCAGCACGCCCAGCGCCCCGTACTCGGCGTCGACGAGGTCCACCGCCGCCTGGACGATCCGCCGCAGCGTGGCGCCGAGCTCGAGGCCGGCCGCCACCGCGACGACGGCGCTGAACAGGCCGCGCTCGTGCGAGTCACTCATGGGTCCGGCCCGGTCCCGCGTCGGGGTCGTCGTCGAGGGGCTCCCCGCGCTCGCGGGCCACGGCCTCGGCGTACCAGCCCCCGAGCGTGGCCGGCGCCCCACGCTCGGCGACCCGCCCTCCGGTCAGCACGATGACCTCAGCACAGCGCTCAGTGTGGGCCATCCGATGGGTGATGAGCACCACCGCGCGCCCGGCGGTGGCAGCCATGGCCGAGGCGGTGACCTGGTCGGCCATCGCGGGATC
The DNA here is from genome assembly GCA_025456015.1 of Candidatus Nanopelagicales bacterium. Classification (GTDB taxonomy): domain Bacteria; phylum Actinomycetota; class Actinomycetes; order S36-B12; family CAIYMF01; genus Prado023. Next base: position 5,626 of record JALOLK010000051.1, read on the forward strand.
GAGGTGCTCGCCGGGCTCGTCGAGCACGACGATCGGCCGGTCGGCCAGCAGCACGCGGGCCAGGGCGATCCGCTGCGCCTCCCCGCCGGACACCGCGGAGCCGTGGGCGCCCACCCGCGTGGCCAGGCCCTTGGGCAGCGCGTCGATCCACGGGCCCAGGGCTGCGGCCTCGATCGCCGCGCGCAGCTGCGCGTCGGTGGCCCCCCGGTTGGCCAGTCGCAGGTTCTCCTCGATCGTGGTGTCGAACAGGTGCGCCTGCTGGTCCATCGCGGCCAGGTGCTCGCGGACCAGCGACTCGCCGCCGGCCCGCACGTCCGTGCCGTCGACCGTGTACGTGCCGGTGCGGTGGTCCAGCAGCCGCAGCAGCACGGCGGCTGCGGTCGACTTGCCCGCGCCGCTCGGGCCGACCAGCGCCACCGTGCGCCCGAGCGGGAGGTCGAGGTCGAGGTCGACCAGCGCGTCCTGCTCGGCGCCCGGGTAGCGAGCCGCGACGCCGGCCAGCTCGAGGCCCAGGCCGTCCGGCGCCGTGGGCACCACCCTCGCCCCCGTGCCCTCCCCCTCCACCTCCCCCTCCCCCTGGGGTGATCCATTCAGGTTGTGGTCCCACTTGGCTCCAGAACCTGCATGGATCACGGGAAGGGGGGCGGCGGGGGCGGCGGGGGCGGGAGGGGTGGGCGCGGGGGCGGCGGGCGCGAGGGCGGCGGGGGCGGGAGGGGTGGGCGCGGGGGCGGCGGGGGCGGGGACCGGGTCGGGCGCGTCGAGCACGGCGAACAGCCGCTGGGCGGTCCCGGCCACCCGCGCCCGGGCCAGGGCCGCGGCGGGCAGGCCGGAGAGCACGTCGGCCATCGCCAGCGGCAGCAGGACCAGCGTCGCCAGCCACACCCCGTCGAGGGTGCCTGCGCGCACCGCGGCGACCCCCAGGCCCAGGCAGGCGGCGATGGTGACCCCGGTCCACAGGGCGCCCAGGCCCATGCCCAGGCCGGTCGCCGTGGCCGCGCGCCGGTCGATCCGGGTCAGGGCGGCATCGGTGCGGGCCAGCTGCGCGACGGCGTCCGGGACGGCGTTGTACGCGAGCAGGTCCGGCGCGGCGGTGAGGCTGGCCACCAGTTGGGCGCTGAGCTCGCCCTCGGTCGCCGCGCGTTGGCGCTGCGACCGCGCGGCCAGGGCCCCGGTCAGCCACGGCACGACGGCCCCACCGACCACGAGCAGGCCGAGCAGCGCGATCCCGGCCGCGGGCGCCAGCGCCCAGCCGATCGCCACGGCCAGCCCGCCGGCGGCCACCCCGGCCAGCGCCGGCAGCACGACCCGCACGATCAGGTCCGCGGCGCCGTCGACGTCGCCGACGAGCCGGGCGAGCAGGTCCCCGCGCCGGTGCACCCCCAGCCCGGCCGGCGAGAGCCGCTCGAGCCGCTCGTAGACGCGCACCCGCAGGTTCGTCAGGCTCCGGAACGCCGCATCGTGGCTCACGAGCCGCTCGGCGTAGCGGAACACCCCGCGGCTGATGCCGAACGCCCGCACCCCCACGATCGCGACCTGCAGGAACAGGATCGGCGGCTGCTGCGAGGCCCGCGAGATCAGGTAGGCGGAGACCACGAGCAGGCCCACGGCACTGGCCAGGGCCAGGAACGCCAGCAGCGCCGCCAGCGCCAGCCGGGCCCGGCTCGGGTCGGCCAGCCGCCAGAGCCGGCGCAGGGGCGCCCCGGTGCTCACGCGTGCACCCCGGCCAGGACGACCACGTCGTCGGCGAGCTCCACCAGCGAGCGCCGATGGGTGACCACCACGACGGTCCGCCCGCGCGCCGCCGCTGCGGCCACGGTGGCGCCGAGCTCGGCCTCGCGGGTGCCGTCCAGGGCGGCCGTGGGCTCGTCGAAGAGCAGCACGGGGGGGTCGGCGAGCAGCGCCCGCGCCACCCCGATGCGGCGGGCCTGGCCGACCGAGACCCCGCCACCGCCCTCGCTGATCCGGGTGCGCAGGCCCTCGGGCAGCTCGTCGGGCGCCAGCCCAGCGGCGGCCAGGGCAGCGCTGACCGCGGCGTCGTCGAAGCCCACCCGCCCGAAGCGCACGTTGTCCGCGACGCTGCCGGCGAGCATGGCGGGGGACTGCGGCACCCAGCCCACCTGTGCCCGCCAGGCGGGCAGGTCCAGCTCGTCGAGGGCGACCGCACGACCGTCCGCGGCGAGCACCTCGACGCGCCCGGACACGGCGGCGGCCGGTGGGCCGACCAGGCCCAGGAGCACCGACAGGATCGTGGACTTGCCGCACCCCGACGGCCCGACCAGGGCGGTGACCCGCCCGGGGCGCACCTCCAGGCTCGCGCCCGGCACCGCCACCCGGTCGCCGTACGCCACGCGCAGGTCGGTGATGCGGATGGTCGCGGTGGCCGCGTCCACCCGCTCGTGCCCGGTGGGCGCCTCGGGTGCCTCGATGACGGCGAACATGCGCTGCGCGGCGCCCACCCCGTCGGCGGCGGCGTGGAAGTGCAGGCCGACCAGGCGCAGCGGCAGGTAGACCTCGGGGGCGAGGATGAGCACCGCCAGGCCGGTGCGCAGGTCCATGGTCCCCTCGACGAGGCGCAGGCCGATCGCCACCGCGATGATCGCCACCGAGAGCGTGGCCAGCAGCTCGAGCACCAGCGAGCTCAGGAACGAGATGCGCAGCACGCCCAGCGTCGCCCGGCGGTAGTGGTCACCGACCCGCCGGATCGTCTCGGCCTGCGCCCGTGCCCGGTCGAACACCTTGAGCGTGGGCAGCCCGGCGACCACGTCGAGGAAGTGCCCCGAGAGCACGCCGAGCGTGGCCCACTGCCGGTCGACCCTGGCCTCGGTGTAGCGGCCGATGAGCACCATGAACACCGGGATGATCGGGATGGTCAGGGCCACGATGAGGGCGGACAGCGGGTCCTGGGTCAGGATCGCGACCCCCCCGACGAGGGGCACCACCACCGCGAGCACGAGCTGCGGCAGGTAGCGCGCGAAGTAGCCGTCGAGGCTCGCCGCGCCGCGGGTGAGCATCGTGGTGAGCTCGCCCACCCGGCTGGCATCGAGGTGCGCCGGGCCCAGGCGCAGGGCCCGGTCGACCACCTGCAGCCGCAGCTGGGAGACCGCGGCGGCAGCCGAGCGGTGCCCGACTGCCTCGGCCGCCCAGGCCAGCACCCCCCGGCCCACGGCGATGGCGACCAGGGCCAGCAGGGCGCCGCGGATGGCGTCCACCCCAGCCCCCTGCTGGAACCCGGCCACGATCGCGTCGGCGATCACGAAGGCCTGGATGACGACCAGCACCGCGGAGGCCGTGCCGAGCACGACGGCGGCCACGAGGAACCCGCGGGTGGCCCGGGCATGCCGGAGCAGGCGCGGGTCCAGGGGCTTCACGCCGGCCATTGTCGCCGACGACGGCTGCCCGGCGGGTCAGGGATCGAGCGTGCCGACGGGGTGTGGCAACCAGGGCGGCGGATCCCCGGGGTGCAGCGCGTCGGCCGCCGCCTCGGTCGCGAGCAGGCCCACGACCTGCATGGCGGCCGTGGGGATCGCGGCCCGCACCTGCGCGCTCATGGGCGCGCCGGGTGCGAGCTGCTGGGCCACGACGCCCACGACGGCGACCCGGTCGGGCATCCGGCCCAGCGCCCGCGCCAGCTCGAGCGCGGCCGGCAGGCCCAGGCCGTGGGTGCCGCCGGCGGTGGGGTCGGGTGCGACGGGCAGGGCGGGCTGCCCCTGGCCGGTGCCCAGCAGCAGCACCGCCCCGGGCTGCTGGGCGCCGGGGCCTGCGGCCACGACGGCATCGACCACGATCGCCAGCTCGCACCCGTCGAGCTCGTCGACCAGGCGCATCGGGTCGGGCAGCACCACGAGGCGGCACGGCGGCAGCGGCGCCCGGGGCGCGCTCCCCCCGGCTGGCCGGGCCCGCGCGCCCAGGGCCCGCAGGGCGAGCTGCTCGGCGACCAGGCCGAGCACCGCTGGGCCGATCGCGTCGTCGGCCCGATCCGGGTTGCCGATGCCCACGACGAGGATGCGCCGATCGTCCGCCTCGGCCCGGCTCACCGCCGGTCCACCGTGAGCCGCAGGAAGTGGGTGGCGCACGAGATGCACGGGTCGTAGGTGCGGATCGCGGTCTCGCAGGCCCGGGTGAGCGCCTCGTCGTCGAGGCCCAGGTTCGCCTCCACGACCGCGCGCAGGTCGGCCTCGATGGCCGGCTGGTTCTGGGCGGTGGGCGGCACGATCTGGGCGGCGAGGATGGTGCCCGACCCGTCGATGCGGTAGCGGTGGTAGAGCAGCCCGCGGGGGGCCTCGGTGGCCCCGTGCCCCTCGGCGGCGCGCGGCTCGACGGGGACGGCGGCGACCGGGGCACCATCCCAGGCGTCGATGATGGCCAGCGCCTCGACCAGGGCGTGCACGAGCTCGACGAGGCGGACCAGGATCGAGCGGAAGGGGTTGCGGCAGGTCCGGCCCAACCCGGCCGCGGAGGCCACCTGCTGGGCCACCGGCGACAGGGCGGCGAAGTGCAGGCTGTACCTGGCCAACGGCCCGACGAGGTAGGGCTGGCCGTCGAAGCGCCCCTGCAGCGCGTGCGAGTGCCCCACCTGGTGCTCGACGATGTGGGTGCCGAAGGACGACACCGGCACGGTGAGCCCCGACGAGGTCACCAGGGCGGCGCCGGACTCCAGCGGGTAGCCGTGCCCGGCGTCGAGGGCGACGTACAGGTGCGGCTGCTCGAGGTCGGGGTACTCCTGGCGGGCCAGCAGGGGTACGGCGGCCAGCGCGTCATCGAGCGCGGCGCTGAGCATCGGGCGCAGCGCGCGCAGCGCCGCCGGCTCGGGCAGGCGGTGGAAGCCTCCCACCCGCACGTTCACCGGATGCACGGAACGGCCGCCGACCACGGTCATGAGCTCGTTGCCCGCCCGCTTCATCCGCAGGGCCGACTCGACCAGGCCACGGTGGTCGGCGGCCATCTCGATCGCGCCGTCGTAGCCGAGCAGGTCGGGCAGGTGCAGCATGAAGACGTGCAGGGCGTGGCTCTCGATCCACTCCCCGCAGTAGAGCAGCCGGCGCAGCAGCCGCAGCTCCTCGGGCACGACCACGCCGCAGGCGTCCTCGATGGCCAGGCAGGCGCTGAACTGGTAGGCCACCGGGCAGATGCCGCAGATGCGCGCGGTGATGTCCGGGGGCTCGAGGTAGGAGCGGCCGCGCAGGAACCCCTCGAAGAACCGCGGCGGCTCGAAGATGCGCAGCTGCACCTCGACCGCGCGGCCGTCCTGGACGACCACGTGCATCCCGCCCTCGCCCTCCACGCGGGCGAGCATGGGGACGGTGAGCTCCCGGGGGGCGGTGCTCATGGCCGACCCCCGTGGCCGGCGGCGGCATCGGTCGGGGAGGCACCGGTCGCGATCGGGGGGGCCGTCGCGGCCCGGAACGCCTCGGCACCGGTGGCGAACGTGCGGAACGCCCGCTCGACGTCGACCGCGGCCATGCCGCCCTCGCCGAGCACGGTGGCCAGCGAGCGGCCGTTCGGCGTGTCCTGCGGGCCGAAGCAGCCGTAGCAGCCCCGATGGTGCGCCGGGCAGAGGGCGCCGCAGCCCGCGCGGGTGACCGGGCCCAGGCACGCCAGCCCGTCGGCCACCGCGACGCAGACCGTCCCGCGCCGCTTGCACTCCGCGCACACGCTGCCCGACGGCAGGCGTGGCGCCCGGCCGGCCAGCACCGCGGCGAGCACCTCGAGCAGCTGCCCCCGGTCGATCGGGCACCCGTACAGCTGGACGTCCACGGTCACGTGCGAGGCGATCGGGGTGGAGCGGGCGAGGTAGGCCAGCTGGTCGGGCCGTGGGTACACGGCCGCAGCGAGCTCGCCCACGTCCGCGAGGTTGCGCAGGGCCTGGATGCCCCCGGCCGTGGCGCACGCCCCGATCGTCACGAGGGTGCCGGACTGGGCGCGCACCTGCTGGATGCGCTCGGCGTCCTCGGCCGTCGTGATGGAGCCCTCGACGAGGCTGACGTCGTACGGCCCGGCGACGACGGCCCGGGTCGCCTCGGGGAAGTACGCCACCTGCACCCGATCGGCCAGGGCGAGCAGCTCGGCCTCGCAGTTGAGCAGGGTGAGCTGGCAGCCGTCGCAGGAGGCGAACTTCCACACCGCCAGGGTGGGCCGGGCGTCCGGCGTCGCCCCCTCGAGGGGTCCGCGGGCCGGCGCCGGCCGGGTGCTGAGGGGGGCGACGTCGACGGACATGGCGATCAGAGCTCCCGGATGTCCATGAGCGGGCCGAGCCGGTCGTAGCCCAGCACCGGCCCGTCGAGGCACAGGAACAGCTCGCGCAGCTGGCAGTGCCCGCACAGGCCAACGCCGCACTGCATGTTGCGCTCCATGGACAGGCGCACCCGTTCCGGCGCCACGCCGCGGGCGACCAGCGCGGTGGCGACCGCGCGCATCATCACCTCGGGCCCGCACACCAGGGCCAGGGCATGGCCGGGGTCGAAGCCGGCCCGCGGGACCAGGTCGGTGACCAGCCCGACGCGGCCGGTCCAGTCCGGCGGGCCGTAGTCGACGGTGACCTCGACGGTGATCCGGTGCCGCGCCGCCCACCGGGCCAGGTCCTCGGCGAAGAGCACGTCCTCCGGCGAGCGGGCGCCGTAGAGCAGCACGACGCGGCCGTAGGCGGCGCGCTCGTGGGCCAGCTCGAGCAGCGCGGGACGCAGCGGGGCCAGGCCGATGCCCCCGGCTACGACCACCACGTCGCCGCCGCGGCCGGAGCGCACCTCCCAGCCCGTGCCGTACGGGCCACGCACGCCCATCACCGTGCCGGGGACCGCCCCGACCAGGGCGTGGGTCACCGAGCCGACGTCGCGGATCGTGTGCAGCAGCGGCCCCGGCCCGGTCGGGTCGCCGCTGATCGAGATGGGCACCTCGCCGACACCGAACGCCAGCAGCATCGTGAACTGGCCGGCCGCGAACGCCAGGGGCACGCCGTCCAGCGGCTCGAGGCCCAGCGTCACGGTGTCGCGGGTGTCCAGGTGCCGGCTGATCACCCGGAACGGGCGGGGCAGCATGGGGTCGCTGGCCGCGTCGCGGTGGGCGTGGTCCCGGGCGGCGGCGGCGGTGCCGGTGCGGTCGAGCAGGGGGGCGGTCATCGGAGGCCTCCGGGGGTCGGGGCACCACCGTCGGTCGGGGCACCACCGGGCGCCCCCGCGGCCACGGCGTCGTGGGCCTCGGCGAGCTCGCGGATCGTGGCGACCTCGGCGGTCAGGTCGATCCCGGCCGGGCACCAGGTGATGCACCGGCCGCACCCGACGCAGCCCGAGGTGCCGAACTGCTCGGTCCAGGTCGCCAGCTTGTGGGTCAGCCACTGCCGGTAGCGCGAGGCCGTCCAGGTGCGCACCGCCCCGCCGTGGATGTACGAGTAGGGCTGCGAGAAGCAGGAGTCCCACACGCGGTGCCGCTCGTCGAGGGCCCCGGTGAGGTCCCCGACGTCCTGCACACCGGTGCAGAAGCAGGTCGGGCACACCGCCGTGCAGTTCGTGCAGGCCAGGCACCGCTCGGCGATGGCCGCCCAGCGCGGGCTCTCCGCGCTCGCGTTGAGCAGCTCGGGCAGGTCGTCGGTGCGCATCGTGCGCCCCATGCGGGCCGTCGCGTCGGCCACGAGCTCGTCCGCGGCGGCCAGGTCGTCGGGGGTGGCCGGTGTGGTGTCGAGCGCCCCGAGCAGGGCCTGCCCGGCCGGGGTGCCGGCCTCGACGAGGTACCGGTGCGGGTCGGCCAGCTCGGTGAGCACCAGGTCCGAACCGGCCCGCGGGCGCGGACCGGTGCCCACCGAGGCGCAGAAGCACGTGCCAGCGGGGTCGCTGCAGGTGACCGCGACGAGGAACGCCCCAGCCCGCCGCGCGGCGTAGTGGGCGTCGACATGCTCGCGCCCCAGCAGCACCCGGTCCTGGACCGCGATCGCGGCCACGTCGCAGCCCCGCGCGCCGAGGATCGCGACCGGGCGGTGGTCGGGGTCGTCGGCGGGGCTGGCCGGCTCCACGCTGAAGCCGTCGTCGGTGCGCCGGCCCCGCCAGAGCAGCTCGTCGGGCGGGAACAGCACCGACTTGGGCGACTGGGCGGTGGCGGCGAAGCCGAAGGCACGCTCGGCGCCTCCCTCGCGCAGGCGGTAGTGCCCGGGGGCCTGCTCGTCACCCACCCCGAGGGGCAGGGCGTCGATGTCGGTCAGGTCGGCGAGCACGACGGCGCCGTCACGGACTTGGGGGCCGAGCACGCGGTAGCCGCGGGCCAGCAGGGCGTCGACCAGGGCCTGCAGCCCGCGGGACGGCAGGATCGCGGGACCAGCCACGGGTCACCTCCGACGCGGTCCTTGCAGCGTAGGTCGCCCGCCGGGTCGGCTGTAGGGCCGAGCGGCTGGGCTGTTCCGGGCCCTTCGTCCCGACCCGTCCCCTGCGGGCCCCCGCGCCGATCGCGTTCGATCTGGGATGGTCCGCCGGTCGGGAACCGATCACGATCCCGGTGAGCGGTGCGCAGACCGAACGCGATCCGATCGCGCGCCGCCGCGCGACCGACGTGCGCCGACTCCCCGCCGCCGGCCCGCGTGTACCCCCCCGCCGATCGCGTTCGATCTCAGATGGTCCACCGGTCGCGAACCGATCGCGATCCCGGTGAGCGGTGCGCGGACCGAACGCGATCCGCTCGGGGCGCCGTCGCCCCCCGAGCTCCCCCGGCCGCCCCGCGCACCTCCCCCGCGCACCTCCCTCGCGCCGATCGCGTTCGATCTGGGACGGTCGGGCGGTCGGAGACCGATCGCGATCCGGGGCAGCGGTGCGCGGACCGAACGCGATCCGCTCGGGGCGCCGTCGGCGTCCTTCCCGGCCCCACGCAGGCGTAGCGTCGGGGACGTGGCGGTCGTCCTCCACTGCAACGACGGGGAGCTGCGGACCTCGGCCCCGGCCGGGAGCACCCTCCTCGACGTGCTGCGCGAGGAGGCCGGCCTGACGGCCACCAAGCCCGGCTGCCGCACCGGCGACTGCGGGGCGTGCCTGGTGCTGCTGGGCGTGCGCGCCTCGGGCGCTGCGATGCCGACCTACGAGGTGCACCACGCCTGCCTGACGACCGTCGCGATGGCCGAGGGCTGTCACGTCATCACCGCCGAGGGGCTCGTCGGCGGTGAGCTCGGGCCCGTGCAGCGGGCCCTGCTCGACGCCGGTGCGGTGCAGTGCGGGTACTGCAGCCCGGGACTGGTCGTGGCGCTGACCTGGGCGGCGCTCGGCGGTGTCGATCCCCGTCGGGCGGCGCTGGGCAACCTGTGCCGCTGCACCGGGTACGGCGGCATCCGAGCGGCGTGCGATCGGCTCGCGGCAGACCCGCCCGAGCTCGAGGCCCTGCTGCCGCCCGGCACGCGGGCCGTGGCTCGGCGGCTCCCGGCGCGCCCCGCGCAGGCGCTCCGGCCAGGGGTCGACCGCTGGATCGCCGGGGCCACCGACGAGATCCCCGAGCACCGGCACGCGCCGGCCGCGCATCGACAGCCCACCCTGCTGCGCCGGGTGCCCTCGCTGTGCCGGATCGAGGTGGAGCCGGGTGGACTGCGGCTGGGCGCCGCGGCGACGGTCGCCGAGGTGCAGGCCAGCCCCCTGGTGGCGGACCGCTGGCCCGGCCTCGCCGAGCACCTCGAGCGGTTCGGCTCGCCGGCGGTCCGCGCGGCGGCGACCGTGGCCGGCAACCTCGCCCACGCCTCACCGACCGCCGACCTGGCGGTGCCGCTGCTCGCGATGGGGGCCACGGTCGTGCTCGAGGGACGCCACGGCGAGCGCGAGGTCCCGCTCGAGGGGTTCTTCCACGCCTACCACCGCACCGAGCGCCGCCGCGACGAGGTGCTGGTGGCCATCCGGGTCCCCGACCCCCCCGCCGGCTCCGCGCTGCACCTGGAGAAGGTGGCCAAGCGAGCGCACGACGACATCGCCAGCGTGAGCCTGGCGATGCGGGCCGGCCTCGATGCCACAGGACGGCTCACCGCGGTGCGCGTGGCCGCTGGCGGCGTCGCTGCTGTCCCCCTGCTCGCCGTCCGGACCGCCGCGCTGCTCGAGGGCGCCGACGTGCAGGCCGCGACGGCCCGGGATGCCGGTGCCGTGCTGGCTGCCGAGGCCGCCCCGATCGACGACGTCCGCGGCACGGCGGCCTACAAGCGCGCCCTGCTGGTCCACCTGCTGCTCGCCGCGGTCGACCGCTGGCGTCCGGGGATCGCGGCAGCGGTGCTGCTGGGCGATGGCGCCGACCGTCCGGCCAGCGTGGCCACTGCTGAGGGGGTGCTGCCGGCATGACGCCTGAGCCCGCCCGTACCGGCCCGGAGCTGCTGGTCCGGGGCGCCGCGCAGTTCACGGCCGACCTGCCGCTGCCCCCGGGCGGCCTGCACGGCGCCGTCGTCGTCTCCCCGTTCGCGCACGCCCGCTGGAGCGCGCTGGACCTCAGCCGGGCCGCGGCGGCTCCCGGCGTCGTCGCCGTGCTCACGGCCGCCGAGCTGCCCGGCCGGAACGAGATCGGTGACGTGGTCGCCGATGAGCCGCTGCTCGCCGACGGCGAGGTGCAGTGCGTGGGCCAGCCGCTGGGCCTCGTGCTCGCGGACACCGCCGACGCCGCCTGGCGCGCAGCGCAGCGCGTCACCGCGGACTGGGAGGAGCTGCCCGCGATGCTCGACCCCGAGCAGGCCGCGCAGGCCGGCATGCTGCTCGCCCCGGCCCGGACGTTCGCCGCCGGCGACGTCGACGCGGCCTGGCCGCGCTGCGCCCTGGTGGTGGAGGGGCGGGTCGCGCTGGGCGGGCAGGAGCACGCGGCGCTGGAGACCCAGGCCGCGCTGGCCATCCCCCGGGACGACGGCGGCCTGCTCGTGCACGCCGCGACGCAGTCGCCCAGCGCGGTCCAGCGGGCCGTGGCAGCCGTGACCGGCCTGCCGATGCACCTGGTCGAGGTGCAGGTCGCCCGGCTGGGCGGCGGGTTCGGCGGCAAGGAGGCCCAGGCCACGCCGTGGGCCTGCCTGGCCGCGCTCGGGGCCCTGCGCACGGGGCGCGCCGTGCGGCTCACCCCCGACCGCCGCGACGACATGCGCATCACCGGCAAGCGCCACCCGTACCTCGGCCACTACCGCCTGGGACTGGACGAGGACGGCCAGTTCGTGGCCTACGAGGCCACCCTGCGCCAGGACGCCGGTTGGAGCAGCGACCTGTCCCCCGCCGTCCTGGAGCGATCCCTGTTCCACGCCTGCAACGCCTACGCGATCCCCCATGTGCGCATCACGGCGATGAGCGTGCGGACGAACCTGCCCACGAACACGGCCTTCCGCGGCTTCGGCGCGCCCCAGGCGATCGCCACGATCGAGGCCGCCATCCGCACCGCGGCCCGCCGGATGGGTGTCCCCGCGACCGAGCTGCAGCGGCGCAACCTCGTGGCCGAGGGCCACGTGACCCACTACGGCATGCGCCTGACGGACGTGCGCGCCGGTGCCTGTTGGGACGCCCTCGAGTCGCACTTCGACCCTGCCGGGCTGGCCGCCGACGCGCTGGCCTGGAACGCCGAGCACCCGCTGCAGCGCCGGGGCGTGGACGTGATCCCGCTGTGCTTCGGCATCGCCTTCACCGCCCGGCTGCTCAACCAGGCGGAGGCGCTCGTGCACGTGTACGTCGACGGCACGGTGAGCGTCACCACCGGCGCGGTCGACATGGGCCAGGGGGTGGGGACCAAGCTGCGCGCCGCCGTCGCCGAGGTGCTCGGCGCGCCGCTCGAGCTGGTCCGCATGGAGCCGACCAGCACGAGCCGGGTCGCGAACGTCTCGCCGACGGCGGCCAGCACCGGGGCCGACCTCAACGGCGCGGCCGCCACCCTGGCCGCCCGGGTGATCCGGGCCGGCCTGGACAAGGTCGACCCGCTGGTCGAGCACGCGTGGCCCGAGCGGGTCACCCTCGCCCACGCGGCGCGCGTCGGACTGTCGGCCCTGGCCCACCACGCCACGCCGGACCTGGACTTCGATGTCGACACCCACCGGGGCCGGGCGTTCGCCTACCACGTCTACGGGGCCGCGGTGGTGCAGACCACGGTCGACGTCCTGCGGGGGACCACCGCGGTCGACCGGGTCGCCGTGGTCCACGACATCGGCCGCAGCATCGACCACCTCGTCGACCGCGGGCAGGTGCAGGGCGCGGTCGTGCAGGGGGTGGGCTGGCTCACGAGCGAGGAGCTGCGCCACGACGACCGCGGCCGCCTGCTGACCGACTCGCTGGCCACCTACAAGGTCCCGGACCTGGCCAGCGCCCCCGAGGTCGAGGTGGTCCTGCTGGAGCGGGCGTCACCGGGCCTGCTCGGCAGCAAGGCGGTCGGCGAGCCGCCCCTCGTGTACGGCCTGGGTGCCCTGTTCGCGCTGCGGGAGGCGATCCGCTCGGCACGGCC
>JALOLK010000052.1:0-8013 GCA_025456015.1 Candidatus Nanopelagicales bacterium
CACGAGGAGGAGACCTGATGCTGCGATCCTGGCGAGAGGCTTGGCGGTCCCGGCGGCAGCGCCGGCCGCTGGATGTGCTCGACGTGCTGGCGGACGTCGATCAGCCGGCCGCCGCGTAGGCCCGGGGGCGAGGAGGGGTTTCCACACCTCGCGCGAGGGGGTTGCGCCGGACGGCCCGATGGCGTAGCCTTCGTACAAGTGTTCGAGTCATGAGCGACTGAGGGCCCTCCCAGGGCCGTTCCCCTCCGCCCGGCGGAGCGATCTGATGAGTGGGCTCGGACGGTCCATCAGGTCCGCCACGTGCCGTGGCGTCGGGCATCGGGGGAGTCGCATGGAGGTCCTCGGCGAGGGCGGGGCGGGTGCGCTGGACGCGCGCGCCTGCGCGGCGGCGCCCGTGGCCGACGCACCCGTGGCCGAGGCCTGGCGGTCCCTGGGCAGGATCGCCGCTGGCGAAGCCCCGGAGATGGGCCTGCGGGCCGGTGAGCGCCCCGCGGCGGACGTCGAGGTGCTGGCCTCGTTGGCGGCCTGCGCCGAGTACGAGCTGGCCCGGCGTCTCGTGCTGGCCGCGCGGGCGGGCGCGCTGCCGCTGTCAGGCCCGGGGGCGCTGCTGCGCGCGCGGGGCTGGTCGGCGGGCGCAGCCTCCCGGCTGGTGGCGGCAGGCGAGGTCGCCCTGACGTTCCCGGCCGTCGCCGAGCAGTGGGCGGTGGGCGTGATCACCGCCGAGCATGCCGCGCTTCGAGGGCCGGTGGGGCTCGCTGAGCCCACGGGCCGTGGGCGGCGTCATCGCCGCCATCGACGCTGCGCTGCACCCGCCGCAGGACCCGCACCCGGGCGAGCTCGAGGCGTACGAGTCGCGCCACCTGGTGTGCTCGCTGACGCAGGATGCCGTGCTGCTCTCGGGGTCGCTGCCCCGACTGGAGGGCGAGGCGTTCCTCGCCGTGGTCGACGCGTTCGCCGAGTCGATGCGCAGCGCGGCCGACCAGGTGCCCGCCGCCGCCCGTCGGGCCGACGGCCTCATGGCGATGGTCGAGGCGGCCAGCGCCAGCGGGGCCGTCCCCGCGCGCGGGGGCCTGCCCGTCGCGCTCACGGTCACCCTGTCGCAGACCGAGGCCGGTGATGTCGTCGCCGTCACCTCCCGTGGGCACCGGCTCACGCGGGCCGAGCAGCGGTTCACCTGCTGCGACCCCACGATCACGCCCGTGCTGGTGCCGGGGCCGCGCGGTGCGTGGGACGGCCCCCTCCCCGACGAGGCCGCCGCGCGCATCCTGGCCATCGCCGACACGCTCCTGGGGGAGCGCATGCCGCTGGCCGTCGGCCGCACGTCGCGGATCGCGACCCCTGCCCAGCGCCGCGCGCTGGCCGTGCGCGACCAGGGCTGCGTCATCCCGGGGTGCGGCGTCCCCGCCGAGATCTGCCAGGTGCACCACCTGCAGGAATGGGCGGCGGGCGGCCGATCGGACCTCGACAACGAGGTGCTGCTCTGCTGGTCGCACCACCGCCAGGTGGACCTGCACATGTGGCGGATCGAGGCCGCCGATGCGCAGGGCCCGCCGGGTGGCGCGTGGTCCTCGTCCGGTTCCCCGTGGGTGGTCCGACGGCTGCCCCGGACGCGGTGGCGCACGTGAGCGTGCCCGTGGTGGAGACTGTGCCGCGCCCCGCGGCGGGCGGCGGCGACATGGGTGGAGGACGCATGGACGGGCGCGTGGACGAGCAGGGCATCACCGATCGGCACTCCCGGTCGGGCATCCGGCTGCGCCGGTGGCTGGTCCCTGCGCTGCTCATCGTGGGATGGCTCGTGCTCGCGTCGGTGGCCGGGCCGTACGCGGGCCGGCTCGGGGAGGTGCAGGAGAACGACTCTGCCACGTTCCTGCCGGCCGAGGCGGAGTCCACCCAGGTGCTCGAGCTGCAGCGGGGCTTCAACCCGAGCGAGGCCGTGCCGGCCGTCATCGTGTACGAGTTCGACGAGCCGCTGGACCAGGCGGCGGTCGACGCGATCATCGCCGACGTCGAGACGATCAGCGCGATCCCGGGCGTCCAGGACGCCTCCGGCCCGATCCCGAGCGAGGACGGCCTGGCCGCCACGGTCATCGCCAACATCGTGATCCAGGACGACACCGAGCCCGGCGGGGAGGTCGAGGCCATCCGCGAGGCGCTGGCCGAGAGCCCGGCACGCGAGCTCGGGGCCGAGGTGTTCGTGACCGGGCCTGCCGGGTTCCTCGCGGACTTCACCGAGGCGTTCGGCGAGATCGACGGCCTGTTGCTGCTCGTGGCGCTGGGCGTCGTGCTCGTGATCCTGCTGATCGTCTACCGCAGCCCGATCCTGCCGTTCGTCGTGCTGCTCACCGCGTTGTTCGCGCTCAGCGCCGCCTCGCTGGTGATCTACCTGCTGGCCGACAACGGCGTCATCACGCTGAACGGCCAGGCGCAGGGCATCCTGTTCATCCTCGTCATCGGTGCCGCGACGGACTACTCGCTGCTCGTCGTGTCGCGCTTCCGGGAGGAGCTGCGCCGGACCGAGTACACCGTGGACGCGATGGGTCGCACCCTGCGCGGCACGTGGGAGGCCATCGTCGCCTCCGCGGGCACCGTGGCGCTGGGCGTGATGACGCTGCTGCTGTCCCAGCTCAACGCCAACCGCGGCCTGGGGCCGGTCGCCGCGATCGGGGTCGGGTTCTCGATGGTGGCGGCCCTGACGTTCCTGCCCGCGGTGCTCGTGATGCTCGGCCGGCGGGCCTACTGGCCGGCCAAGCCGAAGCTCGACATGGTCGACCCCGAGGCCCAGGTGCGCGGGTTCTGGGCGCGCGTGGCCGAGTTCGTGGACCGGCGCACCCGGCTGGTGCTGGCCGGTTCGCTCGTGCTGCTGCTGGCGCTGTCCGCCTTCCTGCCCGCCTTCAAGGCGCAGGGCGTGCCCACCACCGACTTCTTCCTGGTCGAGGTCGAGTCCACCCAGGGGCAGGACGCGCTGGCCCGGCACTTCCCGGCCGGCTCGGGCAGCGAGACGATCGTGATCGGGCCCGCGGACCTGGCCGCCGAGATGACCGAGGTGGTCGCGGCCAACGAGGGCGTGGCCGCCGTGGTGCCGGTGACGGCCGGGCCGCCCGGGCCGGACGCGCAGCCGGTGGTCGTCGATGGCCTGGTGCAGCTGCAGGTGACGCTGGTCGACCAGGCCGACTCCGCCGAGGCCGAGCGCACGGTGGAGCAGCTGCGCGAGGAGCTCGACGCGGTGAGCACCGAGGCCCTGGTCGGCGGAACCACCGCCACGGCCCTGGACACGAACACCGCGACGCAGCAGGACCTGCGCGTGATCATCCCCGCCGTGCTGCTGGTGACCCTGCTCGTGCTCATCGTGCTGCTGCGCGCGATCGTGGCCCCGCTGCTGCTCATCGCGACGGTGGTGCTCTCGTTCGCCGCGACGCTGGGCCTGTCCGCGATCGTCTTCTACGGGATCCTGGACCTGCCCGGCGCCGACGCCTCGGTGCCGCTCTACGCCTTCGTGTTCCTGGCGGCCCTGGGGGTGGACTACAACATCTTCCTCATGACCCGAGCCCGGGAGGAGACGATCCACTTCGGCAACAGGGCGGGCATCCTGCGTGCCCTGGCGGTCACCGGCGGGGTCATCACGAGCGCGGGGCTGGTGCTGGCGGCGACGTTCAGCGCGCTGGCGATCCTGCCGCTGCTGTTCCTGTTCCAGATCGCGTTCATCGTGGCCGCGGGCGTGCTGCTGGACACGATCATCGTGCGCTCGCTCGTGGTGCCCGCGGCGGTGATCCTCATCGGGCCCAAGACCTGGTGGCCGAGCAAGCTGGCTCGCCACGAGGACCTCGACCCCGAGGAGGCACTGGAGGTGGCCACCACGGGCCACAGCCACCACGACGACGCCTGAACCGCGGCCTCAGTGCGGGGCGCCGCCCGCCGCGACGAACCCGACGACCCCGGCAGCGGGCAGCGGCCTGGAGAACAGGTAGCCCTGGCCGTGCTCCACGCCGAGGTCGGTCAGGTACGCCCGCTGCCGCGGGGTCTCGATGCCCTCGGCCACGACCGAGAGGCCGAGGCTGTGCGCCATCGCGACCATCGCGCGGACCAGTGGGGCATCCCCGGTCTCGGGGATCGCGTGCACGAACGAGCGGTCGATCTTCAGGGCGTCGACGGGCAGCGCGGCCAGCCGCCCCAGCGACGAGTGCCCGGTGCCGAAGTCGTCGATCGACAGCCGCACGCCCAACGCCCGCAGCGCGAGCAGCTGCTCGAGGCTGTTGGGCGCCATCGCGGTGCTCTCGGTGATCTCCAGCACGATCCGCCCGGGGTCCACCCCCGTGACGGCCAGTGCCTCGCCGACCAGGCCGGCGAAGTGCGGGTCGAGCAGCTGGCGCGGGCTGATGTTGACCGCCACCTCCTCCAGGGCGTCGGGCCCGAGCCGCTCCGCCCATGCGACGAGCTGCTGACAGGCATGGCGCAGCACCCACGCACCCAGCCGGTGGATCAGCGGTCCGCGCTCGGCCACGGACAGGAACATGTCCGGCGGGACGCAGCCTCGGGTCGGGTGCTGCCAGCGCAGCAGCGCCTCCACGCCCAACCCACCGCTGCCATCCAGGCGCACCAACGGCTGGAAGTGCAGGGTGAACTGGTCCTCGTCGAGGGCCACGGCGAGCTCGCCCTCGAGGGTCAGACGGGCGACGAGGTCCTCGTGCATCGCCGGCTCGAACTGCCGCCAGCAGTTCTTGCCAGCCGACTTCGCGGCGTACATCGCCATGTCGGCGTCGCGCAGCGCGGCGTCCGCGTCGCGGTCCCGGCCGGCGAGCATCGCCAGGCCGATGCTGGTGCCCACCTCGATCTCGGCCATCCCCATGCGCACCGGCTGGCGCATGCGGTTCAGCAGGCCGGCGCAGACCCAGCGCGCCTCCGGGTAGGTCGCCTCGGGCAGCAGCAGGGCGAACTCGTCACCGCCGAGCCGGGCCAGGCAGGCACCGTCGAACTGGCTGGCGACCAGCTCCAGCCGGCGTGCGGCCTCGATGAGCAGGCCGTCGCCGTGGGTGTGCCCGTACAGCTCGTTCACGAGCTTGAAGTCGTCGAGGTCGAGCACGAGCAGGGCCGCCTCCGGCGCCTCGGCGTCGAGCACCTCGGCGAGTCGGGCGTGCAGCTGCCCGCGGTTGGCGACGCCGGTCAACGGGTCGCTGGACTCCAGCTCGTGCAGCCTGCGCTCCAGGCGGCGGCGCTCGCCGATGCTCGCGGCGAGCAGCGCACCCAGGCGGCCCTCGCCCTCGGGGAGGATGTCGGGGGCGGCACTCATCCCGGCACGCTCGCGCACGCCAGCGCCGCCCGGTCCAGCGCCGCCCGGTCCAGCGCCGCGAAGATCGTGCGGGAGCGGCAGCCCTTCACCAGGAACAGGGCTCCGGCCTGGCGGGCCCGGGCCTGCAGCCCAGCGTCGTCGTACGCGGACAGGATGATGACCGGGACCTCGCCCTGCAGGGCCGCGGCCAGGTCCAGCCCGCTGACCTCCCCGGGCATCCGCAGGTCGCTGATCACCACGTGCGGACGCGCCAGGCGCGCCTGCGCGACCCCCTGCGCCCCGGTGCTCGCCTCGGCGACCACGGCGTAGCCGGCGTCCTCGAGCAGCTGGCGCAGCTCCGTGCGCAGGCCGGCGTCGTCGTCGACGACGAGGACCCGCACCGCGTCGGTCATGACGCCTCCCTGTCCTGGGCCATGGCCGCGTCGATCGCCGCGACGATGCGCCGGGACGGGCAGCCCTTGACGAGGTAGGCCGAGACGCCGAGGTCGCCGAGCAGGCGCTGCAGGCCGAGGTCGCCGTAGGCCGAGAGCATGATGACCCGCACGGCGGGGGCACGGTCGCGCAGCGCCCGTGCCACCTCGACCCCACCCATGCCGGGCATGCGCAGGTCCAGCAGCACGACGTCGGGCTGGCACCGGGTGATCACCGCCAGGCCGTCCACGCCGTTGCCGGCCTCGCCGACCACGGCGTACCCGGCGTCCACGAGGAGCTCCTGCAGGGCCAGGCGCAGGCCGGCGTCGTCGTCGACGAGGACCAGCCGGGCGGCCCGCACGGCCACCGGTTCGAGTGTGGCGATCATGCCGGCCCTCCCACCATCACCAGCTCCGCCGGATCACCACCGGCTCCCGCCGCGGTGGCCGCACCGCGCGGCACGCGCGCCGTGAGCCGGGTGCCCTCGCCGAGTGCGGACTCGACCACGAGCAGCCCGTGCGCGGACTCGAGCCGCTCGCGCATGCCGACCAGCCCGAAGTGCCCGGCGCGCAGCAGCGCGCGCGGGGCAGCAGGCCGGAAGCCGACGCCGTCGTCGGCGACCGTCAGTGCCACGGTGGCCCCGTCGTCGTGCAGGTCCACGGCGACCCGCGACGCCCGAGCGTGCTTGGCCACGTTCCAGAGGGCCTCCTGCACCACCTGGTACAGGGCCGTCTCCAGCTCGGGGTCCAGGGGCGCCTGCAGCGCCCCGCCCACCTCGGCAGCCAGGCCCGTGCGGCGGGCGACGTCGGCCACGAGGTCGCGCACCCCGGCCTCGAACCCGGCCTCGTCGAGGATCGGCGGGCGCAGCTCGCTCATCATCCGGCGCAGGGCCTCGACCTCCCCCTGCAGCTCGTCCTGTCCCCGCTCGAGCAGCTCGCCGGCCACGGTGGCGTCACCGCGGTCCAGCCGCAGCATCGCCCGGTCGAGCGTGAGGCACACCCCGGCCAGCCGTTGGATCGGGCCGTCGTGCAGGTTCGCCGCGAGGGTGATCCGCTCCTGCTCCCGGACGCGCACGGTGCGGTCGAGCAGCAGCTGGCGCTCGGCCTGGGCCTGCTGCAGGTCGGTGAACGCCGACTGCAGCTGCGCATGCTGCGAGCCGACCTCGTCGAGCAGGCCGCTCATCCGCAGCAGCACGAGGCCGAACATGACGACGCACCCGGCGGCGATGACCCCGAGGTCGTCGTAGGTGCCGTTGGCGGCGCGCAGCAGGATCAGGGCCGGGGCGCTGAGGGCCGCCACGGCCATGGCCACCAGCCGGCGGTGCGACTGGGGCAGCTGGGTCGCCTCGGCCCGTTCACCGTACTGGCGCATGGAGGGGTGCAGCGCCGAGGTGCCGAACAGCACGTAGGCCAGCAGCCAGAGCAGGTCGGTGACCGTGTGGGACTCGTAGGTGCCCTCGAGGTTCTGGTACAGGTAGCGGCCGTCCGCCAGGAGGTTCATGAGCAGCGCGGCGACGAGCAGGGAGAAGGCCGGCACCCGCCGGCCGGGGACCAGCAGCAGGCGGGCGACCAGCGCGAGGAGCAGCAGGTCGCCCAGCGGGTAGCCGATGCTGGCGAGCCGCTCGCTCGTGGTGAGCTCGGCGTCCGTGGCGTACGGCGCGATCAGGTAGGTCCACGACAGCACGGCGGCGGCGACCGTGACGAGCGCGGCGTCGGTGGCAGCGGCCCGGTCCCGTCCGGGCTGCTGGCGCCGGATCGTGAGGAACACCGAGGCGCCGAGCAGCGGGTACATCAGGTAGTAGAACAGGTCGGCGCGGGAGGGCACGGGCGGCTCCGACCCGGTGGTGGCCTTCTGCACGGTGAAGATCAGGTCGCCGACGATGTAGGCCACCACGCCCAGTGCCAGCAGGTACCAGGACGCGGGGTTCGCCGGACGCCAGATCCAGACGCCGACCAGCACCGAGACGGTCCCGTACAGGGCGATCCCGATGAAGGCCTGGTCGAGCAGCGGCCCCGGGACGATCGTGAAGTAGGCGGCCACCAGCAGCAGGCCGACCCCCAGCTGGACCCGCCACAGCAGGGACCGGCGCCCCGTTCCGGTCGCGGCGCGCACGGTGCGATGATCGGCGTCCCGGCCCGCGTGCTTGAGTCGGGTCTACCGTGATCACCATGGCCCAGAGCGCAGCAGCAACCGTGCAGCAGTACCTCGACGAGCTCCCGTCCGACCGGGCAGCGGTCGTGGCACACGTGCGTGACCTCGTGAACGCCCACCTGCCGGAGGGCTACGAGGAGGCGATGGCCTACGGGATGATCACCTGG
>JALOLK010000052.1:8024-35075 GCA_025456015.1 Candidatus Nanopelagicales bacterium
CGCGCTGTACCTCATGGGCGTGTACGCCGACTCGGCGCAGGAGGTGCAGCTGCGGGAGCAGTGGCAGGCGCGCGGCACGAAGCTCGACATGGGCCGCAGCTGCCTGCGCTTCAGGCGGCTCGAGGACCTCCACGAGGACCTCGTGGCCCAGGTGATCGCGGCCGTGCCGATGGAGCAGTACGTCGCCGCGGCCCGGGCAGCCCACGCGCGGAAGGGATGACCGGCCGGATGGCCGGCGCCGCGGCCCTCGGCCGCCTGCTGCTCGCGGCGTTCCTCGCGTTCGCCGGGATCGGGCACTTCCTCAACCCCGAGTCCTTCGCGGCGCAGGTGCCGCCGTGGTTCCCCGCGCCCGAGGCGACGATCCTGGTCTCGGGGGTCGTCGAGCTCGTGCTCGCGGCGGCGCTGGTGCTGGCCCCGCAGCGGCACCGACCGCTCGTGGGCTGGGTGGTGGCCGGGTTCTTCGTGGTGATCTTCCCGGGCAACATCTCGCAGTTCGTGACGGGCACGGATGCCTTCGGCCTGGACTCCGACCTCGCCCGCGCGGTGCGGCTGCTGTTCCAGCCGGTGCTCATCGCGTGGGCGCTGTGGAGCACGGGGGCGTGGGCGGACTGGCGCTCGCGCCCCGCAGCACGGCGCACGCCCGCAGAGTGACCCACTTCGAGGGCCCGCCCTGCGCCTCGATGTCGCCCCACGTCTTGCCGTGGTACGCGTACTGGTTGCGCCACCGGCCGTCCGGGCCCTGCCGCGCGAGCACGAGCGCCAGGGCGTTCGCCAGGCGCGGGTCCTGACCATGGCCGAGCTCGACCAGCGCCTCGAGCACCTGCAGCACGTCGGCCACGTACCCCGACGGGAAGCCGAGCTTGAACCACGACCCTGACGGCTTCGTGTTGCCCCAGCCCATCGGGTAGTCGGCGACCGCGGGGTCGCGCGAGAGCAGCAGCTCGACCCCCGCGTCGATCGCGGCCCGCACCGGCGCCGACCGGCGCTGCGGGCGGATGCGGGCCAGTGCCAGCAGCTCCTTGGTCGCGCCCCAGGCGCAGGGCTGGCCCTCGTTGGCCGCGCACGCGAAGCCCGGGCCCGAGGTCGCAGACGCGTAGTAGCGCGCCATCCCCTCGCCCGTCGTCGCCCGGGCCGCCCACGCCACCGCCGCCTGCACCCGCTCGTCCTCGAGGTGGCCCAGGCCGATGAGCGCGCGCAGCAGGTTGCCGTTCAGGCAGTGGATGACCATCGAGGGCGCCGGTGGCGCCTCCTTGTGCGAGCCCGAGCAGCCGAAGCCACCGACGGAGGTGGGGGTCAGGCGCAGCACGTAGTCACAGGCGCGCTGGACCCGCTCGTCGGCCGGGTCGGCGCCGAGCTGGTCGAGGAAGATCAGCGACCACACCGTTCCGGTGTACTTCGGCGCGTAGCCGGGACCGGGCTTGACCCACCAGCCCTCGGGGTGCTGCGCCTCGAGGATCGCGGCGATGGGCCCACTGGCCATCGCGGCACGGCGCGCGTCCACGACGTCGGGGTCGTCAGCGGGCCGGTCGAGCAGGCGCTGCAACGTGGCTGCGCGCACGGCCGGCGTCTCGGCCTCGAGCAGCCAGGGCAGGGGGTCGGCGTTCAGGCGATCGCTCCACGCCATGGCTCCACCATGGCACTGCGCCGGCCGGGACGTCAGCCCGGGACGTCAGCCCTGGGCGAGTGGGCCGAGGCGCCCGGCGCCGGCCAGCTCGCGGATTCGGGCGCGCGTGGCGGCGGCGACGGGCGCCCGCCGTTCGATGCGCATCGAGGCCGTGCCCATCACCGAGCGCAGCCGGGCATCGGGGGCGAGCACGAGCACCGGGACGCCCGAGCGCCGGAGCCCGCGCACTTCCCGGTCGAGGCGCAGGCGGATCGGCACCCGCAGGGCATTGCCGCGATCCAGGGCGCGTGGGTCGTCGGTGGCCAGGGGCGCGGAGACGACGACGACGTCGAGCGGGACGTCGGCGAGCAGGTCGGCGCTGTGCATCGACCAGACGCCGCCGTCCACGTAGCGCTGGCCGTCGATCGCGACCGGGGCGTAGTAGCCGGGGATCGCGCACGAGGCGGAGACCGCATCGCGGATGGAGGCGGCGGCGTCCCGGCCGAACACCACCCGCGCCCCGTCGTCCAGGCGCACCGCGCAGATCCAGGTGGGCTGCGCGGGCCAGGTCTCGAACAGCGTGCCGAACCCGGCGATGCTGTCCATCACGTCGAGGGTCCCGGCCGGCAGCGCGGCGGCCGCGAGGTGCTCGGGGCGGAACGCCCACGGTCGCCGGGCCATCGCGGCCAGCAGCGCGGGGGAGGCCGGCCGTCGCGCTCGGGGCCCCGTCGCACGGGGCCGGCGCAGCCCGCCGAGT
This sequence comes from Candidatus Nanopelagicales bacterium, assembly GCA_025456015.1. GTDB lineage: Bacteria > Actinomycetota > Actinomycetes > S36-B12 > CAIYMF01 > Prado023. The sequence goes on from JALOLK010000052.1 coordinate 10,385, forward strand.
CCGTCGAGGACCCGACGGCCCTCCGGCGAGGGCGGCTCGCCGCTCATCCGGGCGACGAAGTCCGCTGGCGGCAGGCCCGCACGCAGCAGGATGGCCGAGGTCGAGCCAGCCGAGGTCCCGACCAGGACCGCCGCCTCCCGGGCGTCCCACCCGGCCGCCTCGGCGAGCCCAGCGATGACCCCGGCGTGGAACGCGGTCCCGGTCAGCCCACCGCCGCCGAGGACCAGCCCGACCCGCAGCGGGCTCACCTCGGGTCCGCTGCCGGCGGCACCTCGCCGACCAGCGGCACCTCGCCGGCCAGCGGGACCTCGCCCACCAGGGGGACGTCCGGGCTGGGTCGCAGGGTCGCCTTCACGCACCCGGCCCCCGGGCCGGCCGAGGCGATCGCCAGGGCGTCGGACCAGTCGGCCAGGTCGAGCACGTGCGTCACGAGGGCGTCGACGGCGAACGCCGGGTCGGCGAGCCACTCGACCACCTGCGCCTGCGTGTGCCGCCCGCCGAGGCGCTCCTCGAACCCGAAGTTCACCGAGCCGAGCACCGACAGCTGCCGGTTCCACACCAGCGACCAGTCCATCGGCTGCTTGCCCGCGGCCCCGACCATCACGAACGTCCCGGTCGAGCGCAGCAGGTGCAGGCCCAGGTCGATCGTGGCCGGCGACGCGACCGCGTCGAACACGGCGTCGACGCCCTGCTCGAGGATCGGCAGGGAGGTCATCTGCGCGCGCAGCACCCGGCCGCCGTCGCTGGCGGCCAGCGCCTCGACCGCCCCCGGCCCGCTGGGCAGCACGCGGCTGGCGCCCACCCGGCGCGCGTGCTCGGTGCCCAGGGCCGACGGGCTCAGCACGATGATGTCGAGGTCCGGGTGCAGCATCCGCAACGAGGCGACGACGAGCAGGCCGATGGTGCCGGGCCCGATCACCACGACCCGGTCGCCGCGCCGCTCCCAGCGCAGCGCCGCGTGCAGCGCGACCGACGCCGGCTCGGCCAGCACGGCCCGGCGCGAGGGGATGGCGCCCACGTCGTACAGCTGGGACTCGTGCGCCAGCACCTGCTCGCCCCAGCCACCGCCGACCGCGGCCTCGAACCCGATCGAGGCCCCCGTGCACCCGAGCGTCCCGGGCAGATCGAACCGCTCGCAGACCTCGACGTGGCCCTCGGCGCACGCCCGGCACGGCGGCACCAGGCCGCGCTGCTCGCAGGCGAAGCAGGGGGTCACCGCGACCCGGTCACCCTCGCGCACGCGGGTCACGCCGGGGCCGACCTCGGCCACGACCGCCACGATCTCGTGTCCCGGCACCTGCCGCTGGGCGGTGTAGAAGGCGCTGAGCACGAACGAGAGCTTCGCGTGCGCCAGGCCGACGTCGCTGCCGCAGATGCCCGACAGCTCCGGGCGCAGCCGCACCCAGCCGGGTGCGTCGGGCAGCCGCGGGGCGGGCAGGTCCTCGACGAGGCGCAGCACGCCGGCGGGTCCCCAGCCCACCTGCTTGCCGAGGCCGCCGGGGAGCCGCTGGGCGGCTGCGGTGAGGACGTAGCGCGGCGGGCTCAGCTGCGCCAGCACCGCCCTCATCCCAGCACGCTCACAGCAGCCCGGCCAGCGGCGCGGTCACCCGCTGGACCAGCGACGGGTGGGCCCGACGGGTGCGCGCCTCCTTCATCGCCCGGATGTAGCGCCAGTAGTCCACCTGCATCGTGTGCCGCTCCGAGGCGACGTAGCGCCGGCGCATCGCCGCCGCGTCGTCGTCGATCCAGCGCTGCATCTGCTCGACACCGGGCAGCACGCACCGGCCCGTGATGGCGTCGCCCACCCACTGGGACTGGTACTCGTACAGCGGGATCCCCGACCCGACCGTCTGGATGAACCCGATGAACCACAGCCCGGGCTGGTGCGGGGCGACGACCCGCTGGTAGAGCGGCATGACGTTGCCCGCCGGGTCCAGGACGCTGGGGTCCAGGAACGGCAGCGACACCCGGTAGCCGGTGGCCAGCACGAGCAGGTCGGCCTGCTCGGCCGAGCCGTCGGCGAAGCGCACGGTGTCGCCGTCGAGGCGCGCGATCGCGGGCTTCATGACGATGTCGCCGTGGCCGACCCGGTCGTACAGCTCCGCCGAGACCGTGGGGTGCGCGCCGAGCAGTGCGTGGTCCGGTTGTGGCAGGCCGCGGCTCTGCGGGGTGCCCGTCGTCACCCGCACGATCGCCTCGTAGATGCGCCGCTCCACGCCGAACGGCACGTACGCCATCACCGACGTGCTCAACGTGTCGACCGGCCGGCCGAACGCGTACTTCGGCAGCACCCACACCCCGCGCCGGGTCACCAGGCACACGCGCTCGGCCAGCTTCGCCGCGTCGCACGCGATGTCCATGCCGGAGTTGCCCACGCCGACCACGACCACGCGCCGGCCGAGGAAGATCGACGGGTCCCGGTAGTCGTGGGCGTGCATCACCTCGCCGTCGAAGCGGCCGGGGAACGTCGGCACGTTCGGGGTGCCGTGGTGGCCGTTGGCGACCAGGACGTGCTCGTAGCGCCGCGTGCCCGTCGCGCTCGTCGTGACCGCCCAGCCACCCTCCGGCAGCGGTCGCACGGCGGTCACCTCGGCGTGGAAGGTGATGCGGCGGGTCAGGTCGTGGTCGTCGGCGAACGCCTGGAAGTACTGGCCCATGAGCTCGTGGGAGGGGAAGTCCGGCCAGTCCGCGGGCATCGGGTACGACGGGTACTGGGTGCGGGTGCGCGAGCTGTTGAGGTGCAGGGTGGTGTAGGCGGCGGTGTCCCCGTTGTCGTTGTCGATGCGCCACAGGCCCCCGACCATCGAGCCCTTCTCGAACCAGTCGAACGTCACGCCGCGCTCGGCGAGCGCCTTGCCGGCCGCCAGCCCCGCGGCCCCGGCGCCGATGATGCAGGCCGTCGCGTCGAACCCCTCTGCTGCCATGCGCGCAGCGTAGGGCGGGTGGCCGGCGCTCGGGAGTCGAATGGCCCTGCCGCGGACTCCGCCCGACCACTACGGTCGGCGACCATGACACGCCACCACATGTCCGCTGCCGACAGCGCCTGGCTGCGCATGGACCAGCCCGGCAACCTCCTGGTCATCAACTCGGTCATGTGGTCGGCCGAGCGGGTGGACTTCGACCTGCTGCGCAAGGTCATCCAGGAGCGGATGATCGACCGCTTCCCGCGGTTCCGCCAGCGTGCCGTGCACTCCCGGGTGCCGATGATGCGCGCCGAGTGGGAGGACGACCCGGACTTCGACCCCGAGCGGCACTTCCGGCACGTGACCCTGCCCGCGCCTGGCGACGACCACGCCCTGCAGGCCTACATCAGCAGCCAGACCGGGCTGGCCCTGGACCCCGACCGCCCGCTCTGGGAGGTCCACTTCATCGACGGGTATGACCAGGGCAGCGCCTCCTTCTTCCGGATCCACCACGCCGTCGCCGACGGCATCTCGCTGATGCGGGTGGTCCTCTCGCTCACCGATGACGGTGCGCCCGCCGACCTGTTCGAGGAGGTCCGCGACCCCGGCAGCGGCGCGGTCCTGCTGCGCACCGCCGAGCAGGCCGTCGGGTTCGGCGCCGGCCTGGTGCGCCACCCCAGCCGCGTGCTCGGCCTGGCCGGGACGGCGGCCCGCGACGCCGCCCGCATCGTGCACCTGACGTTCCTGCCCCCGAAGCCGAAGTCGGTGCTCAGCGGCGAGGTCGTGGCCACCAAGCTGGTGAGCTGGACCCCGCCGATCCCGCTGGCCGGCGTGAAGGCCGCGGCCCGGGCGACCGGCACCACGATCAACGACGTCATGCTCACGGCCCTGTCCGGGGGCCTCGCGGCCTACCTCGTGGAGCGCGGGACGCCGCTCGAGCAGGTGCGGGTCATGGTGCCGGTGAACCTGCGGCCGCTGGACAAGCCGCTGCCCCCGGAGCTGGGCAACGAGTTCGGCTTCTACTTCGTGGACCTGCCGACCTCGGCCGCGCTGTCCCCGGCCGCCCGGCTGTCGCGCATGCACGACCACGTCGAGGAGATCAAGGGCTCGCCCGAGGCGCTCGTCGCGTTCGGCGTGCTGGCCGGCCTCGGGGCCGCGCCCAAGATGGTCGAGGACCTCGGCGTCGCCTTCTTCGGCAGCAAGTCCGCCGGGGTGGTCACGAACGTGCCGGGTCCGCGCGAGCCGGTCTTCCTCGCGGGCGCCAAGGTGGACGGGATCATCGGCTGGGTGCCGCGCGCCGGGGACATGGGCTTCGGCGTCTCGATCTTCTCCTACGACGGCGAGCTCGTGGTCGGGTTCTCCACCGACGAGCACCTCATGCCCGATCCCGAGCGGCTGCAGGCACTCGTGCTCGCCGAGCTCGACGCGCTGCAGGCCCTGGCCTGAGGCACGCCGGTCCCAGGGACCGCGCTCACGCAGCCCGTGCGATCGCCTCGGCCCAGCGCTCGAGGATCGCGGGCGTGTTCGCCACCACGATGACCTCCTGCACCGTGGTCGGCGTGCCGTGCAGCACCGTCAGCGCGATGCGGGTGACCTCGTCGAGCGGCCACGGGCCGCGGGCCAGGATCGCGGGCAGCACCATCGAGTGCGCGCCGCGGGCGTTCGCCAGCGCCATCGCCTCGCGATAGGCGTCGGCCAGGCGGTGCTCGGGGCCGTTCGGCATGGTCCAGCGCGGCGCGGGGATCACCACCGTGCGGCCGTCGGGATGGCGTTGGGCGTGCGCCCCCGGCAGGACGACGAGGTCTCCGTCGACCTGCTCCGGGCTGCCCAGCTGCACCCGGACCCGCGGGCTGCGCACGCCTGCACGGTAGTCCCGGTGCCGCCGACCCGCTGCCCGTGGTGCCGGTCCGTGCCGTGCGCGCGCCGGCCCGGCATGAAGCATGTACGATGCATACATGTCCCAAGCGCCGATCCTCGTCACGGGTGCGCTGGGCACGATCGGCAGCGCCGTCGTCGCGGGGGTGCTGGCCGCGGGTCGGCCGGTCCGGGCCGCGGACCTCGACGCGGGCCGCATCGCCGCCCGCCACGGTGGCGACGTCTCCGCGGTGCGCTTCGACTTCACCGATCCGAGCACGTGGGCCCCGGCATTCGACGGCGTCGAGCTGGTGTTCCTCATGCGCCCGCCGCACCTGAGCAGGATCGGCCGCGACATGGTCCCGGCCCTCGAGGCCGCCAAGCGCGCGGGCGTGCGGCACATGGTGCTGCTGTCGCTGCAGGGCGCCGAGCGCAACCGGGTCGTCCCGCACGCGAAGCTCGAGGCGTGGCTGCGCGACAGCGGCCTGGCGTGGACGTTCGTGCGCCCCTCGTTCTTCATGGAGAACCTGTCGACGACGCACGCGCCCGACGTGCGCGACCACGACGTGATCCTGGTGCCGGCCGGCACCGGGGCCACCGCGTTCGTCGCCGCGGCCGACGTCGCCGCGGTGGCGGTGGCCGCCCTGCTCGACCCGCAGGCGCACCGCAACCGCGCGTGGACCCCCACGGGGTCCCAGGCCCTCACCTACGACGAGGTCGCCGCGATCCTCACCGACGTGCTCGGCCGGCCCATCCGCTACGCCCGGCCCGGAGCGATCCCCTACCTGCGCCACGCGACCGGCGCGCTGGGCATGCCCCCGGCCATGGCGCTGGTCACGACCGCGATCTACACGGTCGCCCGGCTGGGCCGCGCCGGAGGGCTCACGGACGACGTGCGCACCGTGACGGGCCGCGAGCCCGTCGCGTTCGTGGACTGGGCGCGGGAGCATCGCGGCGCCTGGGAGCGTCATGGCTGAGCGCGCACCCGACCGCGACCCCGGCGAGCTGGGCCGGATCGACGCCGCCCTGCTCGGGCTGCGCCACCTGTGGGCCGGGCCCCCGGCGCGGCAGGCGGCCGGCGGCGACGGCGTCGAGCTGTCGACGGTCTGGATCGTCGAGGCCCTGGCGCGCGCCGACGAGGCCGGCGGTCCCGCGCCGTCGGTGCGTGAGCTCGCCGAGGCCCTCGACGTGGCGCACTCCACGGCCAGCAGGCTGCTCGACCGGGCGGTGCTCGCGGGCATGGTGGCCCGCAGCCGGTCGTCCCAGGACGGCCGTGCGGTCACCTGTGCGCTGACCCCGGCTGGCCGGGCGCTGGCGGTGGAGTCCCGTGCCTTCCGGGCCGCCTACCTCGCCGCCCTCACCGCCGACTGGAGCCACGAGGAGCGCGTCACCTTCGCCGACCTGCTCACCCGGTTCGCCGACGCCGTCGGCCGCCGGCCACCCGCACCCCCCAGCACCCCCCTCGGAGAGGAATCCCCATGACGATCGCCGTCATCGGCGGCACCGGCCGGACCGGTGCACCCCTGGTCGACGAGCTGCTGCGCCGCGGCCACGAGCTGCGCGTGCTGGCCCGTTCCCCGGAGAAGCTCGGCGCCGTGACGCAGCGCGTGCATGTCGTGCCTGGCAGCAGCACCGAGCCGGCGGCCCTGGGCCAGCTCCTGGACGGCGCCGATGCCGTCGTGTCCGCGCTCGGGCCGACCAAGCAGGAGCCCGACCTGCACTCCCGCACCGCCGAGCTCCTCATCCCGGCGATGCGCGAGCGCGGTATCACCCGGTTCGTCGGGATCAGCGGCGCCGGCATGGACGTGCCCGGCGACCAGAAGGGCGGCCGGGACCGGGCCATCTCGTTCCTCATCCAGCGGCTGGGCGGGGCCATCGTCGCGGACAAGCCCCGCGAGTACCGGGCGTTCGCGGACTCCGACCTCGCGTTCACGCTCGTGCGCCCGCCGCGACTGGTCGACGGTGCGGCGACGGGCCGGGTCGTGCACGACGCGCACGTGCCGGGGCGCTCCAGCTCGATCCGGCGCGCTGACCTGGCCGCGTTCCTGGCCGACGTCGTCGAGCAGGGGCTGTACCCACGGCAGGCGCCGTTCGTGAGCGGGGCCTGAGCCGCGCCTCAGGGCGCGATGCCGAGCTGGCGCACCGCCAGCGCCCCGAGCGCGGGGTCGCCGTCCACGCGCACCCGGGCCCGGGCCTGCTCGGGGGTCGAGTCCGGCCGGGTGCGACCACAGCCGAGCTGCACGAGGTCGTCGAAGGCCAGCGTCAGGGTGGTCGTGGGCTCGGCCGGGGGCGGGACCGGCACGCCGGTGCCGTCCTCGGCGCGGACCACGGCGTGCTCGAGCGCGATCCCCGGCGGGGTCACGACGACGTGCAGCGTGCTGCCCACCGGGGCCTGCACGCGCTTGGCCCAGACGTAGCCCAGGGCGCCGAGGATCTGCTCACCGGCCACCCGGGCGGCGGCCGTGTCGGTCGCCCCCGGGCGAGCGGTGGCCAGGCGGACGTCCTGGCCGTGCACCCAGGTGTCGAACGTGCGCATCCGCAGCACGGCCTCCAGGGTCACGCGCTTGCCGAACGGGTTCGTCGCGGGGCTGGCCAGCTCCTGCGGCCCGGCCAGCAGGGCCGCGTGCCGGTCGTGGATCGTCGCGTCGAACTCCCCGAGCACCTCGGCGCGCGTGCGGCCCCGGCGCAGGTCGACCGGCACCTCGGTGGCGCGGCCGAGGTCGTTGGCCACGTGCGGCAGCGCGGCCCAGTCCGGCTCGTGGGGCGGGTCGAAGCGGCCGAGCAGGATGCGCTCGATCCAGGTGAGGTGGGCCACGATGTCGCCGACGCTCCACCCGGGCAGCAGCGAGGGCGCGCGCCAGCCCGGCTCGCCCAGGTCGGCCACGACCGCGCGCAGGTCGGCCATGGCCGAGGCCCAGGCGTCGATGAGGCCTGCCGTGGTGACTGGGGTGGTGGGGCTCGCGTCGGTCATGGCCCCAGCATGCCGTGCTCGGCTCGGGGGCGGTGCGCTCAGGCGGCCGCGGCCAGCCGGCGCTCCCCGGCCATCCGCGCGGGCGAGGCGACCAGCGCCAGGCGCAGCACCCGCAGGGCGGCGTCGGCGGCGCCCACGTCCAGCGAGCCGATCCGCGGGTTCGAGCCCAGCATCGTCAGGGCCCACGGCGGCAGCGTGGCCCACGCCGCGCGGGCGAGCACCCGGTAGCCGGGCCGCAGGGCCAGCGGCAGCGGGGCATCGGTGATGAAGCCGTGGGTGGCGCGCACCAGCGGGTCCACGCGCAGCTCCGGGCGGAAGGCGGCGAACCTGGCGGCGAGCTCGGCGGTGGTCGTCGGGGGCGCGGGCACGCCCATCGCGCGGCCGACCACGGCCATGTCGGCCACGTAGGCGTTGCCATCGACCGCACCGTCGCGGCCCAGGTGCACGTATGCGGTGAGCATCGAGTCCACCAGCGCGAGGTGCACCCATTCGAGCAGCGTGGGGTCCTGCGCCGAGTAGGGCCGCCCGTCCGCCGCGGTGCCCTGCACGCGCTGGTGCATGCGGGTGATCGCGTCCACCGTGGCCTGGGCGAGCTCGGCCGAGCCGTAGGTCGTCGCGGCGATGAAGGCGCCCGTGCGCTGGAGCCGGCCGAACGGGTCCTGCCGGTAGGTCGAGTGCTGCTCCACGCCGGCCAGGGCCAGGGGGTGCAGGGCCTGCAGGTAGAGGCTGCGGATGCCGCCGACGAACGTGGCCACGGAGCCGTGCACCGTCCACACGGCGTCGCCGGGGGCGAACCACCCCGGGGCGCCCGGCGGGCGGGCGATGGCCCGGGCGATGTCGGACTGGCCGTCGCTGCGGCCCGACAGCACCTCGCGCACCGGCGCGGCGAGCGGGCGCAGCAGGGTGGACGGTCCGGGCATGGTCACAGCCTGCGGGACACCCCAGCGGGTCGCATCCGGGCGCGCTGGGGCGGGGGCACTGGCTCGCCCCCGTCGCGGCGGGCGTGCCAGCATGGCGGCATGAGCCAGCCCGACGACCTCGACCGCCTGCTGCGTGAGCTCGATGCGATGAATGCGCCGGCTGACAGGGCCGCCGCGAGTGGCGCCAAGCCCCCGGCGCGGCGGGGGGAGTCCGGCGTCGCCAAGCCAGTGGGGAAGCGGCGCAAGGGCACCGCCTCCGGGCGGGTCGCGTGGACCGGGGCCAGTGCGATCGGCACGGGTGTCGCCGGTGGGGTGCTCGGCACCTTCCTGACGTTCCTGCCGGCCATGAGCACGATGTCCACCGCGGTCGGGGCAGCGCTCGGTGGAGCCATCGCCGCCTTCGTGAGCGGCCCGCCGCGCTGGTTCGACGACGGGGAGTGACGCGGTCACGGCCTGCGTCGTCGATTCCAGCACCTCAGGTGGCGGAATCGACTACGCAGGACGTGGACGATCGGCGAACGCGGGCAGCCACCACGGGCCGATCCGCAGCCCTGGGTCCGCTGACCTGACCGCAGCGAGCACGGCGTGTGCCGTCACCTCCGCGGCCATGGTGCCGAGCAGGAGCATGTCGGCGGGCCGCTCACCGGCGGTGCCGGTGCCCGCGGCGAACAGGGTGTCGCCGTCCATCGTGGTGTGCACGGGCCGGATGGTGCGGGCCAGTCCGTCGTGCCCGACCTGCGCCAGGCGGCGGGCCTGTGCCTTCGTCAACCGGGCGTCGGTGAGGAGCACCCCGATCGTGGTGGCCGAGCCCAGGGGCGGCGGGCGCACCGGGGGTGCTGCGGGCCCGGCCAGCCCGAGATGGATCGCCGTGGCGTCGGCCAGGGCCAGGCCGTCCGGAGCCATCCGCGCCCCGGCGACCAGCTGCCCGGTGGCTGGGTCGACGACGTCGCCGAGGGCGTTGACGACCACGACGGCGGCCATGGTGAACCCACCGGCCTCCAGCCACGCGATGCCGACGCCACCGCGCATCGCTCGGTCAGGGCCCAGGAGCTTGCCGACCGTGGCCCCGGCCCCGGCGCCCACCGAACCGGTCGGTGCCTGCGCCAGGGGTACGGCCGCGGTGCACGCCCGCTCACCCGCCGCCGCGTCCGGGCGGACGGTGGGGTCGCCGACGAGCAGGTCGAAGACCACTGCGGCCGGCACGATCGGCACCCGCACCGGGCCGACCGGCACCCCGCGGCCCTGCGCCTCGGCCCAGCGCATGACCCCGTCCGCGGCCGCCAGGCCATGGGCGCTGCCACCAGCGAGCACGATCGCGTGGGCGACGTCGATGGTGTTCACGGGATCGAGCAGGTCGGTCTCCCGGGTGCCCGGGGCCGCCCCGCGGACGTCCACCCCGACGGTGGTGCCCTCGGGCAGCAGCACGACGGTCACGCCGGTGGGCCGGCGCGGGTCGGTGTCGTGGCCGACGAGCACGCCGGGCAGCAGGTGGTGGACGCTCGTGCTCGCCGGCTCGGGTGCCATGCCCGGCATCCAACCGCGCCGGGCATCCCCATGCGGCGCCGGCGCGGGCGACCTACGCTCGCGGTCATGAGCGACGCCCCGCCCGACCCCGCCGTGCCCGCACCCTCCGGACCAGCCCCGCACGCCGTCGTGGTGGGGGTGGGGCCCGGCCTGGGCGCGAGCCTGGCCCGCACGTTCGCCGCCGCGGGCCACGACGTCACGCTCATGGCCCGTCGCACGGCGAGCCTGGCGCCGGTGGCTGCCGAGATCCGGGCCATGGGCCGGGTGGCCCACGAGTCGCTGCTCGACGTCGCGGACCTCGACGCGGTCGCGGCTGCCGTGCGCCGGGCCAGCGCCTGGCGGCCGATCGCGCTGCTGCACCACAACGCCTCGATGGACGCGGGCTCGCTGCTGGAGGCCGACGCCGCGACGTTGCGCACGGCCGTGTCGGTGAATGCCCTGGCCGCGGTGATCGCGGTGCAGGCCGCGCTGCCCGACCTGCAGGCGCGCGGCGGCCTCGTGACGTGGACCGGCGGTGGCATCGCCCTGCACCCGCGTGGTGAGTACGGCGTGCTCGCGCTGGGCAAGGCCGCCATGCGCGCCGCCGGGCTGGCGCTGGCCCCCGAGCTCGCCGGCCACGGGGTCCGGATGCGGATGCTCACGGTCAACGGGTTCATCCGGCCCGGCGGCCGGTTCGACCCGGACCGGATCGCCGACGCGTTCTGGGCGCACGCGCAGGACCCGCAGGCCGACGTCGAGCGCATCTACGACGGGAGGAGCGGGTGAGCGGGCTCACGTTGTGGCCGTCGTGCGGGCGGGTAGGTGACAGCAGGACCACTGGACACCGACCACAGGAGCCGACGTGACCACGCCAGCGCCAGCCACCCCCGCCGCGACCGAGCCTGCCCGCCACAAGGTCGTCGTCATCGGCTCCGGGTTCGGGGGGCTGTTCGCCACCCAGGCGCTCAAGCGCGCCGACTGCGACGTCACGATGATCTCGAAGACGACGATGCACCTGTTCCAGCCGCTGCTCTACCAGGTCGCCACCGGCATCCTCTCCAGCGGCGAGATCGCCCCGGCCACGCGCGAGATCCTGCGCCGCCAGCGCAACGCGCAGGTGCTGCTCGGCGAGGTGACCGACATCGACCTGCAGGCCCGCACGGTCACCTCGATGGCCGCGCCCGGGCCGCTGGTGACGCCCTACGACAGCCTCATCGTGGCAGCCGGGGCCGGGCAGTCGTACTTCGGCAACGACCACTTCGCGGAGTTCGCGCCGGGGATGAAGACCGTCGACGACGCCCTCGAGCTGCGTGGGCGGATCTTCGGCTCCTTCGAGCTGGCCGAGCGCAGCACCGACCCCGTCGAGCGCGAGCGGTTCCTGACCTTCGTCGTGATCGGTGCCGGCCCGACCGGCGTGGAGATGGCCGGCCAGATCGTCGAGCTGTGCCAGCGCGCCCTGCGCAAGGACTTCCGCCGCATCGACACCACGCAGGCCCGGGTCGTGCTGCTCGACGCCGCCCCCGCGGTGCTCGGGGCGTTCGGGCCCAAGCTGTCCGAGGACGCCAGGGGCATCCTCGAGGGCATCGGCGTCGAGGTGCTGCTCGGCGCCAAGGTGGTGGGCCTCGACGCCGATGGGGTGACCTACGAGACCCCCGAGGGCGTGCGCGGCTTCGTCCCGGCGGCCTGCAAGATCTGGGCCGCCGGCGTGGCGGCCTCACCGCTGGCCGCCCTGCTCGCCGAGCGCTCGGGCGCCGAGGTGGACCGGGCCGGGCGCATCCTCGTCCAGCCCGACCTCACCGTCCCAGGGCATCCCGAGGTCTTCGTCGTGGGGGACATGGCGGCGCTGGACGACCTGCCCGGCGTCGCCCAGGTGGCCATCCAGGGTGGCCGGCACGCGGCGGCCACCATCCGGGCGCGGCTGCGCGGGCAGCCCGAGCCAGGGCCCTTCCGCTACCACGACAAGGGCAGCATGGCCACGATCACGCGGTTCAGCGCGGTCGCCAAGGTGCAACGGGTCGAGACCGCCGGCTTCCTCGCGTGGCTGCTGTGGCTGGCGGTGCACCTGGTCTACATCGTCGGGTTCAAGAAGCGGCTGACCACGCTGCTGCACTGGGCGGTCAGCTTCCTGGGTCGCACCCGCTCGGAGCGGACCACGACCCCGCAGCAGGTGGTCGCCCGCAACCGGTTGCGGGCCGACCGCGACGCCCCGCCGGTCTGGCCCGGCGCGGTCGGGGAGCGCCCCGACGTGCGGGTGGAGGACGGCGGCACCGAGCGGCCGAGGCCGACCGCCGCCTGACGCGCCGGTGAACGCCCGGTGAACACCGGGTGACCGCCATTCGTCGCACGACACGCGCGTCGCCGGGCGTGCGACCGTCGCAGCGGGCTAGCCTCCGCCCGACAGGAGGCCCGGTGGCGATCCAGGCGGCACGGCGCCCGACCCTCGGCGAGCAGCCTCGGGAGTGGCTGCCCGTGCGTCGGTGGCTGCCGGCGTACCAGCGCCGGTGGCTCAAGGGTGACCTCACGGCCGGGGCGGTCGTGGCCGCGCTGGCCATCCCGCAGGCCCTCGGCTACGCGACCATCGCCGGCCTGCCCGTGCAGGTCGGCCTCTACTCCCTGCCCACGGTCCTGCTCTGCTACGCCCTGCTCGGCACGTCCCGGCTGCTCATCGTGGGTCCGGTGTCGACCGTGGCCGTGCTGGCCGGATCGCTCATCGCGGGCTTCTCGCCGGCCTCGATCGCCGAGGCGGTCGCCCTCGGGTCGGCCATGGCGCTGGCAGCCGGCGCGATCCTCATGGTCGCCAGCGTGCTGCGGATCGGCTGGCTCGCCGAGTTCCTGTCCAAGCCGATCGTCACCGGGTTCGTGCTGGGCCTGACCATCCTGGTGATCATCGGCGAGCTGCCGAACATCCTGGGGATCCCGGTCGAGCCCGGCTCCGTGGGCAGCCGCATCCGCGACCTGCTCACCGGGATCGACGACACCGACGCGCTGACCCTGGCGATCGGGGCCGGGGCCCTCGCCCTGCTCTTCCTCGGCAAGCGGTTCGCCCCCAAGGTGCCCTGGGCGCTGGTGACGCTGGTCCTGGGCCTGGCGATCTCCGCCGCCGCGGACCTGGCGGCACGCGGGGTCGCCGTCGTCGGGGACGTGCCGCAGGGCCTGCCCACGCCGTCGGTGCCCGGCATCCCGCTGGACCAGCTCGGCGCCGTGCTCATGGCCGGTGCGGCGATCGCCTTCGTCGGCCTGGCCGAGGGGCTGAGCGCGGCGCGCCTGTTCGCGGCCAAGGACGGACAGCGCGTCGACGCGAACCAGGAGCTGTTCGCCGTCGGGGTGAGCAACGTCAGCGCGGGGCTCATCGGCGGGTTCGGGGTGGCCGGGAGCCTGTCGAAGACCGCCACGGCCGACCGTTCCGGCGGGCGCACCCAGGTGGTCGGGCTGACCACGGCGGTCCTGGCCCTGGCCACCATCCTGTTCCTGGCCCCGCTGCTGTCCGGCCTGCCCAAGGCGGTGCTCTCCGCGATCGTCATCAACGCCGTCTGGGGCCTGATGGACTTCGCCGCCATGCGCCGCTACGCGTACCTGCGGCGCAACGACATCGTGGCGGCGTGCGCCGCGGCCATCGGGGTGCTCTGGCTGGGCCCGCTCAACGGCCTGCTCCTGGCGATCGGGCTGTCGGTGTTCGGCCTGGTCTACCGCTCCAGCCGGGTCGACGTGGAGGTCATGGGCAGGGTGCCCGGTGAGAAGGCGGCCTGGGGCGGCATGCGCAACCACCCCGAGCGGCGCTGCCCGGAGGGCATCCTCGTGCTGCGCGTGGACGTGCCCCTGTTCTGGGTGAACGCCGCCTCGGTCAAGGACGCGATCCTGGCCCGCGTCGACGCGGTGGACCAGTTCTACGAGGAGCCGATCGTCGCGGTGATCCTCGACATCGAGGGCACCAACCAGATCGACACCACGACGATCGACGCACTCCATCAGCCAGGGCGTGCGCCAGGCTCGGCTGCACTACGGCCTCAAGGACGGCGTGGCCGACGCCGCGGGCGGGTACGACTCGGCGGCCGAGGAGCACGAGGAGCGGCTCGTGCCGACCTCGTTCGACGACTCCCGCGTCGAGTCCGGCGACGCCGAGGCCGAGGTCGAGGCCGAGGGCGAGCGGGAGGCCGAGGGCGAGCGGGAGGGCGAGGTCCCCGGAGCGCGCGGGATCGTGGAGCTGGACCGGGGCTGAGGGCCGCGGCGAGGATTCGGTGCACGGGGGTTTCGCGTGCTTCCATGCTGCGTCACCCCCGAACGAGGAGCCCCGCACGTGCCGTCCCTGCCCGATGCCGCCCCGACCACCCGCCTGCGCACCGACCGTGGTGCCCCCGCGGGCGTGGTCGTGCCGGCGCAGTACGTGCGCCCGCTGGCCGGCCGCGAGGTGCGCGGCCTGGCCTGGGTCGGCGAGGAGCTGCTCGTGCTCGACGCCCGTACCGGCCGGCTGGCCCTGGTGGCGCCGGGCACCGACGACACCAGGGTCGTCAACGACGGGCGGACGCAGGCCTTCGTGGGCGGGGCCGGGCTCGGCCTGCTCGACGGTGCCCTGTGGTGGGTGACGCCGGCTGGGCTGCTGCGCGCCCCGTGGACGCCCGGGGAGGGGATCGCCGGGGCGTGGGTGGGCCCGCCCGAGCTGGTGCTGGCCATGCCGGGCCTCGAGGCGCTGGCGGTGGCCGGCGAGCACCTGCTCGTGGTGCGGGGGAGCACGCTGCACCGGCTCGACCCGACGGAGCTGCGGCGGGAGGCTGCGACGTCGCTGCCCACGTCGGTGCTGCCCACGTCGACCGTGCGCTGTACCGAGCTGGCCGGGGTGGGGCGCAAGGCGCTGGCGGTGACGGCGAGCACGGTCTGGGTCAGCGACGACGTCGAGCAGACCGTGTACGCGCTGGACCCGCTCACGTGGGAGCAGCGCTTCGCGGTGGTCACCCCGCTGGAGGGGCCGACGGCCATCGCCGCGCGCCAGGCGCCGGGCGGGGCCGAGGACACCGTGCACGTCGCCTACTACGAGGACGAGCCGTACCTCACGGACAACCCGTGGATCGACCCGTGCTGGGAGGTGCGCTACCGCGACCGGGCGCTGGTGCACCAGCTGCGGGTGCACCACGAGCCGGCCTCGCGGATGGCGTGGTCGACCGGGCATCGCATCCGGATGCACTACGCGGTCGACCTCGAGCCCGACGCCGACGTGCTGGCCGAGGGTGAGGCGCTCACCGACGTCACCTGGCGCATCAGCCTGCCGATCGACTCGCCGCGCCAGCGCCTCGTGGACGTGGCCCCCATCGGGCTGCCGTTCGAGGTCGAGCACGAGGACGACCTCGAGGGCCGGCCCCAGCCCGTGGCGGTGTTCCGGATCCCGCGCATCGACGCCGGCACCCGGCTCGTGCTCGGCTGGCGCGCCACGCTGGAGGTGTTCGGCATCAAGCACCAGGTCAGCGCGGCGGACCTGGCCGTGGCGCCTGCGCTGGACGACGGGCGGGCCCGGGCGTACCTCGTCGACGACGAGGACCTCGACCTCGGCGCGGCGCAGGTGCTGGCCGCCACCGCGGCCGCCGTGGGGCAGGAGCGCAACCCGCTGCTGCGCGCACGGCGGATCCGCAGCCACGTGTACGACCGGCTCGAGTACGAGATGGGCAACGCCGACTCGCCGGTCGGGGTGCTGGCCCGCGGGACCGGCTCGTGCGGGGAGTACGTCGGCACGATCATGGCGCTGCTGCGCACCGACGGGCACGCCTGCCGCGTGGCCGGGCGGTACAAGTGCCCCTACCAGCCGTGGGACGCCGGGCCGCTGCACCCGGACTTCAACCACGTGTGGGTGGACCTGTTCCTCCCCGGGCACGGGTGGGTGCCGGTCGAGAGCAACCCCGACGACGTCACCCCGGGTGGGCCCTACCCGGACCGGTTCTTCATGGGCCTGCCGTGGCGCCACGTGGAGCTGGGCAAGGACATCTCGTTCGAGAAGGTGCTCGTCGACGCAGGCGCCAACAGCGACGGCGCGCGGCGGCGGCGCCGGCGGATCGGTGCCCGGCGACTGAGCCGCAACCACATCCGCTTCGACGTGCTCGCCGAGCTGGCGCCGGTCGGGGCACGCGGGGCCGGGCAGCCCCGGGGCTAGGGTGGCCGGCGTGCGGTGGCTGGCGCGGGGCGAGGCGACGATCCCGGCCGGCACGGACTGGCTCGACGACGTGGAGCGGCGCCGGGCGGCGGGCATGCGCTACACCAAGCGCCGCACCGAGTACCTGCTGCGACGCTACGCCGGGAAGTCGGCCGTGGCGGCCGCCGTGGGGCTGCCCGACGATCCCGCGGCGCTCGGGCGCATCGCGGTGCTCAACGCGCCCACCGGCGCCCCCTACGTGCAGGTCGACGGCCGGCGCCTGGCGATGGACGTCTCGCTGACCGACCGGGCGGGCTGGGCGGTCTGCCTCGTGGGCACCGACCTGGGCGCGGTCGGCTGCGACCTGGAGATCGTGGAGCCCCGCAGCCCCGGGTTCGTGACCGACTTCCTGACCGGCGACGAGCAGGCGTTGGTGGCAGCGGCCGGCGCGCTGGGCGGCCAGGCGCGCGACGCGGCCGCCAACCTCGTCTGGTCGGCCAAGGAGAGCGCGCTGAAGGTGCTGCGGACCGGCCTGCGCGCCGACACCCGCACGGTCGAGGTGGCCCTGCCCGAGGTGGCGCCGCTGGCCCGGGCCGCCGCGGGCTGGAACCCGCTCACGGTGGCGACCGTCCTCGGCGTGCTGCCCGGATGGTGGCGCCGGGACGGCGTGTTCCTGCTCACCGTCGTGGCCGGCTCCGCCGACGC
Source organism: Candidatus Nanopelagicales bacterium (assembly GCA_025456015.1). Classification (GTDB taxonomy): domain Bacteria; phylum Actinomycetota; class Actinomycetes; order S36-B12; family CAIYMF01; genus Prado023. Next base: position 27,353 of record JALOLK010000052.1, read on the forward strand.
GCTGGGGGAGCCGCCCGCGGCCCTGCCGGGCGGCGCCGACCTGGCCGCGGCCGAGCCGGTGCACTCCTGGCTGGCCCGGCCGCTGGCCGACTGACGCCGGCTCAGGCCTGCCGGCCCTCCTCGGCCAGCGTGCGGGCCATGCCACGCTCGAGTGCGGCGATGACCCACGGCCGCAGCTGCTCCGGCGAGATGATCTCGTCCACCGACCCCATCTGCAGCGCCCGGTCGATCGTGTGCACGGCGTCGAACTCGGCCGCCTGCTCGCCGAGCTTCTCCGAGCGCACCTGCTCGGTGATCTCGGCCAGGGCAGCGCGCCGCTCGGTGGCCTCCGCGCCGGACGTGCCGGCGAGCAGCTGCTTGGCCGCCACGACCCGGGGGTCCGCCTCGACCCGGGTGCGCACCTCCCGGGCGAACACCGTGGCCGCTGCCGGGGCGCCGCCGATGACCGAGGCGAACGAGCCCTCGACCGCCGCGACCTCCATCGAGGCGTTCAGCGCCTTGGAGAACACCACGAACGCCCCACCGTGGTACCGCGAGATCACGACGAAGACGATCGGGCCGCGGAAGTTCGTGACCGCGCGGCCGATCTCCGCGCCGTACTCGAGCTGCCAGTGCCGCATCGACTCCGGCGAGCCGTCGAACCCCGACAGGTTCGCCAGCACGACCATCGGCCGGTTGCCCGTCGCGGCGTTCACGGCGCGGGCGGTCTTGCGCGAGGCCTGCGGGAACAGGGTGCCCGAGGTCCAGGCCGCCGGGCCGTCCGCGGGCACGAAGCCGCGCCGTGGCACCGGATGGGACTCCAGGCCCAGCAGCAGCACGCTCATCCCGCCGATCCGGGCGTCCCACACCACCGACGTCTCGCCGCCGCGCCAGCGCTGCCAGCGCTCCAGCGGCTCGCTGTCCTGGTCGGTCACCGCGCGCATCACCGAGCGCACGTCGAACGGCTTCTTGCGCTCCGGGTTCTTCTCGGAGGAGAAGATGTCGCCCACCACGGCGAAGTCCGAGTCCGCGATCGGGGCGTGCGGGTAGGGCTGCACGTCGCGGTCGAACGGGTCGATCGTGGGCACCCGGCGCGGGAACCGCTCACCCGGCGCCACGTAGGTGTGCCGGTAGTGGTGCAGCAGCAGCTCGCAGGCGTCGGGCAGCGACGGCGCCCAGTACTGGGCCTGGCCGTTCGGGCCCATGACCCGGTCGTAGCCGCCGATGCCGAAGTTGTCGTCGGCCGAGACCCCGCCGGAGAAGTCCAGCGCCTGCTTGCCGGTCAGCACCATGGCGCTGTTCGGCATCATCACCAGGATGCCCTTGGTGTGCATGAGCATCGTGGCCTCGGCGTTCCAGTACGGCTGGCCGCCGACGTTGATGCCCGTCACCAGGACGTTGATCTCCCCGCCGGCCTGGGTGAACTCGATGATCCGGCGCAGCGTGAGCGCGATCCAGTCCATGTTCTCGGTGCCGGACTGCATCGAGATCAGCGCACCCGACGAGGTGGCGAACCACTCCACCGGGATGCCGCGCTCGAGGGCCAGCGCCAGGCAGGCGTTCACGCGCCGGCACTCGGGCTCGGCGAGGTTGCCCAGGCCCCGGGTGGGGTCGGACAGCATGGCCACCCGGGTCATCCCCTCGGGGTAGGCCTCGGTGTAGGTCGTGAGCAGGCCCACCACGAGGTTCGAGGTGTTCAGGCCCGGCTCGCGCAGCACGGGGACCAGGGTCTCGCCGGTCTCGTCGAGGTCGAGCTCCTCGAAGTGGGCCGGCTTGAACTTGCCCACCGTGCCCGGCGGCGGGGCGAACATGCGCAGGATCTCGAACGGGTAGGGCACCCCGAACCGCTGCGCGGTCAGCACCTTCTGGCGGTAGCGGGTCAGCGGGCGCACGATGTCGTCGCGCGGGGCCTCCTCGGTGATCGTGATCGAGCGCTGGATGATCCCGTCCACGTTGAGCACCGTCGGGCGCAGCGTGCCGTCGGCCTCGGGCACCTGGGTGCGGATGACGACCATCTCCAGGCCCGCCCCGCTGGCCAGCGGGACCAGCATCTCGACCAGGTCGCCCCAGTGCTCCCGGGGCACGGTCCACGGCCGGCGCACGAACAGCGTGATCCGGTTGGCCTGGGGCCGGTCGCGCTGGGGGAACGCCACCCGGGCGCGACGCATCGCGATGATCGCCTGCAGGCCCAGACGCTCGAGCATCGGGAAGCTCGTGCGCCCCCCGCGGCCGGCCGGCAGCGGGGTCATGTCGCGCACCTCGGCCAGGGCGAAGAGCCGGTGGTCCTTCGGGTTGGCCTTGGCCACCCCGTGGAACAGGTAGACGTCCTCGGAGGAGGGCAGCCGGGTGAGGTCGAAGTTCGCCAGCCGCCACAGCTCGAGGCGCTTGGCCAGCATCGGGTGCAGGTTGCGGTAGAAGACGTCCTCGACCAGGCCGCTGCCGTCCTCGGCCGTGCGGAACGTCACGTACTGCGTCCGGAGCTCGGGCTCGGCCTCGGGGGCCAGGCTCGAGACCGTGACGTCCAGGCGCCACAGCGGGCGGCCGAGGTCCCATCCGGCCACCTGCTCGCGCAGCGTGGCGGCGAGGTCGTCGCCGTTCGGCTGGCTCTCGGGCCGCCAGCACATGACGTCGACGACCGGCGCGCGCCCGGGGTCGACCGTGCGCAGGTGCTCGGCGATCGCGGCACCGAGCTCGGCCAGGTTCGACAGCGGCGTGAACGCCAGGACGACGTGGATGCGCCGGTGCTCCCAGTCGTAGTCCGCGCAGCACAGCTGGGCGCCACGCACCTCCACCATCCGCAGGTCCTGCAGCGGGCGCGTGCGGTACCAGCGCCGGGCGCGCACCTCGAGCAGCGCCGACTGCAGGTCCGGGTCCACCCCGCCGGCCAGCCGGCGGCGCAGGATCGTCTCGCGCATGGGCTGCGGGCAGTCCACGAGCGCGGTGATGCGCTCGGCCCGGTCGGCCCGGCGGGGATCCTCGGCCAGGGCCGCGAGGTGGCCGTCCATCTCGGCCTGCAGCGCGACCCGGCCCGCCTCGACGACGGGCTCGTCGACGAACCGGAAGCGGGCGTCCAGGGCGAGGTCGGCGATGGCCGGCAGCTGGCCCTGGGTGGCGGTCACGAGCCGGTCGTAGCGGTTGCCCGCGGACGTGGGCTGCACCAGGGGCAGGATCCGGTCGCGGTGGCGCAGCCGCCGCTCGAGGATCCCGGTCACCACGCCGGCCAGCTTCGGCAGCCGGGCCTGGGTGGAGAACAGCAGCACGACCGCGTCCTCGAGTGCCGGGTTGCGGCGCAGGTCGGTGACGCCGTACCGGCCCAGCACCCGGGCCAGCCGGCGGCGCAGCGGCTCGGGCATGCCGACCCGGTCGGGGTCCAGCCACTGCAGGTAGCCGATGAGGTACTCCCGGGCGCTCGTCGTGCCCTCGGTGAGCAGGTCCTCGTGCTCGTCGTCGACCTCGCGGTCGACCTGCCAGAGCCGGCCGAGCTCGCTGAACAGGTCCAGGAACGCGTCCTCGGCCGCCAGCAGGCTGGCGTCGGCGGCGCTGGCGCGGTTGGCGAAGGCACGCTGCTCGGCGAGCAGGCCGCGCAGGGCGGCCGGGTCCAGGTCGTAGCCGAGCAGGTGGCTGCTCAGCGCGGCGTAGACCCGCTCGAAGGGGGGCCGCCCGGAGGTGTCGGCCAGGGCCATCCCCGCGAAGGAGACCCGGGAGCCCGGGGCCGCGGCGGACTCGGCCGTGGGGGCCGGGGCGGGTGGGCGGATGCGGACCAGCGGCATGCCGGCGTCGACCTGCTCGTTGGGCAGCACGTCGACCCCGGTGACGGTGCCGGCCGCGGTGGCCCGGATCGTCGACTCCATCTTCATGGCCTCGACGACGACGAGCGGATCGCCGGGCGCGACGGTGTCGCCCTCGGCCACGGCGACCGAGACGATCAGCGCCGGCCACTCGGCCCGCACGGGCAGGCCCTCGTCGCGGTCGACCTGGTGGGCGACCCCATCGAGCTCGAGCGCGCAGCCGCTGCCCAGGCCGGTGGCCACGACGTGGTGGCGCCGGCCGGCACAGGTGACGGTCCACTCGAAGCCGTCGTGGCGCTGCACGGCGAGCTCGGCGACGTGCTCGCCGGTGTCGATGCGGAAGCGGTCGGGGCCGGTCTCGTGCACGACCAGCGTGTAGGGCTGGCCCGCGTGCACGAGGGTCACCGGCACGCCGGTGGCCACGACCGGCTCGGGCCGGCCGCGGGCCGCCCGGGCGTGGAAGGCGGTGCGCTGGATGGCCCGCTCGGCATCGCTGGCCCGCACGGCGGCGACCAGGACGGCCAGGGGGTCCGGCCCCGGCGCGCTCGCGGGCCGGGCGGTGTGCCCGGCGTGGGCGGCCAGGACGGCCAGCAGGCTGGCCCGGTTCGTGGGGGCGCCGGCGACGACGACGGCGCAGTCGGACAGGGCCCGATGCAGGCGTGCCATCGCCGTGGCCCGGTCGCGGCCGTGCGCCACGACGCGCAGCACCGGGCCCGCGCCGACCGGCTCACCGGCAGCGGCCTGGGTCACGACCCGCACGCCGGGCCCGAGCGGCAGCCGCAGGTGCAGCAGCTCGGCGTCCTCGTCGGCCAGCGGGGCGCGCACCTGCGCGCACACGGCATGGCCGATCGGGGCGGGGGGCTCCTCCTCGGGCAGGGTGACCCGGCTGGTCTGGCCGATCCCGGCCCCGGGCAGGTCCAGGCCGAGCACCTCCTCGACCAGCGGCCAGCCGTCGAGCTGGCTGGCGGCGGGGATGGGCGCCGACCCTGCCCCGAGGGTGAACGTGGGGCAGTGCGCGCCGGGACCACGCCGGGACGCCTCGGCCTGTGCGGCACCGAGGACGGCGTCGTGCAGGGCTGGCGGCAGCTCGGTGGTCTCGAGCAGGTCGGTCCCCGGCGAGCCGGGCACCACCCGGCAGGCCGGCAGGACCCACGTCCGCCCGGTCGGATCGACCAGGACCGGCACGCCGACCGTGCCCGTCGTCGGTGCCACGTCGCCAGGCGTGGCTGTGGCTGGTGCTGCCTGGACCGGTGCGGTGCGCTCCACGGTTCCCATCGCTGTTCCTCGCCTGTCCGCAGCTGCTCAGTCGGCCATGACCGCACGCAAGGGGGCCTGCTGGTCCTCCGGCAGGTCCTGCGGCAGCGCGATCGTGCGGTAGCCCTCGAGCCGCACGGCCACGGTCCCGCTGGCATCGGCCACGGTGCAGGCGAAGCCGTCGGACGTGGGCCGGGCGGTGACCGTGAACGGCCCCTCGGCGGGCTGCTCGCCGTCGGTGAGCACGACCGCGCGGGTGACGTGCGTCGGCAGCGCGAGGCGACCCTCCCGGCCGGCCTCCCAGAGCCCCGCCGCCTGGAAGCACAGCTCGATCAGGCGAGGGGCGGCCTGCAGCGGCAGGTCGCTCGGGGCGTGGTTGGCGGGCAGGTCGACGGCGAACGCCGCGGCCGCGCCGTCCCCGGCGCGCCAGGCGGTGGACACCACCTGGTAGGCCGGGCCGTGGAAGTACATCCGGTAGACGTCCTCGGCGCTGGCCTCGGCGCCCTCGCGGGCGGGGGGCTCCACGTGCTCGGCCTCGGGGCCGGTCCGGCTCAGCCGCACCCGGCCGGTGAAGTGCACCGTGCGGGCGGGGGCGTCCGAGCCGGGCAGCTGGCGCTCGGCCTCGATGCGGCACTCGGCGACGAGGTCCTCGCCGTCCGGGTGCAGCAGCGCGACCAGCTCGATCGTGCGGGGCTGGTCCCGGTAGAACTTCAGCGGCGCGGTGAAGTCGACGTCCTCCACGGCAGCCAGCGCCCAGTCGGGGGCCAGCAGGCGGGCCGCCTCGACCATGCCCTCGATGCCCATGACGCCGGGCAGCAGGGCGGTGACGCGGTCGCCGCGGTGGTCGTCGAGGAACGGCTGCTCCTTCGGGTCCAGCGTGCCGCACACACCTGCGCGAACGCTGCCGGGTCGATCCCGCCGGTCTCGTGGAACTCGGTCGCCATCATGCCCAGGCGCCCGGCCACGACCACCTCGCCGGCCTGCGGCCCGCTGGTGAGCTCGCGACGGATCCACGCGATCCCGGCCTGCGGCGGCAGCATCTGCACGCCGGCGGCCTCCATGATCTTCGGGATCGAGCCGCGGGTGGCCATCCCGATGCCACCCCAGGCCGTCCAGTCCAGGGCGATGCCGCGGGTGTCCGGCCGGGTGCGGCGCATGCTGCTCGCGATGCTGCACAGCAGGTTGTTCGCCGCTGCGTAGTCGGTCTGCCCGGCGTTGCCGAACCGACCGGCCACCGAGCTGAACGCCACCGTGGCGCCGATCGGCAGGTCGCCGGCGGCCTTGAGCAGGTTGAACCAGCCGTCGGCCTTGACGCCGAAGACGAGCTCGAACTCGGCCCGCTCCTTCTTCGCCAGGCCCTTGCTGATCTCCAGGCCGGCGGCGTGCAGCAGCACGTCGATGCGGCCGTTGGTCTCGCGGACGCGCTGCATGACCGCCGCCACGGCGTCACCGTCGCGCAGGTCGACGCAGTGGTAGTGCGCCGTGCCGCCGGCGGCCCGGACCGCCTCGATCGCCGCCAGCGCCGAGGCGAGCCGCTCGAAGCGGGCCAGCTCGCGCTCGATGAGCACCGGGGTGGCCTTGTCGCCGCGGGCGGTGATCTGCTCGGCGATCCGCGGCTTCAGCCCGTTCGGGTCGGCCAGGTAGGCCTGCAGGTCGGGATCGGCCGGGTCCGGCGCCGGTGCCAGGTCGAGCAGGTGGAACGTGCCGCCGGAGTGGCTGGCCAGGTCGGCGGTGATCGCCGAGACGATGCTGCCCGCGGCCCCCGTGACGACGAACACCGAGTCGCTGCCCAGCGCCATCGCGCCGTCCGTCGGGGCGTCCTGCGGGGCGAAGGGCAGCTCGCGCAGCCCGATGCCCCAGCGCAGGCCGTCGACCCGGCCGATCTCGACGCAGCCGGGGTCGGCCAGCGTCTCCTCGATCAGGACGTCGGCGACGGCGCTGGTCTTGCGGCTCGCCGGGACGTCGACGGCCTTGACCAGGACGTCGGCGCGCTCCTTCTTGTACGACTTCGCGAAGCCCACCACGGCCCCGCCGAGCGGCGCGGTGGCGCCGGCCGCGTCGTGGCCGTGGAAGCCGCCGAGGCGGCTGCCGGTGACCAGGAACGGCGTGTCGGCGATCACCTGGTGGAACAGCGCGTGCAGGGCCACGACGCGGCGGCGCAGGGCCTCGCGCCAGCCCTCGAGGTCCATCGCCTCGAGGCGACCCTCGTCGTCCAGCGACGGCAGCCAGTAGACGCCCGTGAGCGGACCGCCGTCGGCGGTGAACGTGCCCACCTCGGCGAGCAGCTCGTCGGTGCCGGTGGCGGCCTCGACCACGAGGACCTCGGCGCCGCGCTTCACCAGCTTCTTGACCAGGGCCGCGCCCACACCGCCCTCGTCGGGGACGACCAGGATCCGCGCACCGGTGCCGAGCTCCACGCCGGTCGGCACGCACGCCGCCAGGGCCGGGCGCAGCGCCGGGGTGGGGATGCGGCGGGGGAGGGCGTCGACGGCGTCGAGGTCGCCCACGAAGGCCGGCGCGCTCGTGGCCGGCGCTGCGGCGTCGACCACGGTCACCGCGGTGCCGGTGTCGACGACGCCGGCGGTCGGGGCCGGCGCGGTGGCCGGCTGGATGCCGGTCTTGTCGCGGACCCAGCCGATGACGTGGGTGAGGGTGGGGAAGTCGCGCAGCTGCAGGTTGGGGTCGCGCTCGACGTCGAAGCG
>JALOLK010000053.1 GCA_025456015.1 Candidatus Nanopelagicales bacterium
CGCGAGGTGTGGGCCGACGGGGCGTTCCGCGGCGGGTACCGGACGTTCCACCGGCAGATCCGGCGCCGCATGCCGCCGTGGCAGAGCCCGAACTACATGACCGTGCACGATTCCAAGCGGGCGTTCGGCCGGGAGCAGCCGTTCACGATCTGAGGCGGTGACAGCCATGCCGCACACGGACGTCGCGCACGCGCTCGGCTACCCGACGCCCAGCCGCCGCAGGCTGCGGGTGTTCAGCGTCGACCCGACCTACTCGCGGTTGCAGGGCGGCACGGTCGTGCTGTCCGTCCCGTGGGAGCGGCTGCAGCCCGGCCCGAGGGGCAGCCGCATCGAGGTGGTCGACTGGACCGCCGGCGGCGGGGCGCCCGCGCTCCGGCTGGACGACCCCCGCCTGCTCGCCCAGGACGGGCTGGCCCCGCAGCAGTCCGACCCCCAGTTCCGCGCCCAGATGGTCTACGCCGTCCTCGCCTCGCTGCTCGAGACCCTGGACCGGGCCCGCGGTCGTCGCCTGCTGTGGCGCAACGTCTGGCGCCGGCCCGACGATCCCCTGGGCCGGGTGCCTGCGGCCCGGCCCCTGCGGGTCATCGCCAACCGCCCGGGTCTGGCCAACGCGCACTTCACACCCGGCGAGGGCCTCACCTTCGGGTCGTACGAGGCGACCGCCGACCTGGCCGCGGGCGTCTTCCCCGGGCAGCAGGTGTACGCGTGCCTGTCCCACGACATCGTCAACCACGAGGCCGGGCACGCCTTCCTCTACGAGCTGCGCCCTCTTTCGATGGAGCCGTTGGGTCCGGATGCCCTGGCCTTCCACGAGGCCCTCGGCGACATCCTCGCGATCCTGCAGCACTTCCAGCTGCCCGGCCTGCTCGAGGACGCGGTCGCCAGGTCGGGCCTGGCGATCTGGGAGCGGGGGCCCTTCGTCGAGCTGGCCGGGGAGTTCGGGCGCGGGGCGGGCCCGCGGGCGAACGCCGGCGGGCGCATCGATGCGGTGCGCCGGGCGCTGGATCCCGACGAGGAGCCCGTGGTCGTCGACCAGCGCGTGTCCGAGGCCCACGAGCGGGGCGCCGTGCTGGTCGCCGCGGTGTTCGAGGCGTTCTTCGCCGCCTACTCCCAGCGCATCGTGCCGCTGCTGCGCGCCGCCGGCGTGCCGACCCGTGCGGACGGGGTGCTCCACCACCGGCCCGGCCCCGAGGCCCTGAGCGCCGACCTGCTCCGGCTGGTCTGCGACGAGGCCCGCCAGGCCGCGGGCATGGTCACCACCATGGTCGTGCGCGCCATCGACTACCTGCCTCCGGCCGCGATCCGGTTCGCCGACTTCCTCGATGCGGTCGTGATCGCCGACACCGACCTCTATCCCGACGACCGCAACGGCTTCCGCCGGCTGTTCGTCGAGGCCTGCCGCCGTCGCAACATCCAGCCCGACCTGACGCACCCGGACGCCCACGACCCGGCACCGTCGATCCGGGCCGAGCCCATGCCCACCCAGCCGGCACTGCTCGCCGCGACCCATGACCTCGGCCGCACGCTCGGCGCCGGTCCCCCCGCACCTCGGCGGTCCGGGACCTCGACCACCGAGTGGCACCGGGCGGTCCTGGCGTGGGCTCGGGCCAACCACGGCCCGCTCGGGCTGGCCCGGTTCGGCCTCACCCCCGAGGACATGGCGGTCCAGGGCGGCAACGCGAGCTTCCGGTTCGACCAGGACGGCCTGCCCACGGCCGTCGTGGCAGCCCGGCTCATCCAGCGCAACCCCGCGGCGGAGGCCCACCTGCCCCATACGCTCGCCCGGCTCCGGCTCTTCGGCGGGGTCACCCTCGTCACCCACCCGGACGGACGCGTGCGTCACATCGTCGGTTGCCCGGTCCCGGGTGCCGAGGGGGCGGGGCAGGTCCGCTTCGACGAGCTCGTGGCGCAGGCGCCGCAGCTGGGCGCCATGTCCCTGGACTGCCTCCCCCGCGAGCAGGCCGTCCCCTCCGGTCCCATCCCCGCACAGGCGCGCCGGCGCTGACGGACCGGGTCCCCGGCCGGGCGCGCCGGGGGACGCCGGACGGTGCTGCCGAGGGCTAGGCTTCCGGGGCCATGAGTGGACTGCCCGGGCTCCTGCTGCTCCACGGCGCCGGCGACTCCGGCGCGTGCTGGGGACCGTTCGTGACGTGCCTGCGTGCCAGGCCGGGCCTGGCCGACCTCGAGGTCGTCACGCCGGACGCCCCCGGCCATGCGGGCCGCACGATCGGTGTGGGCGGCACCGTCGCGGTCCCCGACCAGCGGGCGGAGGCGATCACCCACGCCGAGCGGCTCGTCCGGCGGACCCGGGGGCCGATCGTCGTGGGCGGGCACTCGATGGGGTCGGCCGTCGCCCTCGCCGTCGCGGCCGCCCGCCCCGACCTCATCGCCGCCCTCTGGCTCGAGGACCTCCCCGCCCTGGGCTCCATGGCCGAGGACGATGCGCGCCGGGAGGCGGGCAGCCCACCTCAGCCGATGGATGACCTGGCGCACTGGTTCGCCTCCAGCCGCACCCGTCCCCTCGGGGAGGTCATCGCCGAGGGCCGCGCCGAGCATCCGCACTGGGATCCGGCCGAGTACGAGCCCTGGGCCCGCGCGAAGCAGGCAGTGGATCCGAACGCGTTCGCGGGGCCCGACTGGGACGGCACCGGGTGGGCCCAGCGCGCCCGGGACGTGCGCTGCCCGACGATCCTGGTGGCCGGGGACCCGGCGCTGGGCAGCATCGTCTCCCCCGCCGCCGAGGCCGGCCTGGCCGCCCTGCCGGGCTGGACCGTGCGCCGCCTGACCGCCGGCCACGACGTCCGCCGCGACGCTCCGGACGCGACCGCCGGCCTGCTCGCCGACCTGATCCGCTCGGTGCCCACGTGAGCCAGGAGCCCGACACCACCCACGACCACCACGTCCTCGGCCCGCCGGACACCAGCGCGGGCGTGCCCGCGCCGCCGGTCGAGGAGCCCGCCGCCACCGCCCACGCGCGCCACCAGCGGCCCGCCCTGGGCTACGCGCTCTACCTCACGGCCGCCCTGCTGTTCGGGATCAACGGCACCGTCTCGAAGGTGGTGCTGCAGGCCGTCGACGACGCGGCGCGGGTCTCCCAGCTCCGCGTGACGGCGGCGTTCCTCGTCCTGCTGCTGGTCGTCGCCGTCACCGACCGGCGCGCGCTGCGGCTGCGCCGCGCTGAGCTCGGACCGATCGCCGCCTACGGCATCCTCGGCGTCGCCATGACCCAGTGGCTCTACTTCGTGGCGATCACGCGCATGCCCATCGGGATCGCGCTGCTCATCGAGTTCACCGCGCCGATCATGGTCGTGCTCTGGGTGCGCTTCGCCTGGGGCCGGCCGGTCCGGGACACGGTGTGGCTCGGCCTGGCGCTGGCCCTGCTCGGCCTGGCGATGGTCGCCCAGATCTGGGGGGGCCTGCAGCTGGACAGCCTCGGCGTCGCGGCGGCGTTCGGCGCGGCGGTCGCCCTGGCCGTGTACTACCTGCTCGGCGAGCACGCGGGCGAGCGGCGCGACCCGGTCTCCCTGACGCTGTGGGGCTTCGGCTTCGCGGCACTGCTCTGGGCGGTCGCGCTGCCGTGGTGGCGCTTCCCGTGGACCGCCCTGCAGGGCGGGGCCAGCCCACTGGGCGAGGGCACGACGACCGTCCCCCTGTGGGTGCTGGCGGCGTGGATGGTCGTGCTGGGCACCATCACGCCGTTCTGGCTGGTGCTCGCCGCGATCCGCCACATCGGCGCCGCCGGGGCGAGCATCGTCGGGATGACCGAGCCCTTCATCGCCTCGCTCATCGCGTGGGTGGTGCTGGGCGAGGTGCTGACCCCGGTCCAGATGATCGGCGGCGTGGTGATCCTCGCCGGCGTGGTGGTCGCCGAACGGGCGCGCCGGTAGCTGTACGGCTGGGGCGCGGCTACTGCGCCTGCCGCACCGTGTCGAGGAAGTCGGTGATCCGCGCCTCGTACCCCTCCGGGTCGACGTTCCAGGCCATGACATGGCCGGCGCCCCTGACGATCACGTACCGGCCGCCCTGGCCCGAGCCGCTGGTCATGAAGCGGTCGTTCACGGGCTGTGGCACGGTGCGGTCCTCCGTGCCCTGGAACACCAGCAGCGGCACGTCCACGAGGTCGGGCTTGCCGGTGTAGTCCACCTCGGAGAAGTCCACCTCGTACCGGACGGCGACCATGAGCTTGGCCGCCTCCTCCAGCGACTCCGGGATCGGCAGGTCCCCCACCGGCAGCGTGCGGAACTCCGCCGCCTCGTCGATGACGTCGCCCAGGCTGGAGGCCGGGGCGTCCAGGATGAGGCCGTCGACCTCGCCGACCAGGCCGCCGCCGCGGTCCAGGAAGCCCAGCGTCACCGCGCCGCCGTGGCTGGCTCCGCCCAGGATCACCCTCGTCGCGCCACGGTTCCGGGCGTACTCCACGGCGGTCTCCAGCTCGCGCCACTCGACACGCCCGAACGTCACCATCCCGTCCGCGTACGGCGGGGCGCCGACGTCCCCCCGGTAGGTGATCACCAGCACGTTGTACCCGGCGTCGTGCAGGGGCCGGGCCATGCGCAGCATCTCGGAGCGGGCCGCCCCCTTGCCGTGGGTCAGCACCGCCCACCGCGTGTTCCCCCTGCCGGGGATGAACCAGGTCGGGAAGTCGTCGCCCTCCGGGGTGGTGATCGTGATGTCCTGGTACTCCATGCCGGCCTGCTCCGGGGTGAGCCAGACGTCCCGGGTGAGCCCGTAGCTGTCGCCCGGCTCCGGCCGGTCGCCCACGATGGCGCGGACCTCGCGCTGCTGGCTGCCGTCCGCGGTGCGGGTCGCGGGGCCGACCACGACCAGCGACTCGCCGATCACCAGGCCGACCACGGCATCGTCGTACGAGCGGTCCTCGAGGTCGGCCTGGGCCGGCAGGATCGTGACGGTGCCGCGGCCCCGTCGGGTGAGGTCGACCTCCTGGACGGTCCCGCGCTGCAGCGAGGTGGGGTCGTAGGGCACGGCCTTGAGCGCGTCGGCGTAGACGAGCCCGGAGAAGTACCAGGCCCCGCCCACGTAGAACAGCGCGAGCAGGGCGATCCCGAGGAACAGCACGACCCAGGGCCACCGCCGCCGCCGCATGCTCACTCCTCCTTGATCACCCAGTGCGCCCGTTGCTTGCGCAGCGTCTCACCACGGAAGAAGGACGGCGACCGGAGGTTCCACAGCGCCATGAGCGGCGCCCCCAGCAGCATGCCGATCACGCCGACGATGAACACCGTGCCGATCCCGCGGACCGAGTTGCCCGAGCCGTAGTCGGGGTCGGTCATGTTGATGGCCTCGAGGACCATCACGCCGATCAGGAGCAGGGCCGAGGCCGCCGGGAGGATGACCTGACCCAGGGCGGTACGGATCGAGCTGAACGCGGTCCGGTGGAAGTACACGGCGCAGGAGAGGGCGGCGATGATGTAGTAGGCGCAGATCGAGATGCCCACGCTGTAGACCGAGTCCTGCACGATCGCATCGCTGGTGAAGCTCAGCCCCACGTAGATGGCCAGCGTGAGCAGCCCCATGAACCACGTGGCGTTCTTGGGCGATCCGGTCGCCTCGTCGACGCTGGCGAAGTGGCCCGGCAGCGCCTTGTAGCTGGCCATCGCCAGCAGCCCGCGGGCCGTGGGCATGACCGTCGACATCGTGGCCGAGAACGCGGAGATGCCGACGATGAGCGCGGCGACGACCGCCCCCCACTCCCCGATCGACTCGGTGGCCATGACCAGGAAGACGTCCTCGATGTTGTCCTCGTACGTCATGCTCAACGGGTCGGACTCGTCGAGCCCCGCGTACGACAGCGCGGCGATGGTGAACAGCACGTAGGTAGCCAGGATGATCAGCATCGCGATGACACCGGTGCGGCCGGCCTGGGCGGAGTTCCCCGTCGACTCCTCCGACATGGCCAACGAGGCGTCGAAGCCCCAGAAGATGAACAGTGCCACGAGGAACCCGCCGAGCATGGCCTGGAAGCCGTCGATCGCGAACGGGTTCAGCCACGACCACGAGAACGGCTCCGCGGTCGGCGCGGCCTCCCCGGCGAGCACGGCTCGGACCATGATCAGGGCGAAGAGGATGAGCCCGCCGTACTGCACGACCGTCAGGGCGAGGGTGGTGCGCGAGGACTCCTCGGCGCCACGGGCGACCAGCGAGGTCGTGATCAGGATGAAGACGGTGGCGATGGTCAGGCGCAGCAGCAGCGGGGGGTCGTCGAGGCCGGCGATCGTGACCACCGCGTTCACGACGACCTCGGCGGCACCCACCCCGGCCAGGGTGCTCGACAGGAACAGGCCCCACCCGCCGAACCAGCCGGACCGCGGACCCATCGCCATCGAGCCCCACGTGAACACCGTGCCGGAGTCGGGCGCGACGGTCGTCATGTGCTTGTAGGCCAAGGCGACGAAGAACATCGGGATGACCGACACGATGAAGATGATGGGCAGCTGGTAGCCGGACTCGAGGCCCGCGTAGCCCAGCGCACCGGTCAGCGAGTAGGCCGGGGCGGTCGCGGCCAGGCCGATCGCCACGGCCGCGACGATGGAGACCGAGCCCTTGCGCAGCCCCTTCTCGACCAGGCCCTCGGCCTCGACGTCGGCGACCTCGACGGGGTGCCTCGGGGCGTCCACGGGCTCGCGGGCGGTCATCGTGCGTCCTCTCCGCCCGGGGGCCGCCCCGGCCGGCGTCCTCCCCCGGCCGAGGTCCCCGCGCTCGCCGTGGAGCCTAGCGAGATCAGGCGGTGGGTTGCGCTGCCGGGCCGGCGCGCGAGGCCTGCGCCAACGGCGCGGCGGAGGCCTCCGGCTCCGCGGGCTCCGCGGGGGCCTCCCCGGGGGGTGGCGCCTCCTCCGGAACCGGCGCCTCCTCCGGCTCCTCCGGCAGCGCGTCCGCCGCATCGCCGAGCAGCCGGCGCTGGGCGGCCGCCGCGCGATCCAGGGCTGCCTTGAGGTCGGCCTGGGCCTGCCCGTACGCAGCGAAGTCGCCGGCGGCCAGCGCCTCCTCGCCCGCCCGGTAGGCGGACTGGGCATCGACCAGCGCCCGGGTCAGGTCGGCCTGGGCGTCCTCGGTCGGGTCGCCACCCTGGCCATCGTCGCCCTCGTCCCCGCCCTGGGGCGCGTTGCCCTCGAAGACCGCCTCGAGCGCCTGCGGCAGCGTGTTCTCGAGCACCGAGACGTTGCCGTAGCTGGCGAGCACCCGGCGCAGCAGCGGGAAGCCCTGGCCCTGCGCGGCCCGGACGTACACCGGCTCGACGTAGAGCACCCCCCCGCTGACCGGCAGCGAGAGCAGGTTGCCGAACTCGACCTCGGCCCCGCCGCGGCGCAGCAGGGTGAGCTGCTCGGCGATCTCCGGCTCGGACTCGAAGTTGTTCTGGACCTGCGTCGGGCCCGGCACCGTGGTGTTGCGGGGCAGCTGCAGCACGCGGATGGTCCCGTACGTCGGTCCGGGCGTGGAGTCCACGGCCATGAACGCGGCCAGGGTCTGGCGTCGCTGCGGCGCGAAGGTCGTGGTCAGGGAGAACCGCGGCTCGGTCGTGCCGGGCATCCGCAGGGTGAGGTAGTACGGCGGCTGCAGGGCGTTCACGGCCCGGTTGGTCGGGTCGTTCGGGATCGTCCAGAAGTCCTGGCCGCCGTAGAAGCTGGCCGGGTCGGTGACGTGGTAGCGCGACACGATCGTGCGCTGCACCTTGAACAGGTCCTCGGGGTAGCGGAAGTGGGCGACGAGCTCCTCGGGCGCCTCCGACATCGGGGTCAGCACGCCGCCGAACGCCTTGCCCCAGGTCTGCAGCAGCGGGTCCTCGGCCTGCCAGGAGTAGAGGGTGACCGTGCCGTCGTAGGCGTCCACGACCGACTTGACCGAGTTGCGCAGGTAGTTGATCCGCTGGCTCGGCAGCGCCGTGATGGCGCTGGTCGACTGGGTCAGGGCGTCGGTCGTGGCGTCGGACAGGATGGTCCGTGACGAGTACGGGTACGCGTTCGTGGTGGTGTAGCCGTCGATGATCCACTTGACGCGGCCGTCGACCACCACCGGGTAGGGGTCGCCGTCCAGGGTCAGCCAGGGGGCCACCTTCTGGACCCGCGTGGCCGGGTCTCGGTCGAACAGGATGCGCGACTCCGGGTTCACCAGGCTCGACAGGACGATGTTCGGGTCCTGGAACCGCGCCGCGAAGAGCAGCTTGTGGAACAGGTCGCCGACCCCCACGCCGCCCTTGCCGTCGTAGGTGTTGTTGGCCTGTCCGCTGGGCGAGGTGTCGTCGGGGAAGTCCAGCTCGCGCGGCTCGGCACCCTCCGGCGCCCCCACGATGGAGTAGGCGGGTGACTCCTCGCCGAAGTAGATGCGGGGCTGGGTCAGCTCCAGCTCGCCGGTCACGGGGATGTTCGAGGCGAAGAAGTCGGGCCGCCCGTCCGGGCCCGAGGTGTTGTCGTAGGCGGCCACGACGCCGAAGCCGTGGGTGTAGACGGCGTGGTCGTTGGCCCAGTTGCGCTCGCCGACACCGTCGAGGTTCACCTCGCGGACGGCGATCACCGCCCCGCGCTGCGTGCCGCCCAGCTGGTAGCGGTCGATGTCCAACGCGTCCGGGAACGAGTAGAAGCCGCGGATCTGCTGCAGCTGGCGGAACGTCGGGGAGACCACCGCCGGATCGAGCAGGCGGATGTTGCGCAGCGTGCCGGCGTCCTCCTCCAGGGCCTCGACCGTGGCACTGCCCTCCCCGGAGTAGTCGGTGAACTCCGCGTCGGCCAGGCCGTAGGCGGCGCGCGTGGCCTCGATGTTGCGCTGGATGTACGGCTGCTCGCGCACGACCTCGGAGGGCCTGACCTGGAACTGCTGGACGATCGCGGGGTAGATCCCGCCGATCACCAGCGCGGAGACCGCGAGCAGGCCGGTGCCGATCAGCGGGAGGACCCAGCTCTGCCGCCACGCGTTGACGAAGAACAGCACGGCGCAGACCAGCGCGATGACCACGAGGATGTTCTTGGCCGGCAGCACGGCGTTCACGTCGCGGTACTTCAGGCCCGTGAACCCGGCCACCAGGTCCTCGCCCTTGATCGCCAGGCCGTAGCGGTCCATCCAGTAGGCGACCGCCTTGAGCAGCATGAACAGCCCCGCGAGCACCGAGATCTGCACGTGCGCGGCCCGGCTGGTGCGCGGCGGCGCACCCTGGAGCCGGAGGCCGCCGAACACGTAGTGGGTGACCACGGCCATGAGCAGGCACAGGATGAGCACCGCGAAGCCGAACCCGAGCACGAAGCGCAGGAACGGGTACTCCATCACGAAGAAGCCGAGGTCCAGCCCGAACTGCGGGTCGGTCGTGCCGAAGGGCGAGGAGTGCCGCCACGCCAGGAAGCTCTGCCACTGCGCTGATCCCGACATGCCAGCCATCAGGCCCAGGATCGCCGGCAGGCCGATCAGGATGATCCGGTGGAAGGGCTCGAGGCTGGCCCGGTACCGCTCCAAGGAGACCTGTTCGGCGGACAGCGCCCCGAGCTCCGGGCGCGACCGGTAGGCCAGGTACATCGTCGCCCAGATGGCCAGCCCCATGACCAGGCCGAAGGCCAGGAACAGCCCGAGCCGGGTCAGCAGCAGGGTGGTGAACACCCCCTGCTGCTCCAGCGACCGGTACCACAGGAAGTCGGTGTAGAAGGAGGTGAACAGCAGGAACACGATGCCCAGCCCCGCGAGGATGGCCAGCGTGGGGACGAGGGCGCTGCGGCGCTGGGGCGGGCGGGCCTGCGGTCGGGGGCGGGCGGCCATCGGCGGGTCGAAGCTCACCGTCCCAAACTACCTGTTTGTCACGGATGCCACCCGGGCGCGCTGCGGAGGCGGCCCCGGGCTCGGCGGCGGGCCCGGCGGCGGGGCCCGGCGGCGGGGCCCGGCGGCGGGGCTCGGCGGCGGGGCTCGGCGGCGGGGCTCGGCGTCCGCGCACGGCCGACTGGGAGGATGGCGGCCATGGAGGACCGTGACCTGCTCGAGGCCGCGCTCGACATCGAGCGGCACGTCGACGCCGACGGGTGGGACCAGCCCGCGCTGCTGTTCGCCCTGGTGCCCACGGAACGGGTCCGGGCCGAGCAGCCGGCGCTGGCCGCCCAGCTGGGCGTCGCCGACGGCGGTCCCGCCCTGACCACGTTCGAGCAGGAGCGACCCCCGGACGACGAGCCGCTCGACGCGTTCCTGGCCCGGATCGAGTGGCCCGAGCAGATCGTCGCCGCCGCCGTGGTGGTCGAGCGCATCGTCCTGCCGCCCGAGGCGGAGGCGGCCCTCGCCGACCGGCCCGACGCGGTGCTCCGCGCGCGGGAGCACCCGGACGCCCGGGACATGCGGATCGTCGTGGCGGTCGGCCGCGACGGCGGGCGCATGTGCGCCCTGCGGGTGCGGGGCGAGGGTGACGACGCGGTGCGCACCGGCCCGGACCTGGTGCCGGGCCTCGCCGAGGCGCTGGCCGCGACGTTCGGCTAGGCCGCCTCGGTCCCGACCTCGGCGCAGGTCGGGAAACTGGCGCCCCGGTCGTCGGCCCAGCGCTCCACGGTCGCGCGGGCCTCGTCGAGCGTGCTGACCGGCACCACGGTCATGCCCGCCGGCTCGTTGCCCGCCACCTCGGTGCAGTTGCCTGCCGGGGCCAGGAACAGCTCGGCGCCGGCGTCCCGGGCGCCGACGAGCTTCTGCCGGATCCCCCCGATGGCCCCGACCGTGCCCGCAGGGTCGATCGTGCCGGTGCCGGCCACGTGCCCGCCGCCGTTCATGGGTCCCTCGGTCAGCAGGTCGACGATCGCCAGGGAGAACATCATCCCGGCGCTCGGCCCGCCGACGGACTCCAGCGTGAAGTCGATCGGGAACGGGGCGCTGTACTCGGTGCCCACGGTGATGCCGAGGTAGGGCACGGGCTGGGCTGCGGGGTCCGCCGCGGGCTCCGGGCTGGCCCCCGCGACCACCTCGAGCTGCTGCGGCGCGGGTTCCCCGCCGCCCTCCGGGGTGCGCAGCACGTCCAGGCGGACGGTGTCCCCCACCGCCCCTGCACGCACGGCCTCACCGACGTCGTCGGGGCTGTCGACCGGGTCACCGTTCACGGCGACCACCTCGTCGCCGGCGCGCACGATGCCGTCGGCCGGGGAGCCGCCGCTCACGAGCGTCACGACCACGGCCTCCTGCGTGGGCAGGCCGAGCTCGCCCATCGCTGCGGCGACCGAGTCGGACTGCGAGAGGGCGAACAGCTGGTCGTTGCGCTGCGAGACCTCCTCGCCGGACACCTCCGGGCCGTACACCGACTCCCGCGGGACCACGCTGGCCGACGGCGAGACCCATCCGAGCAGGGCCTCCCCGAGGTGCACGCCCCCGGACGAGCCGCCCCGCTCGGAGACGGTGGTCATGTCGAGGTTGCCCTCGGTGGGGAAGGTCTCGGTCCCGCTGATCTCGATCATCGGCGTGCCGTCGACCTCGCCGATCGTGTTGTAGGTCGGACCCGGGGCCAGCACCAGCAGCGGCAGCCGCACCACGGAGGCGAGGACCAGGAAGCCGAACCCGGCGACCAGGCCCCGCCAGATGGCCCGGCGGCGCGCCCGCTGCCGGGGCGTGCGCGGCGGGTCGAAGCCGAACCAGCTGCCGACCCGGTCGGTCCACGGCACCCGGGGCCCCGTCGCGCTGAGCCCGGTGGGGTCGACGGCGGTCGGGTCGGCAGCGGTGCCGGTGGGGTCCACGGCGGTCGGGTCGGCAGCGGTGGAGTCGACGGCGGTCGGGTCGGCAGCGGTGGGGTCGGCCGCGGCGGTCCGGTCGGCGGCGGTCGGGTCCGGGTCGGGATGGTGGGGACGGTCGGGATCCGCCGCGATGGGCTCAGCCATCGGACCGCCCGGGGAGCGGGCGGCTGAGCGCCTCGGCGAGGCGGGCCAGGTCCCGCCGGTCGGCCTCCGAGCCGGGTTCCGGCCGGGGCCGGACGCGCGCGGCCCCGGCGCCGGCGACCCGGGTGTACACCCACGCGGCGACCGTGGCCAGCAGTGGGATGAGCCACCAGACCACGTCGTCCCTCCTCGCGACGAGCGGCGGAGCCGCCCGGGCGCAGAGCCTACCGCCGGCGCACCCCTCACGAGCCGGGCGCGATCCGGGGCTCGACGACGGCTGAGGGGGGCGGCAGGTGGTCCCGCGCCCGCCTAGGCTTGGGCACTGGGCGCGTCGGCGCCCATCGCGACGAGGAAGGCACCCCCATGAGCAACATGCCGTTCGGCTTCCAGCCGCCGGAGCCCCCGGACGAGGAGCCGGGCACCGGCGCAGGCGGCGCGGGTGCGTCCGGCGCAGGCGGGCTGCCGCCGGGCTTCGGTCCGGGCGGGGGCCCGATGGGCCCGGGCGGCGGGTTCAACGTCGGGGACATCGGCGCGGCGCTGACCCAGCTCGGGGCGATGCTGCAGAACCTGCAGCAGGGCGTGCCGGGCGGCGCGGCGGTCAACTGGGAGGCCGCCACCGACGTGGCCCGCAAGACGATCGCCTCCGCGGGCGACCCGGTGGTGGGCGCGGCGCAGCGGCGCGGCGTCGAGGAGGCGGTGCGCCTGGCCGAGCTGTGGCTGGACCCAGTGACCGCCTTCCCCTCGACGGGTGCCGGGGCCCGGGCCTGGAGCCGCTCGGAGTGGTTGACGGCGACCATGCCGGCCTGGCAGCGGATCATCACGCCGATCGCCGAGCAGGTGCAGGGCTCGATGGACGGGCTCATGCCGAACCCGGCTGACCTGGCGGGCAGCCTGCCCGAGGAGCTGCGATCGATGCTCCCGGCCGACATGCCGATCGACCTCGGCGCGATGCTCGGCCCGCTCATGGGCATGGCCAAGCAGATGGGCGCGAACATGTTCGCGATGCAGGCCGGCCAGGGGCTCGCCGCGCTGGCCGGCGAGGTGCTGGGCGCCGGCGACGTGGGCCTGCCGCTCACCGACGACGGCCGGCCCACGCTGGTGCCGATCAACGTCGCTGCGTTCGCCACGGGGCTCGAGGTGCCCGCAGGGGACATCGAGGTGTACCTCGCCCTGCGGGAGGTCGCCCACCAGCGGCTGTTCACGCACGTGGCCTGGCTCGGTCCCACGGTGAACGGCGCCGTCGCCGAGTACGCCCGCGGCATCGGCCTGGACGCCGGGCGCATGGAGGAGGCGCTCAAGGACATCGACATGAGCAACCCGGCGAACCTCCAGGAGGCCCTGAGCTCCGGCGTGCTCGCCCCCGAGGACACCCCCGAGCAGAAGGCCGCGCTGGCCCGGCTCGAGACGATGCTCGCGCTGGTCGAGGGCTGGGTGGACCACGTGGTGGCCGCCGCGCTGGGCGACCGGCTGCCGTCGTCGGGTCGGCTGCAGGAGGCCGTGCGCCGCCGCCGGGCCGCCGGTGGCCCCGCCGAGAAGACGTTCCAGACGCTGGTCGGCCTCGAGCTGCGGCCGCGCCGCCTGCGCGACGCCGCCGCCCTGTGGTCCGAGCTGGAGCGCGTGCGCGGGGTCGAGGGCCGCGACGCCGTGTGGGCCCACCCAGACCTGCTCCCCGGGCCCGAGGACCTCGACGACCCGGCGCGGTTCGTCTCCGGCTCGGCGATCAGCGACGAGGACCTGGAGGCGCTCACCTCGGGCAGGTCCTCGGCACCGACCGGGGACGTCGCGGGGGCTGCGGCCGACGCCGGCGAGGCGACTGACGAGGCCACGGACGCGGGGGCCGAGGCAGGCGCGGACGATGCCGGCACGCCCGAGGCCGGCGCGGACGGGCCGCCCGAGGCAGGCGCGGACGATGCCGGCGCGCCCGAGGCCGGCGCGGACGGGCCGCCCGACGGGGAGGCGCCCGGCGCCGGCACGGCGTGAGCGATCCGCGCGGCTCCGACGCAGGGGGCGCGGCCGCCCGTCCGCCAGCCGTCCCTCCCGCGTCCCACCTCGCGGCCTGCGCCGAGGATGCCGCCCGACTGCTCGGTCGCTGGGCAGCGCCGGACGATGCCCAGGCGCTCCTGCGCATCCGCATCGTCGACTACGTGGCCGCCCACGGACCCGCGGCGGCCGATCGGGACCTGCGCCTGGGCCACCTGACCGGCAGCGCGCTGCTCCTGGACCACACCCGCACGAGGGCGCTGCTGACGCTGCACCCCTTCATCGGCCTCTGGGTGCAGCTCGGCGGCCACGTCGAGCCCGGGGACGCCTCGATGGCGCAGGTGGCCGCCCGCGAGGCGGCCGAGGAGTCCGGGATCGACGGGATCACGCTGGACCCGGTCCCGCTCGGCATCGACTGGCACCCCGTGCGCTGCAAGGACAGCCGCGGCGGGCGCAGCCCCAGCGAGCACCTGGACCTCACCTGGCTGGCGATCGCCCCGCCGGGGGCGCAGCACGTGCGCAGCGACGAGTCGCTGGACCTGGCGTGGTTCGACCTGGACGCCCTGCCCGAGGGAACCGACGCGACCCTCCACCGGCTCGTCGCCGCGGCGCTGCGCCGGAGCTGACGGGCCCCGCGCCGGGGCCGGGCCCCGGACTCGCGCGCTCGTGCAGCGTCGGTCGTGCGCATGGCCGGGCCGGCGCCGCCGTCCCTCGCGCACGAGTCCGTCGTTCAGCAGCCCGGCCGGACGGGGTGCGGAGACCTCCGCGTCCGATTCCGTCGTACTGCGGGCTCCTCGGGACTCGAGAACGACGGTCCCGTGCGCAGGACGGGAAGCGGTGGGGCGCGCGGCACTGGAGAACGACGGGATCGCGCGCTCGTGCAGCGTCGGGGTGCGTCATGGCTGGGCCGGCGCCCGGCACTCGTCGCCCGATCCGGGCGGCCGCGGCTCAGCGGACCTCGAAGCCGCCGATCGGCGTCCGCACGCCGTTCACCTGCGCCTCCACTGCATGCCAGCCCCGATACGGCGTGCGCGTCGTGTGCACGGCGAGTGACACGGCGCACCCGAACCGGCCGACCTCGCCCGGGCCGAGGGAGCGAACCCCGCCCTTGAACACCTTGGCGGAGGCGGCGCCGTTCGCCTTGACGAAGTGCACCACCACGTCGACCGCGACCTGCTCGGCGGGGCCGCTGGCGCGGGTGTCGGCGACCTCGACCTCGATCCGCGCGCGGTCCCCGATGGTGGGGGTGGCGGGCTCGACCGAGGCTCCGCGGATCACGAGGTGGTCGGCCGCGGCGATCCCCAGGATCGCGAGCGCCGCGGGATCGCCGCGCTTGACCAGCGTCCGCAGCGCATGCCGGACCACCCAACGACGACGCTGCCCGCCCAACTCCCACCACCGAGCCGCCACCTCCACTGCGACCTCGGGATGGTCCTTGGCGATGTCGTTCACGTTGTTCGCCACGCTGCGTCGGACCAGCAGGCTGGTGTCGTCGCAGAGCAAGTCGAGCAGCTCGATCACGGGCGTCGGGTCGGCAATGAACGCCGGGAGTCGCGGGGCCCAGGGCAGCCTGGGGCGCGTGCCCTCGCTCACGAGGCGCCGGACCCGTTCGTCCGGATCCTGCGCCCAGGTGCGCAGCTGCGCCAGGGTGCACTCCGGCGCGGCTGCCAGGAACGGCCGGATGCTGAACTCGGCTGTGAACCGCTGGGTCAGCGCGTGCTGCGCGGCCATGGACTCCTCGAACGCCGCCAACCCGTGGCGACCGATGTAGATCGAGTGGGGCATGAGCCGGAAGGGGGTGATCCCCCGCAGGCCGGTCTCGATCGGCCCCATCGCGGCCGCCACCAGGGGGATGGCGGCGCGCGGGTCGGCCGGCAGGTGCTCGGCCATGACCACGGCGATCCGGTCGGCCCGCGCCATCAGCTCGAGCTCGTCGAACCCGTCCAGGCAGGCGGAGGCGAAGGCAGGGACGTCCAGTTCCGGGAGGACCTCGGCGAGGTGCTCGCCGACCCAGGCCACGATGGCGGCGTCGTAGGAGTCCTTCCACGCCTGCGCCATCGCGACCTCCGCCCTGCCTCGACGTGCGTGCCACGTCCGGACGAACAGAACCCCCGGAGGCGCATGGTGCACGGGGGTCGACCCGTCACGTGCACCCGTTATCTCCGGGGGTCCCTTCGACCTAGGAACGTATTCACCTGAGGTTCACCCGTCAATACGAATTCCGCGCCGCCCTGTGGACAGCCTGTGGATGGGCTGGGGACGTCACGGCGCGTCGCTGTGGACGTGCCGTGGGAAGCATGTGGACCACCGGGTCGGGCGGCCCCGCGATGCGCCCGTGACCTGCGACGACGCAGCGCGTGGATGTGGAGGAGAAAAAGTCGTCGCGACACGCCGGGTGGGTGGTGGACCTAGACGACCCCGACCGGGCTGCCAGCCCAACCGATGCGTCCGTGACCGCGGCTACCGCGGGGCAGGTGTGGGTGGCGGTGCGTTCCACCCGGCAGGTCAGCCGGCCCGACCCTACGCTCACGAGATGGAGGTGCGGGTCCTCGGCTCGCTGCGCGTGCGCAACGGGTCAGGGACGGCAGTCACGCTCGGGGCCAAGGAACGCCTGATCCTGGCCCTCCTCGTTGCCCGGCTTGGCCAGGTCGTCACGGTCGACGAGCTCATCGACACGCTGTGGCCGCAGGACCCGCCACGCACCGCCCGCCGGACCCTGCAGGCATACATGGCCCGAATCCGCGGCGAGCTGGGCCGTGGCGCGGACGATGGCCGTTCTTCGGGGGTCATCACCAGCGATGCCCCCGGGTATCGGCTGGCGCTGGACCCCCTCACCGTTGACGCTGAGCAGTTCGTCCGGTTGGCGGGGCTCGGCTCCGCGGCCCTCGTGGAGGGCCGGGCCGGTGCCGCCCTGGAGGCGCTGAACGAGGCCCTCGCCCTGTGGCGCGGCCCTGCCTACGCCGGGTTCGAGGACGCCGCCTTCGCCAGGGGCGAGGCGCGGCGGCTGGAGGAGCTGCGCCGCACCGCGCAGGAGGACCGGTTCCGTGCCCGGCTCGCCGCAGGCACGTCCCCGGCGGCCGTGGCGGCCGACCTCGAGGCCCACGTCGCCGCCGAACCATTGCGTGAGTCCGGGTGGGCGCTCCTGGCGACTGCCTATGCCGCGGTCGGCGACCAGGCTGCGGCACTCGGGGCAATCGTCCGCGCCCGCACCATCCTGGCCGAGGAGCTCGGGGTGGACCTGGGTCCCGAGCTGCGAGCGCTGCAGGGCCGCCTCCTCGCGCAGGACCCCATGCTGCTGGCCGGTCCGGGAGGCAGCGCGGGTCGGGCCGGGACGCTCCCGGCCGCGCTGGAACCATTCGGTCGCCGACTCGTCGGACGAACCGTGGAGCTCGACCTGCTCCTCGAGCACTGGGCAAGGGCCGTGGCCGGGGGCGGCAGCCGGGTGCTGCTGGTCGGGCCGGAGGGATCGGGGCGCTGGCGGTTGGCCTGCGCACTCGCCGGGCGTGTCCAGGCCGAGGCCGGCGGGATCGTCCTCGGGTCCGGACCCGTGGCCGCTCCTGCGCTGCGGGTGGTGGACGCCCGGGGCGATGGGCCGACGCAGCTGCCGCCACCGGGCGAGCGCGAGCTGCAAGTTGTCGTGACCGATCCGCGTGCTGGCCTACCGGCGGATGCGGTGGTCTCGCTCGGACCCCTCACGGAGCCCGACGTGGTGTCGCTCCTGCGCGACCTGGCCCCCGTCGATGTCCACCACGCTGTGCTCAGCCGGGCCGCCGCCGAGGTCATGGTCCGGGCCGGCCCTTCGGTGGACGCCGTGCAGGACGAGTCCGTGCGCTGGCTGCGCGACCTCCTCGCCGGCCGGGTGGCCGGGGCGACCCGGCGGACGGCGGACGCCGACGCGCGGCTCACGGCGGAGCGCCTCGCCCTCGCCCGCGAGGTGGAGCATTGGCGAGGGGTCGCCAGCCCTGACCCGGCCGAGACGGCGGGGTGCCCGTGGCCGGGGCTGGGGTCCTACCACCAGCAGGACGGCCGGTGGTTCGCGGGGCGCGAGCGCCTCACGGCCGAGCTGGTCGCCCGCATCGGCACGGGATCCCCGTTGCTGCTCGTTGGCGCCTCGGGCGTCGGGAAGAGCTCGCTGCTCGAGGCCGGGCTGCTTGCAGCGTTGGCAGACGATGCACTGCCGGGTAGCAGCGGTTGGGTGCGCCTGAGCCTCCGGCCGGGGGCGCACCCGCTGCAAGCCCTGGTGGCCAGCCTGGCGACGGCCGCGACGGACGAGCCCACGGTCCCCACCACCCTCCATGCGGCGCTGGACTCCCTCGAGCCGACTCCGCTGCTGCTCGTGATCGACCAGTTGGAGGAGTGCTGGACTGCGTGCACCGAGCCCGCCGAGCGTGAAGCGTTCCTCGACGCCCTCGTCGGGCTCGCAGCGCGCGACGAGGGACCCGTGCAGCTGGTCGCGGCGGTCCGGGCCGACCAGGCCGGCCACGTCTCCGACCACCCCGGGCTCGCGGACCTCCTCGCCGGGACCGCGGTCTTCGTCGGCGCAATGACCGAACCGGAGCTGCGCCGCGCGATCACGATGCCGGCCGAACGCGCCGGCCTCGTCCTGGATGCCGGCCTCGTCGACACGCTCGTCGACGACACGCTGCGCGAGCCCGGCGGCCTGCCCCTGCTGTCCACGGCGCTGGCCGCGCTCTGGGAGCGCCGTACGGGTCCCCACCTGCTGCTGGCCGAGTACCTGTCCTCCGGCGGTGTCGCCTCCGCTGTGGCCCAGTTGGCCGAGCAGGCCCTTGCCACGCTGGACCCGGCCGAGCGGCACGCCGCACCGGTGCTCTTCCGAAGGCTCGCCGGACCAGGCGCCGATGACCGAGTCACGCGCCGCCAGGTGGGGCTCGACGAGCTGGCAGCGTTGCCCGATCCTGCGGTTCTCGGCTGCGTGCCTCCGCTGGCCGCGGCACGCCTGCTCACGATCTCCGACGGCCGGGTGGAGGTTGCTCACGAGTCGGTGTTCCGCTCCTGGCCCCGGCTGCGGGAGTGGCTGGCTGACGACGCCGTCGCGCGGGACCTGCTGCGCCGCGTCGGAGTCGGTGCCGCTGAGTGGATCGACGATGGGCGTGAGCCCGCCCTCCTCTGGTCCGGCGCCCGGCAGCTGGCAGCCGCCGACCTCCTCGCGCGCCATCCCGAGGGGTTCACCGCCGCAGAGGCGGCGTTCGTCAGAGCCGGCACACAGCGGGCCGAGGCCCAGGCCGTGGATGCGCTGGCGCAGGCGCAGGACGCACGCCGGCAGAACCGCCGCCTGCAGGCGCTCCTCGTCGGCCTCGTAGGCGCGCTGGCCATCGCGCTGTGCGCGAGCGCCCTCGCCGTGCATGCCCGCGACGATGCACGCGCTCGTGGCAGGACCGCTGACGCGCAGCGGCTGGCCGCCACCGCCCTGACTGACCCCGACCTCGCAAGCCGCATGCTCACGGCCGTCGAGGCCGTCCGGACCGAGGAGTCCCCGCAGACGGTCGGCGCACTGCTGTCGGTCCTGGCCGCCAGCGGTGCGGTGCTGGCCAGGGTGTCCGCCGACTCCCCCATCGTCGACCTCGCCCTCGGCCCCGGCGGTGCAACGGCCTACGCCGCGACGCAACGTGGACGCGTCGTCGCGCTCGACCTCGTCACCGGGATCGGCACGCCGGTCTGGCACAAGCCGGGTGCGAGCCTCTCCGCGATCCGGGTGAGCCCGGACGGGCGTCACCTTGCCGTGAGCTACGTGTCCGGTGGCGGCCGATACCTGGTCACACTCGACGCCGACGGGCGCAACCCCTGGGCTGTGCCGTTCTCGGCGTTCCTCGAGCAGGGCATCACGTTCGTGGCGAACGACGAGCTCGCGCTGGCCACTTCCAGCGGCCTGGTCCGGATGCGACTCGGGCAGGCGCGGCCCCTGGGCGTCACGGCGTGGCCCCGCATCGAGGGCCTGCAGCAGGCCAGGCTGCTGCGCGCAGGTGACGGCCACGTCCTGCTGCTCCAGGGATCCGCCGGAGCCCCCGGGCGCCTCGTCGACCTGCGCACCGGCGCCGTGACGCTGCTGGACCGGGCTGGGCCCGTCGGCGCGGTCTCCCCGGACGGCCGGTTCCTCGCCACGCAGCCGGCGTTCCCGGGTCCCGTCGTGGTCACGGCCCTCGATCGCCCCGGCGAACCTGACGCACGGATGGCCTTCCCGGACCAGGTGGCGAGCATCCAGTTGCTCGAGGACCGGGTCGTCCTTGGCGGAGCGGCCGGGTTGGTCCAGATCATCGGCACCGCGACCTCGCTCCCGGCTGCCTCGTTCCGCGCCGGCGGCGCCAGGGTGACCGGCTTGGTGGTGCAGGAGGCAACCGGGACCCTCTGGACCGCCGGTGCCGACGGCGACCTCGTCGCGTGGGACCTGACGGGCGAACGGACCCTGGGGCCCGCGCGACGCGTCAGCGAGGCCGGGGGGACGGGGGCGGTCGACGCAGCTGGACAGGTCGCCGCCATCTGGGTCCCCGGCGCGACGGGCTCGATCTCGACAGGGCAGGCTCGTCCGGAACCCGACGAGGTTCGGGTCCTCGACCTGGTCACCGATCACCCCCTGGTGACGATGGTCGAGGGGGTCGAACCGTTGGGCGGCGACTCGGCGGGCCGGGTGTGTGCGGCGGCGATGACGCCGGACGGAGCACGTGCGCTGGTGGCCTCGGTCTCCGAGCGCCCGGACCAGCCCGCCTACGACGGTCGCATCGCCGCCTATGACCTCGCTGCCGCCGGTGCCGCAGTTGGGACGCCGCTGCCCTGGGGAGCCTGCGGCATCGCCGTTTCACCCGATGGGCGGGCCGCCTTCGCCAACGGCGAAGGCGGGATGGCGATGCTCGAGGCAAGCACGGGCAGGCTACTCGGGGAGCATCCGCTGCCCACCATGTCGCTGCAGCAATCGCCGGTGGTCGTCTCACCCGACGGCTTGCTCGTCGCAGCCGCCCGCGGCACGGCCGTGGTCGTGCTCGCCGCAGCGGACCTCCGCGAGGTCGCGTCGTGGCCCTTGGACGACGGCGACTCGGTGCGCGACCTGGAGTGGCTCGACGACGGGCGCACGTTGGTCCACGCCGGCAGGGCAGGTCGGCTGCACTTCCGGTCCATCCCGGACGGCGCCCTGCTTGCCGCGCCCCCGGCAGGCGGGTCGGGGGCGGTGATCAGCCTCGCCGTGACGGCTGATGGCTCGCGACTCGCGAGTTTGGGCGCGGGGGGCGAGGTGACGCTTTGGGATCCGCGACGGCGCCAGTCCGTCGGCGAGGCGCTCCCGGCACCGGCGGAGGTGGCGACCGTGGGCCGGACGCGCGAACTACGGTCCAGGGGCGGGTTCGCCGCACCGCTCACCGAGGAGCGCACGGGCTGGGTGTGGTTCGGCACCGGGGACGACGGGCCATTCGTCGAGGTGCGCTACGCCGACGCCGATGTGGCGGTGCGCTACCCCATCGGCAGCGGGACGCTCATCGCGCGTGCCTGCGCTGTCGCAGGACGGGAGCCCACTGCCGAGGAGTGGGCCCGCCTGCACGGCGACCAGCCGCAGCGGCCGACCTGCCCGACTGCCGCGCCCCGGAGCCTGCTCATGCACTGACACGGACCTGCAGCCGCAACCGTGCCCAGCATGGCCTGCAAGCGGGGCGCAGCGCACCTGCAGCCTCGGTGCAACAGTCCGGATCCACCGTCAGGGGGCGACCACGAGCCCGTCGTGGCCCAGCCACCGCGGAGGACCACGATGAACCTTCCGACCCCGCTGCCCCCGACCCTGGCCGCGGCGCTCGTCGCCCTGTCCCTGGTCGTCCCTGCACCGGCCGCGTCAGCCGCCGTCGCCATCACGGCGCCCGGACCAGACCCCTCGCGCACCCACGACTCGCGCATCCCCGAGCAGCTGGCGCGCCCCGACCCCTCGCGCACCCACGACTCGCGCATCCCCGAGCCGCTGGCGCGCCCCGACCTCCCGATCCCGCCGGTCCGCTCCTCCGAGACGTGCGCCCGCCGCTCCACCCCCTGGGGGCCATGGGAGGAGATCGGCGAGCTGATCGGCGGCGGCTCGCCGGCCGAGTCCGTCTGGCCCGGACACCTCAGCGGCCGGTGAACTGCGGCGGACGCTTCTCGCGCAGGGCGGCGAGGCCCTCGGCGAGGTCGTCCGAGGCCAGGGTGACCGCCTGCTCGGCGTCGGGGACCACCCGGCTGACGATCCCCAGCCCGCGCATCTCCTCAGCGTCGACCATGCGGCCGGTGAGCAGCAGGTCGCGCGCCGCGGCCACCCCGGACACCTCGGTGAGCAGGAAGGTGCTGAGCATCCCCGGGTGCAGACCCATGCGCACGAAGGGCAGGGACATGCGGGCCGCGGATCCCGCCAAGCGAAGGTCGCAGGCCAGCGCCAGGGCGGCGCCGGCCCCGATGGCCGGACCGTTGATCACGGCGACGGTCGGCATCGGCAGGGCCCGGATCGCCAGCCAGGTGCGGTAGTACGACAGCATCCGGTGGCGCAGCTCGGCAACGGAGCGGTGCGAGTCCGCCCCGATCCAGGCGGTGTCCCCGCCCGAGGTGAACGCGGTCCCTCGGCCGGTGAGCAGCACCGCGCGGACCTCCTGGTCGGCCGCGATCGCGGCCATGAGGCGCTCCCAGGCGGCGGTCATCTCCAGGCCCATCATGTTGCGCCGGTCCGGGTCGGCCAGCTCGATCGTCACCACGCCGCCGTCGAGCCGCACCGCGAGGCGGTCCACGAGGGGGTCGAAGGCGGCGGGGTCGAGGGCGACGTGGGCATCCGCCGGGCTGGCGTACGCGGGTGGGGTGGTGCCTGGCGTGGGATGGGACATGACCCGAGGCTAACCGGGTGCCCTTCGACGGGTGAGCCCGTGCGTGCCGTAGGGTCATCCCGCACGGCTGGCGTCAGGAGGACCCGGCCGACCCACGGACGGAGCGACGAGATGGCAGACGAGACCTACACCGGCGAGGCCTACTGCGTGAAGTGCAAGGAGAAGCGCGAGTTCACCGGCCAGGTCGAGGAGGTCAACAACCGCCGGATGGCCAAGGGCACCTGCCCCGTGTGCGGCACCAGGCCAAGTGACCAGCACGAACTCCTGAACGATCGCCGGGCGCGGCCCCGGCACCCGGAGGGGCGTCCCGCGTGGGGCGCCCCTCGTCGTTGCCCCGACCTGCACGAGCCCCGCGCGGGCCCGCCCGGCGCTGGTGGCGGGCTGCCGCCGCAGCCGCGTCGGGCGACCGCCACAGGCCGCCCTTCCCGCCGGGGACCGGCCGGACCTCCCGCGGCATGGGCGGGGGTGCGGCGGGCAGGGTCCGGGCGGAGAATGGCCGCATGGCAGACCTCCCCGTGCGCGCCCTGACCCGCAGCGCGCGCATGGCTGCCCTGCCGCTCGGCCACGCCAGCCGAGCTGCGATCGGGGTGGGCAAGCGCATCGGCGGGGCGCCGGCCGAGGCCGTGGCCGCCGAGCTGCAGGCACGGACCGCCGAGCAGGTGTTCCGCGTCCTCGGCGAGCTCAAGGGCGGGGCGATGAAGGTCGGCCAGGCGATGAGCATCTTCGAGGCCGCCCTGCCCGAGGACGTCGCCGCCCCCTACCGGGCCACGCTGACCCGGCTGCAGGACGCCGCCCCGGCGCTGCCAGCCGAGCAGGTGCACGCGGTGCTCAAGGAGAACTTCGGCCCGCAGTGGCGGCGCAAGTTCGCCTCCTTCGACGACGAGCCGGCGGCGGCGGCCAGCATCGGTCAGGTGCACCGGGCGGTGTGGCGCGACGGCCGTCCCGTGGCGGTCAAGGTCCAGTACCCGGGCGCGGACAAGGCCCTCATGGCCGACCTGCGCAACGCCGCCCGGCTGGCCAAGGTCATGACCTCCTGGGTGCCGGGCGTGGACGTCAAGCCGATCCTCGACGAGCTGACCGACCGGGTCACCGAGGAGCTCGACTACGAGCGGGAGGCGGCCTCGCAGCGGGCCTTCGCCAGGGCGTACCGGGACGACCCCGAGGTCGCCATCCCCGACGTGCTCGCGGCCGGGCACACCGTGATCGTCTCCGAGTGGCTGGACGGCGTGCCGCTGTCACGCATCATCGCCGAGGGGAGCCGCGAGGAGCGCGACGCCGCCGGCCAGCACTACCAGCGGTTCCTGCTCTCCGGCCCGGCGCGCGCCGGGTTGCTGCACGCCGACCCGCATCCGGGCAACTTCCGGATCACCCCCGACGGACGCTTCGGGGTGCTCGACTTCGGCGCCGTCGCGCACCTGCCCGACGGGCTGCCGCCGATGATCGGGCACCTGCTGCGGATCGCGCTGACCGGCGACGCCGACGCCGTGCTCGCCGGACTGCGCGAGGAGGGCTTCGTCAAGACCACCTCGCGCATCGACGCCCAGGGCCTGCTGGACTTCCTCGACCCGTTCGTCGACCCGGCCCGGGTCGAGGTGTTCCACTACAGCCGGGACTGGCTGCGGGCGCAGTTCGCCCGGCTCAACGACCCGCGCAACCCCGACTTCGCGGTCGGGCTGCGCCTGAACCTCCCCCCGTCGTACCTGCTGATCCACCGCGTGTGGCTCGGCGGGATCGGCGTGCTCTGCCAGCTCGACGCCCATGTGGCGATGCGCACCGAGCTGGAGGCATGGGTCCCGGGGTTCGCCGTGGATCCCGACCTCACCTGAGGTCGACCACCGGCCTCCCCGCAGGCGTCCCACCGGCCCCATCCGGCTCGTCCGCTGACGCCTCGGAGCCCATGGTCGCAGCGCGAGCGCCGGACGCCACCCCCGCGGACGCCGCCGCCCCAGCCTCGGCGACCATCGCCAGCAGCGCCTCCCCGTACAGGTCGAGCTTGGCCGGCCCGATCCCCGGGATGTCCAGCAGCTCCTCCCGCGTCCGGGGCAGCCGCTCGGCGATGGCCGTGATCGTCACGTCGGTGCAGACGACGTACGCCGGCACCGACCGCTCGTTCGCGGCGCCGATCCGCCAGACCTTGAGACGATCGACCAGCGCCTCGTCGGCGTGGCCCGGGCAGCTCGCGCATCGGCCGAGCGTGCGCTCCGGAGCGGTCACCAGCCCGGCTCCGCAGACCCGGCAGCGGCTGGGGGCCCGCCGCCGGCGCTCACGGGCACCGGTCGACCGGCCCTGCCGCACCACCCCCGCCGCCGTCGCCGTGCTCGCCACCCCGCCGCGCGCCCGAAGGTCCGCCAGGAACCGGCTCGGCTCCCGCGACCGGCCCGCGCCGGTACGGGTCAGCGCCCACGTGCAGGTCAGCCGGTCCCTGGCACGGGTGACCCCGACGTAGAACAGCCGTCGCTCCTCGGCGATCCGCTCCTCGGTGTCGGCGTAGACGATCGGCAGGCTGCCCTCGGAGCACCCGATCAGGAACACGCAGGGCCACTCGAGGCCCTTCGCCGCGTGCAGGGTCGCCACGGTCACGCCGTCGGGGGTCGGGGCGTGGGACAGACCCGCGCGCCGCTCGAACTCGGTGACCAGGTCGGCCAACGTCGCCCCGCCGGCCGCCTGCACCTCCTCGGCCAGCGCCACCACCGCGGCCAGGGACTCCCAACGCTCGCGGCTGGCCCCGCCGCTGGCCGGCCCGACCGGCTCCCAGCCCATGCTGGCGAGCACGGCCGCGGTCTCCGCGCCCAGCGACCCGCTCGGGAGGGCTCCCTCCCCGGTCGACGCCGCCTGACCGCGTAGCCGCACGATGGCCTCGCGGACCTCGGCCCGGTCGAAGAACCGCTCCGCGCCGCGCATCACGTACGGGATGCCGGCGTCGGCCAAGGCGGCCTCGACGGGCTCGGAGGCCGCATTGGTCCGCATGAGGATCGCGACGTCGCGCGGGCTGCGGCCCTCGCCCAGCAGCTCCCGGATGCGTGCCACGACGGTGGCGGACTCGTCGGTGTCGTCGGCACAGGTCACGACCTCGGGGACCCGCCCGGCCTCGCGCTGCGAGCGCAGCAGGACCGGCTCGCCGTGGCCGAGCTCCCGCGCCGGCGGCCGTCGACCGGAGCGGACCACCGCGTTGGCCACCGTGACGATCTCCGGGGTGCACCGGTAGCACCGGTCCAACCGGATCTCGGTGGCGTTCGGCCACCGGCGCAGGAACCGACCGAACGACTCCGGGTCGGCGCCGGCGAACGAGTAGATGGTCTGGCTGGCGTCGCCCACGACGCACACGTCGTCACGATCACCGAGCCAGCCGGCCAGCAGCGCCTCCTGCGCCGGGGTGATGTCCTGGTACTCGTCGACGGTGAACCACCGGTAGTGCCGGCGGATCTCGTCGGCGACGTCCGGCCGCTCGTCGATGAGGCCGACCACGAGCAGCAGGACGTCCTCGAAGTCGATCGCGTGCGCGGCGGACTTGACCTCCTGGTAGGCGCTGAGCACCCGCGCCACGTCGGCCGGACCGAGCGCCTCAGCGCCCGAGCCGACCCCGGGCCGCCCCGCCAGCTCCGCCCGCTCGACGTAGTCCCCGGGCGAGCACATGGTCGAGCCCGCCCATTCGATCTCGGCGGCGAGGTCGCGCATGAGCGGCTTGGACGGGTTGATGCCGAGCTGGTGGCAGGCGCGGCCCACGAGGGGTGCCTTCGTCGCGGCGAGCTCGGGGAACGCCCCGCCCACGGCGGTCGGCCAGAAGTAGCGCAGCTGGCTCAGCGCAGCCGCGTGGAACGTCCGCACCGAAACCGTGGGGACCCCCAGCTGGGCCAGGCGGCCACGCATCTCGCCGGCCGCGCGGGTGGTGAAGGTGACCGCCAGTCCGGTGTTGGCCGCGTGCTGGCCGGAGCGGACGGCGTGCGCGATCCGATGCGTGATCGCGCGGGTCTTGCCCGAGCCCGCTCCCGCGTGCACCAGGACCGGCCCCGCCAGGGTCTCGGCCACGAGGCGTTGCTCGGGGTCGAGGCCGTCGAGGACCGGGTCGAGGCCGTCGAGCACGGGATCGGGCATGGCCGGCATTCTGGCAGCCGGGGCCGACAACGGGCAGCGGCCGCCCACAGCCCCAGCAACCCCGCCTCCGGGCGGGCCACTACCAGCGGCACCACTGGTCGGGGATGTCCCCGCCGTACCAGCGCCGGACCAGTTGGTGGGCGATGGACAGCCGGCCGGGCAGGCGCACCTCGCGCGCCGCGGCCAGGCCCGGCAGGTCCGCCCGGCTGAGCCAGCGGGCCTCCACGATCTCCACCCCGTCCACACGGGGCGGCGGACGTACCCCCGCGACGTGGGCCTCGAAGCCGAGCATCAGGGAGCCGGGGAACGGCCACGGCTGGCTGGCGACATAGCGGACGGCCGTGGGCGTGACCCCGACCTCCTCGGCGATCTCGCGGACCACGGCGCGCTCGGCGGACTCCCCCGGCTCCACGAAGCCGGCCAACGTGGAGAAGGCGCCCTGCGGCCAGACCGCCTGCCGGGCGAGCAGGGCGTTGCCGGCGTCGTCGACGAGCACCGCGATCACGGCGGGGTCAGTTCGTGGGTAGTGGTCGGAGCCGTCCGCCGGACACGTCCGCCACCATCCGAGGCCGGCGACACGGGTGGGGGTGCCGCAGCGTGGACAGTGCGTGTGCGTCCGGTGCCAGCCGGCCAGGGCGACGAGCTCGGCGAGGAGGCTGCGCTGGTCGGCGGGCAGGCGCATGCCGACCGAGCGCAGGCTGGCCCAGGCGGCGCCGTCGGGCAGCGCCGCGGAGCCCCGGTCGACGAGACGGCCCACGATCGCGCGGCCGTCGTCGCCGACCCCGAGCAGGAGGCGCTCGCCGGGGCTCCCGGCAGCGCCCTGCGCCTCGGCCAGGGCGGCGACGTCCCCGTCCCGGCGCACGGCCGCCTCGCCCTGCTCGTCGACGAGCAGCACGCGCCAGGGTCCCGGGACGGCATCCCAGCTGCCCGTGCGCAGGTCCGCGCGGCGGTCGACCGTGCCCTGGCCGAGGGCCAGCGGGATCGGGTCGATGGCGCCGGGCTGGTCGGCTGGCGCGGACATGCCCCTCACCGTAGCGTCGCTGTGCGACGCTTGGGCCTGTGCGCGTCGCGACCCTCAACCTGCTCCACGGCGTCCCGCTCCGCGACCGGATCGCCGAGGCGCGGGGCTCGGGTGCCAGCGGCCGGGGTGGCGCCGGCGCGGCCTCCGAGCAGCTGCCGGAGCAGGGGGCGCCGGAGGCGCACGGCACCGCGACGGAGGTCGCCGAGGCCGGCGTCGCCCCCACGGAGCGGCACGTCTGGTCGCCCGACGTCCCCGACCCGAGCGACCTGGTCCGCGCGATCGAGGAGCTGCAGGAGGCGGGTCCGATCGACGTGCTGGCCCTGCAGGAGGTCGACCGGTACCAGGAGCGCACCGCGGGGGTCGATCAGGCCCGCATCGCCGCCGAAGTCCTCGGCGCCGCCCACTGGCGCTTCGTGCCCAGCGTCCGCGGCACGCCAGGGATCGCAGCGGAGGGGGCCGCGTGGGTGCCCGCCACCGAGGCCGACGACGTGCCCGACGGCGAGTCCGAGGGCGAGGTGCCCCGCGACCCGGCCCGCCGCGAGCCCCGCTACGGGATCGCCCTGATCAGTCGCCTGCCGGTGCGCGAGTGGCGGGTCCGGCGCTTCCCGCCGGTGCCGGTGTCGCTGCCCCTGCTGGCGCCCAGCCCATCGGGGCGGCCGCGCGCCGTCCGGGTCCCCGACGAGCCGCGCAGCGCCGTCTCCGTGATCGTCGAGACCCCCGAGGCCGACGTCACGGTGGCGACGGCGCACCTCACGTTCGTGCCGGGCGCCAACACCAAGCAGCTGCACGAGCTGCGGGCATTCCTGGCCGGCCGGCCGCGTCCGATGATCCTGATGGGCGACTTCAACACCCCAGGCGGCATCCCCGGACTCGTGACCGGGTGGGACCAGGTCGCCCGGCGGCCCACCTACCCGGTGGCCAGGCCGCGGGTGCAGTTCGACCACATCCTCGCGAACGGCTGGACCGGCGAGGCGGTGGAGCACGCGCGCCGTTCGGTGCAGGTGCTGCCGCTGTCCGTGAGCGACCACTGCGCGCTGGTCGCGGAGTTCCCCGCACCCTGAGTCCCGAGCCACCGCGCCCTGAGCCACCGGCCACCTCGTCCACGGCGTCGTCGGTCAGGCGCCGACAGCCCGGTGGGCCGCTGCCCGGCTCAGTGCGGTCCGTTGGGTTGGTCGAGGGTGCCGGATTCGCCGGGCGCGTCGGGGGTGCCGGGTTCGCCGGGCGCGTCGGGCTCGCCGAGCGAGCCGGGCCCGTCTTGCTCGCCGGCGAGGATCCTGGCGATGCCCCCGGCATCGGGCAGGTCGTCCGGGCGCTGGACCGTGCCGGAGCGCACGAACGCGAAGGCCGCCCCGACCGCGTCGAGCGGGACACCCATCCGCTCGGCCCACGCGACCCGGTAGATCGCCAGCTGCAGGGGGTCGGCCTCGTCGTGGGCCGACGTCTTCCAGTCGACGACCTCCCAGCGCTGGCCTGTCGGTGCATCCGGCCCGGTCGGGAAGACCGCGTCGATCCGCCCGCGCAGGACCCTCCCGCCGAGGGCGACCGCGAAGGGCACCTCGAGTCCGACCGGCGTGCGTGTCGCGTACGGCAGCCGCTCGAACGAGGCCTTGAGCGCCTCGAGGTCGGCGGGCGAGGCGATCTCGGCGTCGGCGGCACCGGGCAGCTCGTCGTCGGTGATGAGCGGCTGGATGCCCAGGCGGGTCTCCACCCAGGCGTGGAACGCCGTGCCGAGGTCGGCATGTCGGCTGCGCCGGCGCGGCATCGGTCGGAGCAACCGCTCGCCGAAGCCGGCCGGATCCGACGCGAGGTCCATGGCTGCCGACGCGGACAGCACGCCCGGGACCGGGACGAGGCGCTCCCGGGCGCCGTCGGGGTCGCTGCGGGCGAGCAGGGCGAGGATGGCTCGGTCCCAGGCCGCCACCACGGGATCGCCGTCGGGCGCCGCGCCGGGGACCGGAGTCGCCCAGGGGTCGCCGACGTTGCCGCCGTCTCCCGCCGCGAGCAACGCCTCGACGGCCTCGGCCGCCCGGCGCAGCGGGTCGTCCGCAGCCGGGTCGGGAGGCGGCCAGGCGGCCTCGTGGACCGTGTCGAGCAGGGGGTTGCTCGCTGCCTCGCCGGGGGCATCACCGGTGGGCTCGGACGCCCACGGCTCGTCGGCCAGGAACAGCTGCTCGGCGGCCTCCGCAGCCTGCGCACGCAGGGCCTCGAGGTAGGGCGAAGCGCCGCGCGTGCGCTTCTGGCTCGGCCCCCACCAGTGCCCTGAGGCGATCAGGACGTCCTTGGCGCGGGTCGCGGCGACGTAGGCGAGCCGATCGTCGCCGGACCGGTCGTGGGCGCGGCACTGGGCGTGGAAGTCCTCGAGGTCGCCGGTGGTGTAGCCGGCCAGCCGCGGCAGGACGTGCCGGTCGTCGCGCAGGTCGATCGGCACCACGTGCGCGCGCGTGGTCCACCGCTCGCTGGCCTGCCCGCCGGGGAAGACGTGGTCGCACAGGTGCGGCAGCACCACGACCTCGAACTCCAGGCCCTTCGCCTTGTGCATCGACATGAGCTGGACGGCCCCCGGCACGACCGGCTGATCGACCTGCTCGCCGCCGCCACCGAGCTGCTCGGCCACGTCGAGGTAGGCGAGGAACGCGCCGAGCCCGGAGCGGCCGTCCGCGTCGGCGAAGCCGTCCACGAGCCGCACCAGGCCGTCGAGGCCGACGTCGCCGTGGGCAGTGGTCCCGGCCCCGGGGCCCGACCCGCCACCCAGCCCCCCACCCAGCCGGGCCGCCGATGCCCCCGCGAGCGCGTCCGCGAGCGCCGCCTCGACCCGCGCGCCGGTGACCTCGACCACCCGCGCGACGAGGTCGGCCAGCGGCTCGCCGACGTGCCGATGCAGCCGCCCGAGCTCGGCGACGAAGGCGGCCAGCCGTCCCCGCGCGGCCGGCGAGACGTGCGGCCCCGGGTCGGCCGCTGCCTCCAGGAGGCTGGCGCGCTCGACCGGGTCGGGCACCGCGGCGTGCCCGGCCAGCCGTGCCGCCAGGTCCGCGTCCTCGCCGTCCGGCGCGTCCTGCCCCGCCTCCCGGCGGTCCCGCCGGCCACCCCCGGCGAGGGCCTCGGCGCGCCAGCGCAGGGCCTCGAGGTCGGCCGGGCCGATCCGCCAGCGCGGACCGGCGAGCAGCGTGACGACGGCGGTGTTGTCGCTCGGGTCGGCCAGCGCGCGCAGCGTGGCCAGCACGGTCATGGCGTACGGGCTGGCGGTGATCGCCTCGGTGCCCGAGATGCAGGCCGGGATCCCGCGCGCGGTGACGGCGTCGCGGATCGGCCCGAGGGCGTCGTTGGCGCGGCCGAGCACCGCGATCTGCTCGGGGGCGCGACCGGCGGCGACCTCCGCAGCCACCTGCTCGGCGATCCAGGCGCACTCGTCCTCGACCGTCGGCAGCAGCGCCACGCGCAGGGTGGCCTCGCGCGGCTCGGGGGCGCGCAGGGGGGCGACCTCCGGATGGGCGTCGCGCAGGTCGGCGGCGATCCGGTTGGCGGCCTCGAGGATGGGCACCCCGGAGCGGCGATTCACCGAGAGCACGTGCACGGGGGCCACCCCGTCGGCACCGAAGTGCGCGCCGAACGACGCGATGTTGGCCACCGACGCGCTGCGCCAGCCGTAGATGGCCTGCAGGGGATCGCCGACCGCGGTGACCGCGCAGCCCCGGAACAGCGTCGAGAGGATCACCCGCTGGGCGATCGAGGTGTCCTGGTACTCGTCGAGCAGCACGACGCGGTACGTCGCGCGCATGCCCTCGACCAGCTCCTCGGAGCCGCGGACGAGCTCCACGCACAGGCGCATGTGGTCGGCGAAGTCCAAGCCACCGGCACGCACGCGGGCGGCGCGCACCCGGTCGACCAGGTCGGCCAGCTCGAGCCGGCGCCGAGCCGTCTCGGCGATGCCCCTGATGGCCTGGGTGGGCCTGGGCAGCGCGGCGATCGCGTCGACGACCTCGCGGCTGTGCGCGCGAACCTCGTCGGTGCTGATGGTCTGCTCGGCCAGGTTGGCGTCGAGGGCCATCACGTCGGCGGCCACCCGGGTGGGCCCCAGCGCCGCGTTCGCCTCCAGCGGCGCGGCACACACCTCGCGGAACGCCAGTTGGGCCACCGCCGCGTCGCTGAGCAGCCGGCTGCCCGGTTCGATGCCGGCCCGCAGCCCCTGCTCGTCGATGAGCCGGCGGGCGAACGCGTGGTAGGTGGCGATCGTCGGCTCCCCAGGCTCCTCGTCCGGCCCGACGGGGTGCACCTCGCGCCAGCGTCGCAGCAGCCGGGTGACCCGCTCGGCCAGCTCGCCGGCGGCCTTGTTCGTGAACGTCAGCCCGAGCACCTCGTGCTCGGCGACCAGCCCGGAGGCGACCAGCCACACCACCCGCGCGGCCATCACGGTGGTCTTGCCCGTGCCGGCGCCCGCGACGATCACGAACGGCTCCAGCGGCGCGCTGACGCATGTCCACTGCTCGTCGGTCAGCGTGACGCGCAGCAGGACGTCGAGCGCCTCGCGGGACATGCGGGTCGTTGTCGACGGCTCGTTCATGCGCCACCCCCCTGCGCCGGCGGGGCCTCCCCCGCGCCCCCACGGCTGGCCAGCGCGGGGCACATGTGCCGGAAGGCGCAGGTGGTGCACCGGCTGTTCCGGCGCGCCGGGTAGCCGGGCCCTGCGGCCAGGCGGGCGGCATCGGCGACCACCTCGTGGACCCACGTCTCCCCCGGGGGCAGCGGCGCCTGCACGCGCACCTTCGGCCGACCGTCGGCGTAGGTCGCGCCGAGGTGCACCAGCTCGGCCCCACCGAGCTCGACGTCGTCGGCCGGCACCTCGGCCAGGCCGCCCTCGCGCACCGAGAGCTGGTAGACGCCGAGCTGGGCGTGCTCCTCGGTGGCCGCCTGGGACGCGACCGTCTTGCCGGTCTTGAAGTCGACCAGGTGCAGCCGACCGTCGGGGCCGCGCTCGACCCGGTCGATCGAGCCGCGCACGCTGGCACCGCCGGTGTCGGTGGCCAGCTCGAGCTCGAAGCCGGCCTCCGCGTGCAGCACTCCACGCGGGTTGTCGGCCAGCCAGCGCAGCAGCGCGTGCAGCATGCCGTCGAGCCGCTCCCGCTCGTGGCCGGACTGGTAGCGGGCCGGGAAGGGCAGGCCGGCCCAGATGGCGTCGACGTAGGGGCCAATGGCGGCCATGTCGGGGGCGACCTCGTCGTCGGCGATCGCCCGGGCCACCTCGTGCACGATCGTGCCGATCGTCGCCGGGGCCCCCGCCGGGGTGCCGGCCTTGACCCGCCGCTCGAGGAACCACTGCAGCGGGCAGCGGCGCAGCTGCTCGACGGCCGAGGGGGACAGCCGGACCGGCGCCCGGTCGGCCGGCTCGTCGGGCTCGGCCGGCTCGGGGTCGGCCGCTGCGGGGTCCACCTCGCTCACGCCGTCCGTGACGCCCCGCACGCCCCACCAGGTCGCCGGATGGGCACCGGCCAGCGGCCCGCCCCCGAGGGCCCCGTCCCCACCGGCCCCGGCATGCGATGCCAGTGCGGCCAGCCGCGCGACCGCCGCCGCTCGGCGCCGTTCGACGCGCGGATCGGGCGACCCATCCGGGCCGAGCACCACAGGCGCGGCGGCCGCGGCGCGCAGGACCGTGATGAGCCCCGGGGCGTCCATGGGCGCTGCGGGGCGCGCGGTCATCGTGCGGATCGGCACCCCGAGCTGCTCGAGGAAGCGCGAGGGCTGCAGCCCGCCGTCGAGCGGCTCGGCGACCGCCGTCACCACCAGGGCGTGGCGCGCCCGCGTGCAGGCGACGTACATGAGCCGGCGCTCCTCGACGAGGAGGTCGCGGGCAGTGCGGGCCGGCGCCCGGCCCTCGCGGGTGAGCTCGTCGACGTGCAGCAGGTCCGAGCGCAGCCGCAGGTCCGGCCAGGCGCCCTCCTGGACCCCGGCCACCACGACCAGGTCCCACTCGAGGCCCTTCGCGCGATGGGCGCTCAGGAGCCGCACGGCTTCGGGGCTCACCTGCCCGGGCGCCCACGCCTCCTGCGGCACCTGCAGCGCGCGGACGTCGTCAACGAAGCCGGCCAGGCCCGCCCGGCCGCGCCGCTGGGCCGGCAGCCGGTTGGCCAGGTCGAACAGCGCCACGAGGGCGTCGAGGTCACGGTCAGCCGACTGCCCCGCCGGCCCGCCGGCGAGCGCCGCGCGGCGCAGTCGCTCAGGCCAGTCGGTGGCGCTCCAGGCGCCCCACAGCACCTCGGCCACCAGCGCGTCCTCGGCCAGCGCGGCCCGGGCGGCGTCGATCACGCCGGCGACGCGCGCGAACCCGGCCCGCGCACGCGGGGGCATTTCGGCACCCGCTGGCAGCCGTCCGGCCGCGAGCGCCTCGGTGAGCAGCCGGCCCGAGCGCGGCGCGACTCCCCAGTCGGTCGGCCCGAGGACCCCCTCCCGGTCAGCGGCGGGGTCGCCCGCAGCGTCGCCCCGAGCCGCGCCGGAGGGCGCGTCCCCAGCAGCGCCAGCATCCGCGCCGTCACCCGCGCCCGCCCCCGGCCAGCCCGCCCGATGCTCGAGCAGCGCCGCCCGGGCCAGCGACCGGATGGCGATGGGGTCCACGCGGCCCAGCGGCCCGGCGAGCAGCTGGGCACCGACCTCCGCGGCCGCCTCGCCCGGCGACAGCGCGAGGCCGAGCACGGCCAGGAGCACGGCGACGGCCGGCTGCTCGGCCAGGGCCAGCTCGTCGGGCGCGACCGCGACCGGGACGCCGGCCGCCCGCAGCGCCCGCACCAGCACCGGGCCACTCACGAGCGGGCTGCGCACGAGCACGACCATCTGCGACCACGGCAGCGCCGGCCCGTCCAGCCCCGCGTGGGCGCGCAGCAGCACGTCCGCGACCCCCGCGGCCTCGGCGGCCCCGCTCGGGTACGTGCGCGCCTCCACCCGTGCCTCCCCCACGGGGGTCACCGGGCTGCGGTGCTCACGCACCCGCTCGGCGGGCAGGCCCGGCAAGGGGTTCGCGCCGAGCACGCCGTGCGCCGCCTCGGCGATGGGCGCGCGGAACCGCCGCGTGTGCCGCAGGACGATCGTCGGCGCCGGGGCCCCCGACACGGGGTCGGCGAAGGTCGCCGGGAAGCGCAGGATGCCGCCCACGTCGGCACCCCGGAAGCCGTAGATGGCCTGGTCCGGGTCGCCCACGGCGATCACCTGCGCGCCGCCGGCGGCCAACGTGCGGACCAACTCGACCTGCGCCGGGTCGGTGTCCTGGTACTCGTCGACGACGATCAGCCGGAACGCCTCGCGCAGCGCCCGCCCTCGGCGCTCGTCGGCCGCCAGGCCGATCGCCCGCTGGATCAGGGCGGCGTAGTCGATCGTCCCCTCCCAGTCCAGGACGTCGGCGAACTCCTCGGCGAAGCGCCCGATCGCGCGCCACGCCGGCAGCCCCGCGCTGCGGCCGAACGTGCGCAGGTCCGCCCCGCTGAGGTCCAGCCCGCGCGCCCGCGTGAGCAGGCGGCGGACCTGCTCGGCGATCCCGCGGGTGCCCACCGCGGCCCGGAGCGAGGCGGGCCACGGCAGCCGGCCCTCCTCGACGGCGTGGGTGAGCAGCTCGCGCAGCCGGGCGTCCTGCTCGCTGGCCGTGAGCAGCCGCGGCGGCTGCTGGAACTGCACGGGGTCCGCGTGCTGCCGCACGAGCGCGTAGGCGAACGCGTGGAAGGTGGCGACCACGGGCACCGGGCCGCCGCCCAGCCGCACGCTGATGCGCTCGGCGAGCTCGTGCGCGGCCCGCCGGCCGAACGTCAGCGCCAGCACGGACTCCGGCGCCAGCTGGTCGGGCCCGGGCTGCAGCCGGCGCACGACCAGCTCGGCCAGGGTGGTCGTCTTGCCCGTCCCCGGACCGGCGAGCACGAGCAGGTGGCCCTCCCGGTGCTCGACGACGGCCAGCTGCTCGGCGTCGAGCATGGGCGCGGGGGCAGGGTCGGGCGGCCGACGGTCCAGGCGGATGGCGGCCGCGGCCGACCCAGCGCCGGGCGCGCTCCCCCACCGCCCCACCGACCCGGCACGGCTGCGCGCTGGTCCCTCCACGTCGTGCACTGCGGCTCCTCCCGATGCGCGACCTAGGCAACCACAGGGGGCTGACATCGTGGCCGGCCGAGGCGCCCCGCACGTGGCACCACGCCGCCGGGCTGCCACCGCGACCCCCAGCCGCATGGGACGATCTGCCCGTGACCGACCAGCGGCAGGATCCGGCGGCACCGCCCGTGCCGCTGGACC
>JALOLK010000054.1 GCA_025456015.1 Candidatus Nanopelagicales bacterium
TTGCCGGCGCGCTTGCCGCGCTCGTGCTGGCCGGCTGCACGCCCGGCGGCACGCCCGACTCCCAGCCGTCGCCGAGCACGGCCTCAGCGGCCCCCACGACCTCGGCCGCACCCGGCACGCCGTCGGCCTCTCGATCCCCCGCGGCGCCCCAGGTGCGCATCAGCGGGGTGCAGGTGGCCGAGCGCCTCGAGGGCTTCGACCGCCCGTGGGAGGTGCGCTTCCTCCCGGACGGCACGCCGCTGGTCACCGAGCGCCCGGGGACGCTCGCGGTGGGCGTGGACGGGCAGCGACGCCTGGTCGCCACGGTCCCGGGGGTCGTCGCCGCCGGCGAGGGCGGGCTCATGGGCCTGGCCCTGGACCCGCGGTTCGAGCAGAACCGCCGCATCTACGCCTGCTTCGCGGCCGGCTCCGGGGGCCGCGTGCAGGACGTGCGCGTGGTCCGGTTCCGGCTCGCCG
The DNA here is from genome assembly GCA_025456015.1 of Candidatus Nanopelagicales bacterium. Lineage (GTDB taxonomy): Bacteria > Actinomycetota > Actinomycetes > S36-B12 > CAIYMF01 > Prado023. The sequence continues at coordinate 457 of JALOLK010000054.1, forward strand.
AGGGCCTCGACGCGCTGGGTGATCCCACCCCGATCGTCACCGGCATCCCTGCGGGCGCCGGGAACCGCCACCTCGGCTGCCGGTTGGAGATCGGCCCCGACGGGATGCTCTGGATCGGCACGGGCGACGCCGTGCAGCCGACGCTGCCGCAGGACCCCGACAGCCTCGCCGGCAAGGTGCTGCGCGTCACGCTCGACGGCGAGCCGGCGGCCGGGAACCCCCGGACCGGCGGTGACCCGCGCGTGCTGACGAGCGGCCACCGCAACGTGCAGGGCCTGGCCTTCCGACCCAGCGACGGGGCGGCGTTCGGCGTGGAGCACGGGACCGGCTGCGACGACGAGGTGAACGCCCTGGTGCCCGGGGGCAACTACGGCTGGGACCCGGTCGGCCCGGGCGGGCGGTACGCCGAGGGCGCTCCCATGACCGAGCCCGACATCCCCGGCGCGATCGGCGCCGCCTGGTCCAGCGGCTGCCCCACCATCGCTCCCTCCGGCGCCGAGATCATCACCGGCGAGCCATGGGGTGACTGGGTGGGTCGGCTCGCCATCGCGGTGCTCAAGGACGAGCAGCTGCTCGTCGCGACCCTCGCCGACGACCGCATCACCGAGACCCGCGCGGAGCTGGTGGGGGAGCTGGGCCGACTGCGCAGCGTCCGCAACGGCCCCGACGGCAGCCTGTGGGTGACCGTGGACAGCAGCCCGGGCGACCTCGTCCGCCTCGTCCCGCGCACCGCCGACTGAACCCGGCGCCGCCCTCGGCCCGTCCCCCTGTCGCCCGCACCTCGGGACCCCAGTGGCCGCCGACTGAAGCCGGCGCCGCCCTCGGCCCGGCCCCCTGTCGCCCGCACCTCGGGACCCCAGTGGCCGCCGACCGCGCTTCCCACACATCGGCCCCTCCACCCCGCCGAGGAAGCGGCCCGGACCGCGATATCCACCTTCCGGACAGCCAGCAGCCCCGAGGAACGTGGATCTCGCGGTCCAAGGCGGTTTGGGTCAGCCTGCACAGCGGGCCGGTGGTGGGATTCGCGGCTGCGCCGCCGCCACCGGTGCTCGCACCGGCGCGTCCCTGCTCGGCGGCCGCTCCAGCGCACCACGAGCAGGGCGCCAGCCCTGGACGCGCTACCGCAGCAGCTGGCGGGCCATCACCATGCGCTGGATCTGGTTCGTGCCCTCGTAGATCTGCGTGATCTTCGCGTCGCGCATGTAGCGCTCCACCGGGTGGTCGCGCACGTAGCCGGCACCCCCGAACACCTGCACGGCGTCGGTGGTGACCTCCATCGCGATGTCCGAGGCGTAGCACTTGGCCGCGGCCCCGAAGAACGTGAGGTCCGCGTCCTGGCGCTCGGACTTCGCCGCCGCCGCGTAGGTCAGGGCTCGCGCGGTCTCGACCTTCATCGCCATGTCGGCGATGAGGAACTGCACCCCTTGGAACGACCCGATCGCCTTGCCGAACTGCTTGCGCTCCTTGGCGTAGCCGATGGCCGCGTCCAGCGCGCCCTGGGCGATCCCCAGCGCCTGCGCGCCGATCGTCACCCGCGTGTGGTCCAGGGTGCGCATCGCGGTCTGGAACCCGGTCCCGGGCTCCCCCACGATGCGATCGGCCGGGATCCAGCAGTCCTCGAAGTAGATCTCGCGCGTCGGCGAGCCGTGGATGCCGAGCTTGCGCTCGGGTGTGCCCAGCGTGAACCCGGGGTCGTCGTCGTGCACCACGAACGCCGAGATGCCGCGGGGGCCAGCTGTGGGGTCGGTCACCGCCATCACCGTGTAGAACGTCGAGATGCCCGCGTTGGTGATCCAGGACTTCTGCCCGTTGAGCACCCAGCCGCCGTCGCCGGCCACGGCGCGGGTCTTCATCGAGGCAGCATCCGAGCCCGCCTCACGCTCGGACAGCGCGTAGGAGAACATCGCCTCGCCGCTGGCCACCTGCGGCAGGTACCGGCCGAGCAGGTCGTCGTCGGCGCCCACGATGAGCGGCGTGGTCCCGAGCTTGTTCACCGCGGGGATCAGCGAGCTCGAGGTGCAGACGCGGGCGACCTCCTCGATGACCAGGCAGGCGGCCAGCGCGTCGCCGCCCTCGCCGCCGAACTGCTCGGGGATGTGGATGGCGTGGAAGCCGTTCGCGCGCAGCGCCTCGTACACGTCCCAGGGGAACTCGCCGGTCTCGTCGATCTCGGCGGCGCGCGGCGCGATCTTGTCCTCGGCCAGCGCGCGCACCGCCTCGCGCAGGAGCTGGTGCTCCTCGGGCAGGGTGAAGGCATCGAAGTCGGGATTCGCGTGCAGCGCCATGCCGGTCAGGTTACGCCCGGGCCTGCCGGGCGCGTCCCGGCCCCCGTACCTGCCCTCCCCCCTCCGCCGCGTCCACGCCCGTCCGCCCCCTCGTACGCCCGTCCGCCCCCCTCGACGCCCGTCCGCCCCCGCGAACTCTCCCCAAGTCACGCAACTCTCCCGGGATTCAGGGAGAGTCGAGCAACTTCGGGAGAGTGGGCGGTCGGGGGGCGGCTGGAGCGCAGGGCTGCGGCGGTGGCAGGCAGCCACGCGGGGATCAGCGGCGGCAGCGCCTACGCTGGCCCCTCGTGAGCGACCCCATGCGGATCACCGTCATCGGCACCGGCTACCTCGGCGCCACGCACGCTGCGGCCATGGCCGAGTCCGGGTACGAGGTGCTCGGCGTCGACGTGGACGCCGGCAAGGTGGCGGCGCTGGCCCGGGGCGAGGTGCCCTTCTTCGAGCCAGGCCTGGCCGACCTGCTGCGCGACAACGTCGCCCGGGGCCGCTTGCGCTTCACGACCGACCACGCCGAGGCCGCCGACTTCGGCGAGCTGCACTTCCTCGGCGTCGGCACGCCGCAGCACCCCCGCACGAACGCCGCCGACCTCTCCCAGCTGCACGCCGCGGTCGACAGCCTGGCCCCGCTGCTGCGCCGGCCGTGCACGGTGGTCGGCAAGTCGACCGTGCCGGTGGGCACGGCCGCCGCCCTGCGGGAGCGGATCACGCGCCTCGCGCCGGCTGGCGCTGACGTGGACCTCGTGTGGAACCCCGAGTTCCTGCGCGAGGGGTTCGCCGTGGCCGACACCCTCACCCCGGACCGCATCGTCATCGGCGTGGCCCACCCCGCCGGACCCGGCGAGCCGCCGACCCGCGAGGAGGCGGTCATGCGCCGGGTCTACGCCCCGATGATCGAGTGGGGCTCGCCGTTCCTCGTCATGGACTACGCGACCTCCGAGCTGGTGAAGGTCGCGGCCAACTCGTTCCTCGCGACCAAGATCTCGTTCATCAACGCGATGGCCGAGGTGTGCGAGGCCACCGGCGCCGACGTGACCCGGCTGGCCGAGGCGATCGGCTACGACGAGCGGATCGGCCGGCGGTTCCTGCGTGCCGGGATCGGGTTCGGCGGCGGTTGCCTGCCCAAGGACATCCGGGCCTTCATGGCCCGCGCCGGCGAGCTCGGCGTGCCCGACGCCCTGAGCTTCCTGCGCGACGTGGACGGGATCAACACCCGCCGGCGGGCCTCCACCGTGGCCCTGGCCCGCGAGCTGGTCGGCGGGCGGTTCGTCGGCAAGCGGATCGCGGTGCTGGGCGCGGCCTTCAAGCCCGACTCCGACGACGTGCGCGACTCCCCCGCCCTGGACATCGCCGCGGCGATCTACACCGCCGGCGGCGAGGTCGTGGTGCACGACCCCCAGGCCATGGCCAACGCCCGGGCTGCCTACCCGACGATGGCCTACGCCGGCGACGTCAAGGAGGCGCTCACCGACGCCGACCTGGTGCTGCTGCTCACGGAGTGGCGCGACTACACCGACCTGGACCCGTTCGACGTCGTGCACCTGCCGACCACGCCGCTGCTGCTCGACGGCCGCAACGCCCTGGACCCGACCGCCTGGCGGGCGGCGGGATGGACCTACCGCGGCCTGGGCCGGCCAAACGCCTGACGCCCGGCCGGCCGGCCGGCCGGCCGGCCGTCTGATCAGAGCAGGTCGCAGGCCCGCAAGCCCGGCATTGCGGTGACACCAGTCGGTGGGGCTCCCATCCCACATCCGGCTCGTCCGGGTGGGGCGACCAGATGCACGAAGGACGCGCGCGTCGGTCGGTGCGGGCACTACGTCCGGCCTCACACTGCCACGCAGGGAAGCGCCCTCGGGTCCGACCTGAGGGAAGCGTGTGCGTGGCGCAACCGCACCCCTGTACGGGCGAGTTCAGGGCCGCCAATCTTCTCCAGCGCAGGGCCCATGCAGGGAGGCGGGGGAAGGCGTCCCGGCGAGCACCTGCCGACTGGCCGACTCCCGCCGACTGGCCGCCCATCGATGAGAGGTACCTCGTCATGCGCTCACCTCGCCGCACCGCCGTAACCGTGCTGTTGGCCCCCCTCCTGGTCGTCCCCCTCGCCGGACCCGCCGCCGCCCATGGCTGGGGCGGGGACGACTCCGACGTCGCCGCGTCGACCGCGGTCGCCTGGCAGCGTTCCGCGATCCGCACCATCTACACCGATGGGGCCAAGGCACCCCCCGATGGCGCGCTGTACCTCGCGTTCACCTCGCTGGCGGTGCACGACGCCGCTGTCGACGCCAACCGGCACGGCTCGCGCGCGGCTGCAGCCGCGGTCGCCACAGCTGCGCATGACGTGCTTCTCGAGTACTTCCCGGCGGGCAGTGCGAAGCTCGCCGCGGACCTGGCCGCAAGCCTCGCCATGGTTCCCGACGGGAAGAAGAAGGCACTCGGGGTCGCCATAGGAGCCAAGGCCGCCGACGAGATGATCGCCTCGCGCGTGAACGACGGTCGCAACAACGTCGCCGACAGGCCGCCCGTGCCTTCCTACGCCAAGGCCCCTGCTCCAGGGATCTGGCAGCAGCCGGCGACCGGCATGGCCCTGTACTGGCTCGGATTCGTCGACCCTGTCATCGACATCAAGCCAGTCGTGCTCGACGGCCCCGACCCGCTCACCAGCCGGAAGTACGCACGGGACTATGAGGAGGTGCGCAAGGTCGGCGAGCTCAATGCGCCCCTCACGGATCGAAGCCAGGAGCAGACCGGCATCGCCAAGTTCTTCGCGGCCGCATCGGTCACGATGTACCGCGAAGCGGTGTGCAATATGCTCGCGGCCGATCCGATTGGCCTGTTGCCCACGACCAGGCTCTTCGCCCGGATCGATGCCGCCGCGGCCACGGCGGCCATCGAGACGTGGCGACTGAAGTACGAGGTCGGATTCTGGCGGCCGTCCCAGGCCATCGCCGGCGCGACGACCGACGACAACGACGCCACTCAACCCCACCCGACGACCTGGGCCCCGCTCGTGCCCAACCCGGCCTACTCGGACTACACGAGCGGCCACGCGGCGATGACATCCCCGTTCGCCCAGGTGATGCGCAGGACCTTCGGGGATCACACCCCGCTCGTGCTCACCGTTGGTGGCGTGACGCGCAGCTACGCCACGCTGAGCGATCTCGAGCACGACGCCCTGAACGCCCGGATCTGGGGTGGACTGCACTTCCGGGACGCGATGGAGGATGGCTACAAGCTGGGTCACAGGACCGCGAACAGGGTGATTCGCGCGATCCCCGACCGGGACGAACGGGCCTGGTCGTGGCGCGGCCATTGGGGTCATCACGACGACTGACCAGTGGCGGTTGGATGTCTGTCGACGTCCGATCCACTCCCTGGCGAGGGGCCGCCCCGACCGGGGAGGCCCCTCGCCAGGGGGGTCGACCGAATGCCGCTGCGGTGTTGCCTGGGGGTGAGTGACGGGGCCCTACTGCCCAGCCTCCTCACGCAGCCGGGCGCCCTTGTCCTGGGCCGAGGCGCGCAGGCCAGCCCGGTAGGCGTCCATGTCCGGCCAGAGCCGCGCCTCGGCCACGCCGAGGATGCGTGCGGCCAGCAGCCCGGCGTTGCGGGCCTGCCCGATGCCGACGCAGGCCACCGGCACGCCAGCGGGCATCTGCACGATCGACAGCAGCGAGTCCATCCCGTCGAGCAGGGCCAGCGGCACCGGCACGCCGATCACGGGCAGCGAGGTCACCGAGGCGAGCATCCCGGGCAGGTGGGCGGCCCCGCCGGCCCCGGCGATGATCACCTTGAGCCCACGCGAGGCGGCCGAGCGGCCGTACTCGAGCATGTCCTCGGGCATGCGGTGCGCCGAGACGACGTCGACCTCGTGCGGGATGCCGAAGTCGCGCAGCGCCTGGGCCGCGTCGGACATGACGACCCAGTCGGAGTCCGAGCCCATCACCACGCCGACCTGCGGGGCCGGGACCAGTCGCTCACTCATCGATCACTCCCGAGATGTAGTCGGCCGCGTGGTGGGCGCGGGCCAGCAGGGCGTCGAGGTCCTCACCGTAGGCCGTGACGTGGCCGACCTTGCGCCCCGGTCGGACATCCTTGCCGTACAGGTGCACCTTGAGCCCGGGGTCGCGGGCCATCACGTGCTTGTAGGCGGCGTAGAGGTCCGGGTGCTCCCCGCCCAGCACGTTCACCATGACGGTGTGCGGCGCCCGGGCCATCGGCGAGCCCAGCGGCAGGTCGAGCACCGCCCGCAGGTGGTTCTCGAACTGGCTGGTGACCGCGCCGTCGATCGTCCAGTGGCCCGAGTTGTGCGGGCGCATGGCCAGCTCGTTCACCAGCACCCCCTCGGGGGTGTCGAACAGCTCGACGGCGAGCATCCCGACCACGTCGAGGGCCTCGGCCAGCCGCAGCGCCACCTGCTGGGCGGCCAGCGCGTGCTCGTCGGACAGGCCCGGGCAGGGCGCGACGACCTCCGTGCAGATCCCATCGGTCTGGACCGTGCGGACCACGGGGTAGACCGCGACCTGCCCGGACGGCGAGCGGGCCACCTGCGCGGCGAGCTCGCGGGTGAAGGGCACGTACTGCTCGGCCAGCCACTGCACGCCGGGCCCCAGCGCCACCTCGCCCAGCAGCGCCTCGGCCTGCGCGACCGAGTCGACGACCCACACCCCCCGGCCGTCGTAGCCGCCACGGGACACCTTGAGCACGACCGGGAACCCACCCAGCCCCTCCGCGAAGGCGACCAGCTCCGCGGCCGTGGCCACCACCGCCCAGGCCGGGCAGGGCACCCCCGCCGCGGATACGGCCGCGCGCATGTGCACCTTGTCCTGCGCGTGGGCCAGCGCCGACGGCCCGGGTCGCACGGCGATCCCTGCCCCGACGAGCGCGGCCAGGATCGGGCCGGGCACGTGCTCGTGGTCGAAGGTGACCACGTCGCAGCCCTGGGCGAACGCCGCCACCGCGTCGGGGTCGTCGTGGCGCCCCCAGCGCAGGTCCCCGCCCGCACGGGCGGCGGACTCGTCCGGCGAGGCGGCCAGCACGCGCAGGCTCACCCCCAGCGCCAGGGCCGCCTCCTGGGACATCCGGGCCAGCTGGCCGCCACCGATCATGCCCACGACCGGGAAGCCCGGCGCCGGTCCCGCAGTCACGACGAGCACCCTATCCAGCACCGGGGGCCACTATCGTGCTCCCGATGCCCAGCGCCACTCCGCTCCCGCCGAAGGCCCCGCCCCCCGTCGGGGCGACGCGGCCGCCGGACCCCGTGGCACCCCCCGACGAGGACCTCGCCGCACTGGCCCGGGCCTGGGGCCTCACCTCGAGCACGGCCCGCCAGCCCGTGGGCTCCTACCTGCGTGAGCTGTGGTCGCGCCGGGACTTCATCCGGGCCATGGCCCGCGGCCGGCGCAGCTCGCAGTACCGCGACACCGTGCTCGGCAAGCTCTGGCAGGTCCTGGCCCCGATCCTCAACGCCGCGGTCTACTACTTCATCTTCGGGGTGCTGCTGCAGACCAGTCGCGGCGTGGAGAACTACCCCGCCTTCCTCATCACCGGGGTGTTCACCTTCACGTACACGCAGCGCGCGGTCACCGGCGGCACCAAGGCCATCGCGAACAACCGCAACCTCATCAGGGCGATCCACTTCCCGCGGGCGGTGCTGCCGCTGGCCGTCATCGTGCAGGAGGTCTCCCAGCAGGTGGTCTCCCTGGCCATCCTCGGCGTCATCGTGCTCGCCACCGGGGAGCCGCTGACCTGGTCCTGGCTGCTGGTCCTGCCGATCATGCTGCTGCAGACCGTGTTCAACACCGGGGTCTGCCTGCTGGTCGCGCGCTGGACCGCCGCCAGCCAGGACGTCGCCCAGCTCATGCCGTTCATCATCCAGACCTGGCGCTACGTGTCCGGGGTCATGTTCAGCATCCCGGTCTTCGCCGCCGACCTGGCCGGGTGGGTCCAGGCCGTGCTCTACCTGAACCCGCTCACCGGCTTCATCGAGCTCATGCGCGACGCGCTGCTGACCAGCTACAGCGCCCCGGGGTGGCTGTGGTGGGTGACGGCCGGCTGGGCGCTGGCCGCGCTCGTGGCGGGGTTCGTCGTGTTCTACCGGGCCGAGGAGTCCTACTCCCGTGGCTGACCCCGCCGCAGTGCCCACCCAACCCGGGCTGCCGGACGCCCCTTGGGAACCTCCGGACGACAACCCAGCCCCCACGGTCATCTGCGACGACCTGCACGTGGTCTACCGCCTGGTCGTGCAGGGTGGCTCGGGCTCGGCCTCCTCGGCGCTGCGCCGGATCCTCGGCGGCCAGGGCGGCGGGCAGGTCTTCAAGCAGGTGCACGCGGTGCGGGGGGTCTCGATGGTCGCCCGTGAGGGCGACGCCATCGCCCTCATCGGCCGCAACGGGTCGGGCAAGTCGACCCTGCTGCGCGCGATCGCCGGGCTGCTGCCCGCCGAGTCCGGTGCGGTCTACACCTCCGGGCGGCCCTCGCTGCTCGGTGTGAACGCGGCCCTCATGCGCGACCTGCCCGGCGAGGACAACATCCTGCTGGGCTGCATGGCCATGGGGATGACCCGGGAGGAGGCCCTCGAGCGCCGCGACTGGATCGTGGACTTCGCCGACCTCGGGGAGTTCATCAGCCTGCCGATGCGCGCCTACTCCTCGGGCATGGCCGCCCGGCTGCGGTTCGCGATCGCGGCCTCGACCAGCCACGAGATCCTCATGATCGACGAGGCCCTGGCCACCGGGGACGCGGAGTTCCGCCGCCGCAGCGAGCAGCGCATCATGGAGCTGCGCGACGAGGCCGGCACGGTGTTCCTGGTCTCGCACTCCCTGGGCGTGGTGCGGCTGACCTGCAACCGCGCGATCTGGCTCGAGAAGGGCCGGATCGTCATGGACGGGGAGGCCAACGCGGTGGTCGACGCCTACGAGGCCGTCTACGACCCCGAGGTGGACAAGCAGGAGCGCAGGCGCCGGCGCGAGCGCAAGCGCCGGGAGCGCCAGGCAGCCGAGCAGGCCGCGCGCCAGGTGGCCGAGGAGGCGCGACTGGCCCGTGAGGCGGCCGCGGCGCAGGCAGGCCCGGGCGACCCCGACACCGGTCCCACGCCCATCTGACGGTGCTCGTCACCCGGATCGCCCCCACGCCCTCGGGCCACCTGCACGTCGGCAACGCGGTCAATGCGCTGCTCACCGCATGGCTGGCGCGCAGCTCGCCGGGCGGCCGGCTGCTGCTGCGCGTCGACGACTTCGACACGGGACGGGCGCGCGAGGCCTACCTCGCCGACGTCTTCGACACCCTCGCCTGGCTGGGGATCACCCCCGACGACGGCCCGACCGACCCGGCCGACTTCCACGCGCGCTGGTCGATGGCACGGCACGCGGCTGCCTTCCGGGCCACGGCGCAGCGCCTGTGGGCCGAGCATCCCGAGGTCGTGTTCACCTGCCGGTGCTCGCGTCGGGACCTGGTCGCCGGCGGGTGCGCGGCCGGGTGTCGGGCGCTCGGCCTGCCGCTGCAGCCCGGCGGGACGGTCCTGCGCCTGCACGTGCCCGACGGCCTGGTCGTGCGGACGGCTCCGGGGCCTGCTCGGGCCGCCACGAGCCTGCCGGTGCCGGCCGGCGACCACGTCCTCTGGCGCCGTGACGACCTGCCCGCCTACCAGCTCGGCTCGGTGCTGGCCGACGAGGCGCTCGGGGTCACGGCGATCGTGCGGGGTGTCGACCTGCTCGACTCCTCGGCGCTGCAGCTGCACCTCGCGGCGCTGCTGCCGGCGCGGGCGTTCGCGCGGGTCGACCTGCGCCACCACGCGCTGCTCACCGATCCCAGCGGGGCCAAGCTGAGCAAGAGCGCCGGTGCCCAGGCGCACCCGCTGGAGCGCACCGACGCGCTGCGGCGGCGCGTCGAGGGCTGGGCCGAGCAGCTCGGCGCCCCCCTCGGTATCACCCCGCCTCCCACCACTCCGTGATCCATTCAGGTTGTGGCTGCTCTAGCAACCACAACCTGAATGGATCACGGAGGGAGGACGAGGGGTGGTGGGGTGGGGTGGGGTGGGGCGGGGCGCCCGGGGTGGGGCTGGTATCAGCTGGTCCGGTCGACCGAGATCGTGAACGCGGCCCGGAACGACTTGCCCCGTGGCACGACCTCCATCGGGTCCTGGCCGGAGAACGGGTCGCTGGCCGCGGTCATCGGCTCCACGCAGATGTGGTCGCGGTGCGGTGGGCCGTACAGGATCGCCCAGTCGTAGCCGGTGTCGAAGCGGATCGACATGCGCCGGCCGTTGCCGCGGATGAACGCGGTCGTGCCGTTGGCGACGTCGGCGAACAGGTCGTCGAGGCGCCGGTCCCCGAGCTTGCCGATGATCGGCTCGACGTCCTCGCGGGTCCCCTCGGGCAGCAGCGTGGGGCCCAGCGGGCAGCGCTTCGTGAATGGGAAGTACACCTCCCACTCGCTGCGGGCCAGGCCCGGGATCGTGAGGTAGGGGTGCCAGCCGAACGCGATCGGCACCTCGTCCTGGCCGATGGCGTGGATCTCGGTGCTGAACGTCAGCGAGGTGGCCCGCAGGGTCGCCTTGAAGTCGATCCGGTGCTCGAAGGGGAACGCCGCGAAGTCGATCCGACGCTGGTCGAAGTCCAGCGTGGCGGTGATCGTGGCCTCCATCGGCCCCGCCTCGGCCTCGACGACCTGCCAGTCCGGGCTGCCGCGCAGCAGCCCGTGGATCGGCTGCCCGAAGGCGTCGAAGCGCAGGTGCGGGGTGTTCGGGTTCACGTCGATGCGCCGGACGCCGCCGCCCTCGTGCACGACCGCATAGGCCATGCGGCCCAGCCGGTTGGCCCACGGCGCGAGGATCGGCACGCCGAACGTCCGGCCGGTCTCGAGGTAGCCCGCCAGGCCGTACCGCTGGCCGAGCATCTCCTCGCCGTCGTGGGTCATCGACGAGCAGACCATCCCGACGCCCGGGACGAAGGTGGCCGTGACGTTGGCCGGGGAGACCAGCGTCACGGCCTCGTACTCGGGCAGGTCCGGGTGGGGGGCGCGGGTGATCTCGTACACGCTGCCCAACCTATGCCACGGGCAGGCCGAGGTCGCGTGCGATGAGCATCCGCTGGACCTCCGAGGTCCCCTCCCCGATCTCGAGGATCTTCGCGTCGCGGTAGAACCGGCCGACGGCGGACTCGATCGTGAAGCCGTACCCCCCGTGCACCTGGGTGGCGGCCCGGGCGTTGTCCATCGCGGCCTCCGAGGAGTAGAGCTTGGCGATGCTGGCCTCCCGGGCGAACGGCTGGCCGGCCACCATGAGCGCCGCGGCCTGCCGCCAGGCCAGCTGGGCGAGGTGGGCGCGCACCTGCATGTCGGCGATCATGAACTGGACCGCCTGCCGGGTGCCGATCGGCTGGCCGAAGGACTCCCGCGAGCCGGCGTAGGCCAGCGACTCGTCCACGCAGCCCTGGGCCAGGCCCGTGGCCAGCGCGGCGATCGCCACGCGGCCCTCGGCCAGCGTCGCGAGGAACTGCGCGTAGCCCCGGCCCCGCTCCCCCAGCAGGTTCCCCGCCGGCACGCGCACGTCGGTGAAGCCCAGCTCGTGGGTGTCCGAGGCGTTCCAGCCCACCTTGTCGTACTCCCGGGCGACGCTGAAGCCCGGCGTCCCGGACGGCACGATGATGGCCGAGATCTCGGGCCGGCCGTCCGGGCGGGTGCCCGTCCGCGCGGCGACCGTGACCAGCCCCGTGATCGGTGTGCCCGAGTTCGTGATGAACGACTTCGACCCGTTGATCACCCACTCGTCGCCGTCGAGCACGGCCGTGGTGCGCACGCTGCCCGCATCCGAGCCGCTGCCGGCCTCGGTGAGGCCGAACGCCCCGAGGACCTCCCCGGCGGCCAGGCGCGGCAGCCACTGCGCCTGCTGCTCCGGCGTGCCGTAGCGCAGGATCGGCATCGCCCCCAGCGAGACGCCGGCCTCGAGCGTGATCGCGATCGACGAGTCGACCCGCGCCAGCTCCTCGATGGCCACGCACAGGGCGAGGTAGTCCCCGCCCATGCCGCCGTGCCGCTCCGGGATGGGCAGGCCGAACAGGCCCATCTCGCCCATCCGGCGCACGAGCCCCAGCGGGAACTCACCCCGCCGGTAGTGCTCCCCGATGACCGGGGCGACCTCCTCGCGGGCGAACTCCTGCACGACCTTGCGCAGCTGCTCGTGCTCGGCGGACAGGGCAAGGGTCACGGGGCACCTCCGGACGGTGGGCAGCCGGCGCGCTGCTGGCTCCCACGGTAGTCCGCGGCGGTGAGACACTTCACAGCACCGGCCGGTGTGGAGCACGGTTGCGGGGGGTAGTGGCAGGTCATGGCACAGGTGGTGGAGTTGGACGCGCGAGCGGCGAGCACCGGGGTCGGGGCTGCTGCGCGCCGCCTGGGCAGCGAGGTCGCCAAGTTCGGCACGGTCGGGGCGATGGCGTTCGTGATCGACGTCGGCCTGTTCAACATCCTGCGCGCGACCGTCCTGCCCGACAGCCCGCTCACCGCCAAGGGCATCAGCGTGATCGCGGCGACCACCTTCGCCTTCCTGGCCAACCGGCACTGGACCTACCGCGACCGGGCCCGCACCGGCTACCGGCGCGAGACGGTGCTGTTCTTCGCCACGAACGGCGCGGCCCTGCTCATCTCGTGGGCGTGCCTGTTCACCTCGCACTACCTGCTCGGCCTGGACAGCCAGCTGGCCGACAACATCAGCGGCAACATCATCGGCGTCGGCCTGGGCACGCTGTTCCGGTTCTGGGTCTACCGCACGTGGGTGTTCCCCGAGACGGCGGCGCCGGCAGAGCCGGCCCGCGCCACCCACGCCGCCTGAACCGCCCTGCGCGCCACGCTCCCGCCGCCCGGTCAGATCGCCACCCTCCGCTCCAAGGGTTCTCCCGCGGCGCCGATCTGCTCCCGTCACGACGGGAGCAGATGCACCGGACGGGAGGATCTGCGGTGGGGGGCGCGCCGCCGGCGACCCGACGCTGGCCGCACGAGGCGGCGGTGGCGGACGGCCGGCGCGCTCAGCGCGGCAGGGCGACCGACGAGGCCCGCACCAGGCCCATCCCCCGCACGGCCCGCGGGCGATGGTGGCGCACGACGTAGGTCGTGTCCGGCCCCAGCCCCTCCTCGGTCGCGGGGTCGATCATCGTGCCGCCGGGCCGGGCGATCGCGGTGAGCCGGCTGGCCCGGTTCACGGTCTCGCCGTAGTAGTCGCCCATGACGGTGATGAGCCGACCGGTGGCCAGCCCGATCCGCAGCCGCATCGGCTCGCCGGCCGGGCGCAGGGCGTGCATCGCCAGGGCGATGGCCACGGCGTCGGCGGGCTCGTCGGCGACGAACATCACCTCGTCGCCGAGGGTCTTCACCAGCCGTGCGCCGTGCGCGGCCACGAGGTCGGCCGCCCCGGTCTCGAACGCGGACACCATCGCGGCCAGCGCCTCGTCGGTGAGCACGCGCGCCAGCCGGGTGAAGCCGGCGATGTCGGCGAACCCCACGGTGCCCGTCGCCTCGCCGGCCTCCGGCGTCGGCCCGTCGGGGTCGCCCGGGCCGGCCTCGGCCAGCGCCAGCACCCGGCCGACCACGGCCGCGAGGTGCCGGCGCCATGCGTGCACCAGCAGCGACTCCAGGCCGGGCAGCACCTCGGCCATCCCCTCGCCGACCCGGTCCAGGGGCACCGGCTCGTCGGCCTCGGCCAGCAGCCGGGCCATGGTGTCCACCTGCCAGTCGGCCAGGCGCGACGCGGTCTGGCCCAGGCTGCGCACGATCTCCAGGGTGCGGGCCTCGTCGAGCAGCCCGCTGCGGTTCCAGCCCACGAGCAGCTGCAGGGCGGCCACGTCCGTGCTCGTGAACGCGACCTGGTCGCCCCCGACGTCCGGGAAGCCCATCGCCCGCCAGTAGGGCCGGGCCTGCTCCACGGTGAGCCCCGCGGCGGCCGAGGCCTCGTCGCGGGTGAGCGCCACGGGGGCGTTGAGCAGCAGCGCGGTGATGCGGCCCAGCGCCTCGGCGCGCGGGTCCGCCGGCTCGGTCACCGGGCCGAGGCGTGCACCACGTCGCCGACGACCACGGGCACCGCGTCCCCACCGGCCACCGCGACCAGCAGCTCGCCGCGCGGGCCGATGCCCGCCCCGGTGCCGACCAGGTCCTCGGCACCCGGGCGCGCCACCCGCAGCTGTGCGCCGATCGAGGTGCAGCGGTCCCGGTAGCCGCCCAACAGGCGGTCGAGCGCCTCGGGGTCGGCCCCGATGGCGTCCCACGCGGTGTACCAGTGCTCGATGCGCGACAGGGCGCGACCGATGAGCTTGGCGCGCCGCGGCCGGGGGATCCCGGCCAGGGTCAGGGAGGTGGCGCTGGGGACGGGCAGGTCGGCCTCGGCGAGGTCCACGTTCACCCCGACCCCGAGGATCACCGCCCCGGTGGCCGCGTCCCGCTCGGCGAGGATGCCGCCGACCTTGCCGCCGCGCCCGCTCGGCGCGTCCTCGTCGCGCAGGACGAGGTCGTTGGGCCACTTCAGGCCCACCCGCACGCCGGTGACGAACTCCACGGCCTCGCTCACGGCCACGCCGGCCAGCAGCGGCAGCACGCCCCACTCGTGGTCCTCGCCGCCGGGCAGCAGCACGACCGAGAACATCGCCGAGGTGCCCGCCGGGGCCTCCCAGGTGCGATCCAGCCGGCCCCGGCCGGCGGTCTGCAGGTCGGCCACGATCACCACGCCCGTCGGGCAGCCGGCCGCCGCCAGGGCCTGGCCGACGCTGTTCGTCGAGGACAGCTCGGGGAACACGGTCACGCTGCGCCAGGAGCCGCCGCCCTTGCGGATGCTCTTCACGACCGCCGCGGTCCCCAGGTCCACCGGCCAGCCCTCGAGGTAGGCCACCCCACTGGATCGGGGGCGGCCGTCGGGGCCGGGGACGAGGGGGGAGGGGACCGGGTTGACCGGCCCGAGGGGCGCGTCGGACACGGGGATAAGGTACTTCACGACCGGCCCCCCAGCACGGCTGCGCGAGCGCGGCCGCGGCGGCACGAGGAGGACGACATGACTGCGACCGCGCCCGATCCCGCCCCGGCTGCCGAGGCGATCGACCACACCACCACGGAGGGCAAGCTCGCCGAGCTCGAGCACCGCCGGCACGAGGCGATCCTGGCCGGCAAGGCCGCCCGCATCGAGAAGCAGCACGCCAAGGGCAAGATGACCGCCCGCGAGCGGCTGCGCCACTTCCTCGACGAGGGCTCGTTCGTGGAGATGGACGACCTGGCGCGGCACCGCTCCTACAACTTCGGCGGCCAGCGCAACCGGCCGTACGGCGACGGCGTCGTCACCGGCCACGGGACGCTCGACGGCCGTCCGGTGTGCGTGTTCGCCCAGGACTTCACGGTGTTCGGCGGCTCCCTGGGCGAGGTCTTCGGCGAGAAGATCATCAAGGTGATGGACCTGGCCCTGCGCAACGGCTGGCCGATCATCGGGATCAACGACTC
>JALOLK010000055.1 GCA_025456015.1 Candidatus Nanopelagicales bacterium
CTTCGGCCAGGTGCTCGCAGCGCAGGGCAAGGGATATGAGGAATGGCTCGTCGAGAACATCCGCTCGGGAAGCTACCAGGAGACCTCCGCGCCATTGGAACTCTGGGCCGCAGCCATCCGGCGCTTCGCCCAGCATGCCAGGGACAGCGGGATCGATGCCGGGTTCCCCATGTTCACCTCCGCGCTCTTCGAGAAGGCGATGGCAGCAGGGTATGGCCGCGAGGAGGTATCCGCCGTGTTCAAGGTCCTGGAGCAGCCGGCGGACCACCAGGCGCAGGGCGCCCAGCCCTGAGGTCGCCGCATCCATGACGTCGGGTGTGCTCGCTGAGCGCCGGGGCAGTGTCCTGTGGGGGCCGGGGCCAGTTGGCACCTCACCACGATCGAACCCACCAAGGCCGAAATGGGCCCGCTTCCCGCCCACGATCCCCTACGCCCCCGTCTGTCGTTGAGTGAGATGCCGTACCCATGACGACGCGGACTTGCCACTACGTGTGGACTCCCAGAGTCGTGAACGAGTTCAAGGGCGACAGGTTGTCCTGCGCCTATCTGGGCGGTGTGGGCGTCCTGTCCGTGCTTCAGTCCCACGTGCCGGGGTGAAGCACAGCAGCCCTCACCCCCAGCGATGGGGATGAAAGGGATCTGACCCCACGAGACTCGGAAAGGGAAAGGCGGCCAGCCGAAGTCCGCGAGTTATTTCAGCTAACCCATATGCGGAATTTCAGCTAACCGCCCATGGTGGAGGTGCCGGGAATCGAACCCGGGTCCATCGGTGTCTCTTCGGGTCTTCTCCGGGCGCAGCCACGCTCGTGTGCTCTCGGCCTCCGCGCTTGGTGTGGCACCACGCGGAACACGGCCCAGCGACTGTCAGATGTCCCGTGTCACCCCGTCACCGGGTGAGTTGGTGGAGTCTCCTGGATGACGCCAGAGTCGGGGCGGAGACGCACCCGGTCTGACGGCTCAGTGGCCTCGCTCAGGCGGCGAGGGTCAGAGCATTGCGATTGGTGTTCGCATTTATTGGTTGGCAGATCGTTTACGAGATGTCCGCCATCCTCGGCCCGCTTCTCCCGTCGATCACGACCGACGTCGAAACCTGTCACCCCCTGTTGAGTTGTCACCGGCGCACCGGCTCCTCAAGGGTACCCGCCCCCGCCGACACTGTCACCGGCGTCGACCGCAGGGCCGGCACGGGCAGGCAGGGGCCTCAGGCCTCGCCGCGCTTGTGCTGGGCGCCCATCGCCCTCGCGATGTCACGGCGGGCATCGCGCTCGGCCATCGTCGCCCGCTTGTCGTAGGACTTCTTGCCCCGAGCCAGCGCGATCTCGACCTTGGCGTACCCGTCCTTGAAGTACAGCGACAGCGGGATGATCGCGTACCCACCCTCGCGGGACTGGCGCTCGAGCTTCTCCAGCTCGTTGCGGTGCAGCAGCAGCTTGCGCACCCGCCGGGGGGCGTGGTTGGTCCAGGTGCCCTGGGCGTACTCGGGGATGTGCAGCCCATGCAGGTACAGCTCGCCGTCCTTGAACTGCCCGAAGGCGTCGACCAGCGAGGCCCGACCCGCGCGCAGCGACTTCACCTCGGTGCCGACCAGCGCGATGCCCGCCTCGTACGTCGCCTCGAGGTGGTAGTCGTGCCGGGCCTTCTTGTTCTGGGCGACCATCCGCCGCCCCTGCTCCCGGGCCATCAGCAGCTGACCGGCACCTTCTCGCCGCCGAACCAGCCCATCGGGTCGTACGGCTTGCCCCCCACGTGGATCTCGAAGTGCAGGTGGGGCCCGGTCGAGTACCCGGTGCTGCCCACGTACCCGACGACGTCGCCCTGCTTGAGCTCCTGGCCCTCCTCGGCCCCGAACCGCGACTGGTGGGCGTACATCGAGAACAGCCCGTTGCCGTGCGACACGAGCGTGTGGTTGCCGTACGGCCCGCCCGAGGCGTTGATGAGCACGATGCCCGCGGCCGTGGCCCTGATGGGTGTGCCCGACGGCGCCCCGAGGTCCACGCCGGTGTGGCACGAGCGGTAGCCGTAGACCGGGTGGATGCGCGGGCCCACGCCCTGGCCGACCGGCACCCCCTGCAGGGGCCAGATGAACCCGTCACCCTCGGTCGGGACGAACCGTGGGGCCGTCCCTGCGGCGAGCCGGGCTGCCTCGGCAGCGGCCTCCTTGGCCAGCAGCGCGGCGATCCGCTGCTGCTCGGCCTGCACGGTCTTGTACTGCTTGAGGACCTTGGCACGGTTCGCGGAGGCGACGTTGAGCGCGGTCGCACGCTGGGCGACGAGCAGGTCCACCTGCGCCTTCGCGGCGGCCGCCCGGTCGCGGGCGATGTTCGCCTCCTTGAGCGCGATCGCCGCGAGCTGGCGCTTCTCGTCGACCTTCATGCGCAGCACCTCGAGCCGGGCCTCCTTGAGGGCCAGCTCGGCGCGGATCTCCCCCATGCGCGCCAGGGTCTGGTTGTTCACCCGCGAGACCGCGGCCAGCGCCGCAGCGCGGTCGGCGAGCTCGGTGGGCGAGGCAGCCGTGATGAGCAGGTCGAAGTCGGCGAACGCGCCGTTCTGGTACACCTCGCGGGCCAGGTTGCCCACCCGGCTCTGCAGGTCCTGGATCTGGAACTCGACCTCGGCCCGCTCCTGCTCGGCGCGGATCGCCGCGGCCGTCGCCTGCTCGAGCTCGGCCTGCGCAGCCAGGTCGGCCTCCTCGGCGACCTGCGCGGCGGCCCGCGCCTCGGCCAGCGCGGCACGTGCCGCGGGCAGCTTCTCCTTGGCCTCCTGGAGCTTGGCGATCGCCTCACGCACCTCGGCGTTGGCGCTCTCGAGGTCGTCGCCAGCCGCCGCCACCGCGGCGTCGACCTTCGCCTTGTCCTCCT
Organism: Candidatus Nanopelagicales bacterium; assembly: GCA_025456015.1. Taxonomy (GTDB): domain Bacteria; phylum Actinomycetota; class Actinomycetes; order S36-B12; family CAIYMF01; genus Prado023. The sequence continues at coordinate 2,859 of JALOLK010000055.1, forward strand.
CGGTGTCCGCGCTCGCGGGGCCGAGGGCGACCACGCCGAGGGTGAGCACGGCCGACAGCGCGACGCCGATGGCGCGTCGTGCTCGCATGGCACCGCTCCTCATCCTCGCACCGTCGACCGGCACTCCCAGCAGCCCTCAGCGCAGCAGCGCGAGAGCACAGTCATCTGCAGCGTACCGCGCAGACCCCCCTGTTCGGGAACATCGGCGCCATGGCACCACCCGCTTGAGCGACGCGATAGCCGGCGGGGCGCCGCGGTCACACCCGCAGGTAGCGGCGCAGCGTCACGAGCGCGGCCACGCTGGCCAGCGCGACCCCGGTCACGAACACGATGACCGAGACCTGGGCCACCACGTCCCACCCCACGAAGCTGGTGAACTGGAAGCTCGGCGTGAGCACGCCGTCGACGAGGATCGCCTTGAGCAGCGCGAGCAGGCCGATGGCCACGAACGCCCCGATCATCGCGGCCAGCGCCGCCTCGAGCAGGAACGGCAGCTGGATGTAGAAGTTCGACGCCCCGACCAGGCGCATGATGCCGGTCTCCCGGCGCCGGCTGAACGCGGCCACCCGGATGGTGTTGGCCACCAGCAGCACCGTGGCCAGCAGCATGAGCGAGGCGATCACCAGCGCCCCGGTCTGGAACCCGTTGAGGATCGCGAAGAGCGTGTCGAGCACGGCCCGCTGGTCGGCGACCCGATCCACACCGGGCCGACCGATGAACGCGCTGGCCACGACGTCGTACTTCGTGGGGTCGGACAGCTTCACCCGGAACGACTCGGGCAGGTCCTCGGGCGTGATGCTCTCGAGGATCGGGGCGTCCTTCATGTCCTCGGCGAAGCGCTGGTAGGCCTCGGCCGAGGACTCGTAGTAGACCTCCTCGACCAGCGGCTGCAGCGACTCGAGGTCGGCGCGGATCTCCTCGCGCTGGGCCTGGGTGACCGGGCCCTGGGCGCACGAGAGGACCGTGGAGGTCGTGCCGCACATGAAGACCGACACCTGGACCTTGTCGTACCAGTAGTCCTTCATGAGGTCGACCTGCGAGCGCACCATGAGCCCGGCGCCGAACAGCGCCAGGCTCACCGCGACCGTGATGACCACCGCCACCGTCATCGTGAGGTTGCGGCGGATCCCGGTGAGCACCTCGCCGAGCACGAAGCGGACCCTCATCGGGCCACCCCGTACACGCCGCGGGTCTGGTCGCGCACCACGTGGCCGTGCTCGAGCTCGATGACGCGCTTGCGCATCTGGTCCACGATCGCCGCGTCGTGGGTGGCCATGACGACCGTGGTGCCCGTCCGGTTGATCCGGTCGAGCAGGCGCATGATGCCCACGCTGGTGGCCGGGTCGAGGTTGCCGGTGGGCTCGTCGGCGATGAGGATCATCGGCCGGTTCACGAAGGCCCGGGCCACGGCCACACGCTGCTGCTCGCCGCCGGAGAGCTCGTCGGGGAAGCGCTGCTCCTTGCCGGCCAGGCCGACCAGGTCGATCACCTCGGGCACCACCGTGCGGATGTGCGCGGTGGGCCGGCCGATCACCTGCAGCGCGAACGCGACGTTCTCGTAGACCCTCTTGTTGGGCAGCAGCCGGAAGTCCTGGAAGACCGCGCCGATCTGGCGGCGCAGGTGGGGCACCTTCCAGTTCGGCAGCCGACCCAGGTCCTTGCCGGCCACGTGCACCGAGCCCTTCGTGGGCCGGTCCTCGCGCAGCACCAGCCGCAGGAACGTGGACTTGCCCGAGCCCGAGGCCCCCACCAGGAAGGCGAACTCGCCCTTGAGGATCTCGAGGCTGACGTCGTCGAGGGCCGGGCGCATCTGCGTGGGGTAGTGCTTGGTGACGTTCGCGAAGCGGATCACTCGAGCACTCTCCCGAACCAGATGCGGCGGCCGTACCCACCCCCCGGGCCGTGCGGCCAGTGTACGGCGGCTCCGGCGCGGGCCGGGTCAGGTCGGGTCCGTGGCCGCGACGCGCCGCCCGGCGGCAGCCTCACGAGGTGCCTCAGGCGGCCGACTGCTGCGTGCGCCGCCAGCGGATGCCGGTCTCGATGAAGTCGTCGATCTCGCCGTCGAGCACGGCCGAGGTGTTGCCCGTCTCGTGCTCGGTGCGCAGGTCCTTCACCATCTGGTACGGATGCAGCACGTAGGAGCGCATCTGGTTGCCCCACGAGCCGGAGGTGTCGGTCTTCAGGGCGTCCATCGCGGCGCGCTCCTCCTGGCGGCGGCGCTCGAGCAGCCGCGCCTCGAGCACGCGCATGGCGGCGGCCCGGTTCTGGATCTGGCTCTTCTCGTTCTGGCAGCTCACCACGATGCCCGTGGGGATGTGGGTGATCCGCACCGCCGAGTCGGTGGTGTTCACGCTCTGCCCGCCGGGGCCCGAGGAGCGGAACACGTCGATGCGGATCTCGTTCTCGGGGATGTCCATGTGGTCGGTCTGCTCGGTGACGGGCAGCACCTCGACGGCGGCGAACGAGGTCTGCCGCCGGCCCTGGTTGTCGAACGGGCTGATCCGCACCAGCCGATGGGTGCCCTGCTCGATCGAGAGCGTGCCGTACGCGTACGGCGCCTTCACCGCGAACGTCGCGGACTTGATGCCCGCCTCCTCGGCGTAGGAGATGTCGTAGACCTCGAACGACCAGCCGTGCCGCTCGCAGTAGCGGGTGTACATCCGCAGCAGCATCTCGGCCCAGTCGGCGGCGTCGACGCCACCGGCCTCGGAGCGGATCGTCACGAGCGCCTCGCGCTGGTCGTACTCGCCGGAGAGCAGCGTGCGCACCTCGAGCTCGCCGATGGCCTGGCGCAGCTCGCCGAGCTCCTTCTCGGCCTCGGCCAGCGACTCCGCGTCGCCCTCGTCCTCGGCGAGCTCGACGAGCACGGGCAGGTCATCGAGGCGCTGGCGCAGGGAGCCGACCTTGCGCAGCTCGCCCTGCACGAACGACAGCCGCGAGGTGACCCGCTGGGCCGCGGCCTGGTCGTCCCACAGGTCCGGTGCGGAGGCCTGTTGCTCGAGCTCGCTGACCTCGGCACGCATCGCCGGCAGGTCCAGGACCGCCTCGATGCCCCCGAGGGTGGACTCGAGCTCGGCGAGCTCGGCGGGGAAGTCGATGGCCATGACCGGCAAGCCTACCGGCGCGCGAGCCCCTCCCCACCCGCTCGCAGCCACCCCCATCCCCCGCGGCCGCCCACCCCCATCCCCCGCGGCCGCCCACCTTGCACCCAGAGTCTCCCGTGGGGACGGTCTTCTCCCGTCCGGACGGGAGAAGACCCACCGGACGGGAGCATCTGGGGCACAGGGAGCGTCAGCCGCCCTGCTGGGCCAGCGTGCGGATCACCCGCATGGCCACCGACAGCGTGGCCAGGTCGAACGTCTCCTGCTGGCCGATCTCAGCCAGCGTGGCGCGGGCACGGCCCAGGCCCTCCGCGTAGCGCTCCTCCCAGATCTCCGCGCGAGCGGCCGGCGGACCGCCGTCCGGCGTGGCCCGCACCACCCGCGCCGTGAGCAGCGCCAGCGCCCCGTACAGGTCGCTGCGCAGGGCCGAGCGGGCCAGGGCGGCCCACCGGTCCCCGCGCGGCAGGGCGGTGATCCGGCCCAGGAACCGGTCGACCTCGTAGCGCTCGGAGATCGTGAAGTACAGCCCCCCGACCACGGCCGGGTCCTCGTTGGTGCGCCGCGACACCTCGACGATGTCGAGCAGCGAGAAGATGTCGAGCAGCGCCGCAACCTCGCCGGCGAGGTCGGCCGGCGCGCCGAGCCCGACGAAGTCGGCGGTGCGCCGGTCGAGCCGCTCGCGCTCGACGCCCACCAGCCAGGTCGGCACCTGGGCAGCCAGCGCCTCGACCGTGCCGCGGAACCGCTGCACCTCGCCGGGCACGTCGAGCGTGCCGCCGCGGGTCTGCAGCAGCCACCGGGTCGCCCGGTCGAGCAGCCGCTGCACCTCCGCGCGCAGCGCGTTCAGGGCGGTGGTCGGCGCCTGTCCCTCCTGGGCGTCGATGCGACGCCACAGGTCGGGCAGGTCGAACACCCCGCAGCTGACCGCGAAGGCCCGGGCGATCTCCGCTGGCCCGGCGCCGGACTCCTCGGCCGCCCGCAGCGCGAACGTGATGCCGCCCCGGTTCACCAGCTCGTTCACCAGGCCGGTGGTGATGATCTGGCGGCGCAGCGGGTGCGCGGCCAGGCCCTCGGCGAACCGCTCACGCAGCGCCGCGGGCACGTAGTCGTGCAGCCACGGCTCGGTGAACGGCTCGTCGGGCACCGCCGAGTCGAGCAGCGCGCGCTTGAGGTCCAGCTTCGTGTACGCGACGAGCACGGCCAGCTCCGGGCTGGTCAGGCCCGCGCCCTCGGCGGCCAGCGCGGCCAGCGCGGCATCGTCGGGCAGCGCCTCGAGCGCGCGGTCCAGCCCCGCGGTGCGCTCCAGCGCCCGCATGAGCCGGCCCAGCGCTGGCAGCATCGAGGTCGCGTGCTGCAGCTCGAAGGCCAGCAGGATGTTCTGGTCGATGTTGTCGGCGAGCACGTCGGCGGCGACCTCGTCGGTCATCGAGCGCAGCAGCGGGTCGCGCTCGACCGGGTCCAGCTGGCCGGCCGCGATCGCCCGGTCGAGCAGGATCTTGAGGTTCACCTCGTGGTCGGAGGTGTCCACGCCGGCCGAGTTGTCGATGGCGTCGGTGTTGAGCCGCACCCCGGCCCGGGCGGCTTCGATGCGCCCGCGCTGGGTCAGGCCGAGGTTGCCGCCCTCCCCGACGACCCGGCAGCGCAGCTGGGCGCCGTTCACGCGGATGGCGTCGTTGGCCCGGTCGCCCACCTCGGCGTTGCCCTCGGTGCTGGCCTTCACGTACGTGCCGATGCCGCCGTTCCAGAGCAGGTCCACGGGTGCGGCCAGGATGGCGCGCAGCAGCTCGTTCGGGGCCATCGTGGCTGGCCCGGGCAGGCCCAGGACCTCGGCCATCCGGGCACTCACCGGGATGGCCTTGGCGGTGCGCGGGTGGACCCCGCCCCCGGGGGAGACCAGGTCGGCCGCGTAGTCGGCCCACGACGAGCGGGGCAGCCGGAACAGCCGCTGGCGCTCGGCGAACGCCGCGGCCGGGTCCGGGTCGGGGTCCAGGAAGATGTGCCGGTGGTCGAAGGCGGCCACCAGGCGCATCGTCGACGACAGCAGCATGCCGTTGCCGAACACGTCGCCGCTCATGTCCCCGATGCCCACGCAGGTGAACGGCTCGACCGCGATGTCCGGGCCGATCACGCGGAAGTGCGCCTTGACCGACTCCCACGCCCCGCGCGCGGTGATGCCCATCGCCTTGTGGTCGTAGCCGGCGGAGCCACCCGAGGCGAACGCGTCGCCGAGCCAGAAGCCGTACTGCGCGGCCACCCCGTTGGCGATGTCCGAGAACGTCGCGGTGCCCTTGTCGGCGGCCACGACCAGGTACGGGTCGTCCTCGTCGTGGCGCACGACCCGGGCCGGGGGCACCACCTCGGTGCCGACGAGGTTGTCCGTGACGTCCAGCAGCGAGCCGATGAAGGTGCGGTACGACGCGATGCCCTCGGCCAGCCAGGCCTCCCGGTCCGACGGGTCGGGCAGCTGCTTGGCGAAGAAGCCGCCCTTGGCCCCCACCGGCACGATGACGGCGTTCTTCACCGCCTGCGCCTTCACCAGGCCCAGGATCTCGGTGCGGAAGTCCTCCGGGCGGTCCGACCAGCGCAGCCCGCCGCGGGCCACCTTGCCGAACCGCAGGTGCACGCCCTCCACCTGCGGGGACTGCACCCAGATCTCGAAGTGCGGCCGGGGCTCGGGCAGGTCGCGGATGCGCCGTGGCTCGAGCTTGACCGCCAGTGCCGGGCGGTCGGCCTGGAAGTGGTTGGTCCGCAGCGTGGCCTCGATCAGGCCGAGGAACCCGCGCAGGATCCGGTCCTGGTCGAGGCTGGCCACGTCGTCCAGCGCCCGGGTGATCTGGGTGGACAGGGCCGCGCACTGGGCCGCCCGGTCCCCGACCAGGTCGGGGTCGAAGCGGGCGTGGAACAGCTGCACGAGCAGGCTGGCGATCCGGGGGTTGGCCAGCGCGGCGCCCTCGATGTACTGCTGGCTGAACGCCGAGCCCGCCTGCCGCAGGTACCGCGCATAGGCGCGCAGCACCCAGATGCGCCGCCAGTCCAGGCCGGCCTCCGCAACCAGCGCGTTGAACCCGTCGGCCTCGGCGCGGCCGTCCCAGCAGGCCACGAACGCCTGCTCCCACAGCGTGCGCACCTGGCCCAGCCGGCCGGTCCCGGTCGCCCGCAGCCCGAAGTCGAACAGGAACGCGCCCCCGGGCTGGTCCTCGTCGGTGGTCCGCACGAACCGGTAGGGCTGCTCGGTCACCACCTGCACGCCCAGGCTGGACAGCACCGGCAGCACCTCGGCCAGCGAGATGTCGCGCAGCGAGTAGAGCTTGAGCCGGGCGTTGGCCGCACCGCCGCTGCCCGCCGTGGCCGGCTGCAGCGAGACCCGCAGCGGCTCGTCCGCGGAGAGCCGCTCGAAGGCGGCGAGGTCGGCCACCGCCTCGGCCGGGCTCGTGACCGCCCGGTAGGCCTCGGGGAAGCCCTGCGGGTAGCGGCGCAGCACCTGGTGGACCGCGGCCTCGGTGCTGCCGACGAGCAGGGCCGCGGCCAGGTGGTCGTCCCACGAGCGCACGACCTCGGCGATGCGCGCCTCCAGCGCCGCCACGTCGACGTCGGCGGGCACGGCCTGCCCGCGCGGCATGCGCACGACGATGTGCAGCCGGGCCAGCACCGACTCGGTGACGCGCGCGGTGTAGTCCACGCTCGCCCCCCCGATCGCCTCGCGCAGGACCTCCTGGATGCGCAGGCGCACGTCGGTCGTGTACCGGTCGCGGGGCAGGTAGACCAGGCAGGACAGGAACCGCTGGTACTGGTCGTGGCGCACGAACAGCCGCGTGGCCCGGCGCTCCTTGAGGCTCAGCGCCGCCTCGGCGATCGTCACGAGCTCGTCGGTCTCGATGGCGAACAGCTCGTCGCGCGGGAACGTCTCGAGGAACTGCATGACGTCGCGGCCGCCGTGCGAGCCGCGCGCGAAGCCCAGCGTCTGGCGGATCCAGCGGACCTTGCGGTCGATCACCGGGATCCCCTCGACCGACTGGGTGTAGGCCGAGGCCGACAGCAGCCCGATGAAGCGGTGCTCGCCGACGACCCGGCCGGCCCGGTCCAGCCGCTTGATGCCGATGTAGTCCAGGTGCACGGGGCGGTGGACGGTCGAGCGGCTGTTCGCCTTCGTGATGATGAGCAGCCGTGGCTCCCGGGCACGGGCCCGCACGGCCGGGGGCAGGTCGGCGAACGACACCGACTCGGGGCGCTGGGAGCGCAGCAGGCCCAGGCCGCTGCCCTGCTCGGCGACCAGGGCGAGGTCCTCGTCCCCGCCGCCGATCCCCTCGAGGCGGTACTGCCGGTAGCCCAGGAACGTGAAGTGGTCGTCGGCCAGCCAGTTCAGCAGCTCGATGGCCTCCCCGACCTGCTCGGCGGGCACGCCGCGCGGCGGCTCGGCGACGAGCTGCGCGGCCAGGCCGCGGGCCTCGGCGACCATGCGCGGCCAGTCGTGCACGGCCCGGCGCACGTCGTCGAGCACGGCAGCCAGGCAGCGCTCGATCCGGGTGCGCTGCTCGGGGTCGGGCTGCCAGTCGACCTCGAGGTGCATCCACGACTCGAGCAGGTCGAGGTCGTCGGTGGCGGGCAGGACCGGCTCGGCGTTGTCGCCCTGGGCGGGCGGCTCGGCGGCCACCAGCCGGCCGGCCTCGTCGCGGCGCACGGCGACGATCGGGTGCACCACGAGGTGCAGGCCCAGGCCCAGCCGGTTGAGCTCGGCGGTGACCGAGTCCACCAGGAACGGCATGTCGTCGGTGACGACGTTGATGACCGTGCGCCCGACCGTCCAACCGGCCTCGGCCCGGGTGGGGTTGGTGACCCGCACGACGGCCTGGCCGGGGAGGCGCTCGTGGGCCGCGGCGATCGCGTGGGTGAGCGCGCCGACGACGGCCTCGGAGTCCCGACCGGCGAGGTCCCCGGGGTCGACGTGGCGGTAGAACACGCCCGCCAGCCGCTCGTCACGCGCCGACGACCAGGCATGCCACTCGGCGAACCCCACGCCCACGACGACCTCCCTGTCTCGCGCCTGCTCCGCTGGCGAGCGCCTGCTCCGCGGGGCGGCGGAGCGGACCCGCCGTGGCGCAGCGAACCGCGGACGAGCGCCGGCGCCGCGGGCATCCGCCCCGACCTCTCACCTTGGCACGGCCCCCGGCGCGTGGTCGAGCGGAACGCGCGGGCGCCGGCATCGCACCGGGTCCCGCGGCTCGACGATGCACCCGAGCCGGGGCCGCGGACGGCGCGGGATCGCGCGCCGCACCGCCGCGGTGCCTAGCATCGCCCGTGCACCCCCGGCCCCATCGGGCCGCGCGCGATCCGAGAGGACCCCGACCCATGGCGAAGCGCTACGACGGCGCGATGCACTTCGACGCCGCCCCCGACGTGGTGTTCGCCGCGCAGTCCGACGCCACGTACGTCGTGTGGAAGCACGAGCACATGGCGTCCTTCGACGTCTCGGCCGAGGTCGCCGAGGACGGGCAGGGGTGGACGATCAGCTCCTCGCGCAAGCTGCCGGCGCAGATCCCGGCCGCGGCCAAGCGGTTCGTCGGCGAGCACATCCAGGTCGACGAGGTGCACCGCTGGGGCCACCCCGAGCTGGACGGCACGCGGCACGGCACCGTCACGGCCAGCTTCGGCGGGGCGCCCATGGCCGTGGAGGGCACGCTGCTGCTGCGTCCCGACGGCATGGGCTCGGTGCTCGAGGTCGTCATCCATTCGCGGGCCTCCGTGCCGCTCGTGGGCGGCAAGCTCGAGGCGGTCGTCGGCGAGCAGTTCATGCGTGCGCTGCGCAAGGAGCAGCAGATCGCGCCGGAGTGGTTCGGGGCGTCGCCGGGCGCCTGAGGACCGGGACGCGGACGGTCCGACCGTGACCGCCGACGGCGTCGAACCTGGCTGAGCCGAGCAGGCCGGGCGTCGTCGCGACCCAACGATGCAGCGCGCGGCCTACCATGCTCGCGTGGCCCCGCAGTCCATCTGGGACGAGTTCGCGGTCGATCCGCGGAGCCCCCAGCACGGCGACCTGCGCGCCTCCGATGCCGATCGCGAGGTCGTCCACCGCGCGCTCGGCAGTGCGTACGCCGACGGCAGGCTCACGCGCGAGGAGTTCGACCAGCGCAGCGACGCCGCCCTCGGTGCCAGGACCCTCTCGGAGCTCCCGGTGCTCATCCACGACCTCGTCGCCGACCCGGGCCCGGCCGCACGCGTGCCGGCCAGGGTCGAGGAGTCCGCCGCGCTCGAGGCGCGAGCGGTGGCGGCCTACGAATCGGACCGACGCGAGGCGGCCTGGGGGTTCCTCTCGGCGTCGCTGGTCTGCTGGGTGATCTGGTGGGTCACCTCGGCAGGGGGCGGCTTCCCGTGGCCCGTCTTCGTGATGCTCGGCACCGGCCTGCACCTGCTGCGCCTGGTCGTGATGCGCGGCAGCGAGGTGCAGGAGCGTCGCAAGCGGCTGGAACGCAAGGCCGACAAGGCGGTGAGCGACCACCGGCGACGCGAGCTCGAGCCCGGCAGCGACGAGGCCCCCTGACGGGAGGGTCGCCGCGCCCGGCCCTGCTGGTGCTCCCGCGTGGTCGGGGGCCCGGCGGCTCAGCGCTCGAGCAGCCCCGGCAGCTCCTGGACGCCGAACCAGGCCAGGTCCGTGGTGAGCACGGCGGCGACGTCGCGCAGCACGATCGGACCGGGCAGGTCGATCCATCCGTCGAGGGGCTCGGCGCCGTCGGGGACCGGCACGTCGACGGCGAGCACGGCACCACGGTCGTCATCGAGGGAGCCGGCCGCCTGCTCCTGGGCCTCGAACTCCCACTGCTCCTCGTCGACCTCCGGGTCACCCGCCCGCCAGGCGGGGTCCACGACGCAGGCGTGCACCGGCCCGGGCAGCGTCCCGTCGGCGAGCAGGGCGGCCAGGCCGGCGGCCGGCACGGGGCAGTAGGCGCGCATCAGCCCGCCGACGACAGGTGGTCCGGGCCCATGTGGTCGGGGTCGCGCAGGGCCTGCAGCGAGGTGCGGATCGAGGTCTCCAGCACGTGCAGGCGCTTCTCGAAGTCCATGAGGTTGCCCCCGATCGCGGCCAGGTCCTCGGCGCCGGGGCCCACGACGGTCACGTCGGTGCCGCCGGCACGCACCTTCTCCACCTCGGCCAGGCAGCGCTTGGTGACCTGCACCCGCCACGTGCGCTCCAGCCGGGCGAGCAGGTGGTCGGGCCGGTCCAGGTAGAAGCTGACCATCGGGGCGATGACGTAGACCTCGTCCAGGCCCATGTTCGCCACGAGGTCCACCGAGGTGGCCGACCAGGCCCCGCCGTCCACGTAGCGCCGGCCGTCGATCTCCACCGGGGAGTACCAGGCCGGGATCGAGCACGAGGCCTGCACCGCCTGCGACAGCGGCGCGGGCGGCGCGGTCGGCTGGCCGAAGGCGACCCGTCGGCCGGAGTCGTAGTCCATGGCGACGATCCACACGTTCGGGTGCGGCGACCACTCGCCCATGGGCGTGAAGCCCTCCACGAGGTGGCCGATCCGGTCCAGCGTCTTGCTGCCGGTGGGCAGGAAGGCCGACAGCACCGCGGTCGGCGGCATGCGGCGGAACCGGCCCAGGCCGACCCGCATGAGCTGGCGCGAGCCCGGCTGCAGGCGTGGACGGCCCGGTCGGGACCCACCGGTGACGGCCTGGATGTCCCAGGAGAAGCCTGCGATCGGGCCGGTGAGGACCTTGTCGCCACGCTCCTGGGCGACGAGCTCCTCCACCGTGGCGCCGGCGCCCAGCAGTGCGGCGAGCACCGAGCCGGCCGAGGTGCCCACGATGACCTCGGCCTCGTTCGGCTCGAACCCGTGCACCTGCTTGAGGGCGGCCAGCGCCCCGACGGCCCACGCCGCCCCGAGCACCCCACCGCCACCGAGGACCAGGCCGCGGCGACGTGCGCGCACCTCGCCCACCGCCCTCACCTCCCGGTCTGCTGTACAGGTACCCGGACACGATCACGACATACGGCGGCATACCGGGGGTGGTACCCCCGGCGCCGTGCCACCTTCCAGCGTACTCCCGGGCCACGCCCACCCGGCGGCCCCTCGCCGGGTGCGACACCGGCGCGCAGGAGGCCTATGCGGTGGCGGTTCCGGACCGTCGGCGGCGCGGCTTCGGGGCCAGGGTGGCCAGCATCTCGGCGACCGCGTCGTCGATGCACTGGGCGAGCACCTCGACGTCGGGCATCGCCTCGCGGTCGGCGTTCAGGCCGAAGCAGACGGTGCCGTCGTAGGAGGTCAACCCGATCGAGACCGCCTGCCCGCGGGCCAGCGGCACCACCGGGAAGGCCGCGAGCATGCGGGCCCCGGCGGCGTACAGCGGGAACTGCGGGCCGGGCACGTTGGTGATGACCACGTTGTACACGCGCCTGGACATGGCCGAGACCACCCGCGCCCCCAACGAGTGCACCGTGGGCGGAGTGAAGGACGCCACGCCCACCAGCGCGGTCGCGCCGAGCATCTGGCCGCTCTCCTTGAGCATGTCCATCTCGAAGCGGACCCGCTCGAGGCGGATCACCGGATCGGGCTCCCCGATGGGCAGGTCGCACAGGAACGCCGCGATCTGGTTGCCCGAGGTGTCATCAGCCGTGCGCACGCTCACCGGGACCATGGCCCGCACCGAGCTGCGCGCGGTCACGGACTCGCCGCGGGTCATCATCCACGCGCGCAGCGCCCCGGCCAGGATCGTGAGCACGATGTCGTTGATGGTGCCGCCGTGCGCGGCCTTGATCCGCTTGAGGTCCTCGAGCCGGGTGGTCGTGGTGGCGTAGCGGCGGGCCCCGCCGATGGCCGCGTTGAGCGGACCGCTGCGGGCCGGGCGGGACATCGTGCGCGCGGCCGCGGCCAGGCCGACCAGGTTGCGCCCGATGTGGGTGGCGGTCTCGTGCACGTCGACCAGGCCGGTGCGCACGGTCTCGACCACCGCCTTCGGCGAGCGGGCGATCTCAGTGACCGCGTCGACCACCAGCTCGGCCGAGCTCGGCTCGCGCACCGGTCGCCAGTCATCGGCGGGCACCGCGCGGGGCTGCGGGGAGTCGTCGAGGATCACCTGGCCGATGTCGACCGCGGCGATCCCGTCGACCATCGCGTGGTGGGTCTTGCTGATGACGGCGAACCGGCCGCCCTCGAGGCCCTCGACGAGGTACATCTCCCACAGCGGGCGCGAGCGATCCAGGGGGCGTCCCATGATGCGCGCGACGAGCTCGTGCAGCTGCTCCTCGGTGCCCGGGCGCGGCAGGGCGGAGCGGCGCACGTGGTAGGTGACGTCGAAGCGCTCGTCGTCGACCCAGACCGGGTTGGCCAGGTGGCCCGGGACCCATCGGACCCGTTGGCGGTAGCGCGGCACGAGGCCGATCCGGTCGCGGATCAGGCGCACGAGACGCTCGTAGTCGAACCCCTCCTCGGGCAGCGCGAAGATCGCCACGCCGCCCACGTGCATGGGGGTGGTGTCCTCCTCCATGTAGAGGAACGACACGTCCAGGGGGCTCAGGCGGTCGGCCATGGCGGGCTCCTCGGTGGTGCGGCTGCCGGGATCGTTCCATCCTCCTCCATGCGCCGACGCCGGCCGGCACAGGGCCCCGGGGCGGGACCCGGGTCGAGTTGGGAAATCGCGCGCCGCTCACGTATGCTGCTGCGCGTCCCCGAGCCAGACGCCTCGGCACCGGACAGGCAGCACCAGTCCCGGCCCCATCGTCTAGCGGCCCAGGACGCCGCCCTTTCA
>JALOLK010000056.1 GCA_025456015.1 Candidatus Nanopelagicales bacterium
GCCAGCACCCGGCCCGGGGCAGCGTGCTGAACCTGCAGGCCGTCCCCGGCCACGTCCACCTCTTCGACGCCGAGACCGGCGAGCGCCTGCCCACCTGACGCTCGCGGCACCCGTGCGAGCCCTCCCCGGCGATCGGGGAGGGCTCGACGCCGTCCTGGGGGTCAGCGGTTGACGACGCGCAACAGCTTCGCGCTGAAGGGGGGCATGGGCAGCGCCGTGCCGTGGGTGCGGGTGTGGCCGTGCTCGCCCGCGAAGCCCGCCACCGTGTCCACGACGACCTGGTAGTCCGTGCCGAACGGCTGGCCCGGCAGCAGGAAGGTGCCGGCGTGCGGGGCACCGTTGAGCACCAGCAGGAACGGGGCGTCGACGAGGGGCTCGCCCCGGGCCCCGCGCATGCGTAGGTCCCCGGACAGGTACATGCCCACGAGCCGGTTGTCGCTGAAGTGCCAGTCGCCCTCGGTGAACTCCTGGCCGTCGCCGCGCAGCCAGGCCAGGTCCTTCGGGGCGCCGGCATCCGGCGCACTGCCGTCGAAGTAGTACTTGCGCTTGAACGCCTGGTGGGTCCGGCGCACGTGCACCACCCCGGCGGTGAACGCCAGCAGGTCGCGCTGCCAGGGGGCCAGGTCCCAGTCCACCCAGGAGACCTCGTTGTCCTGGCAGTAGGCGTTGTTGTTCCCGGCCTGGGTGCGCCCGATCTCGTCGCCCATGGTGAGCATGGGCACGCCGGTGCTCAGCAGCAGGGTGGTCACCAGGTTGCGGATCTGGCGCTCGCGCAGTGCCAGGACGTCGGGGTCGTCCGTCGGGCCCTCGACGCCGTGGTTCCACGAGCGGTTGTTGTCCGTGCCGTCGCGGTTGTGCTCCCGGTTGGCCTGGTTGTGCTTGTGCGAGTAGCTCACCAGGTCGCGCATCGTGAAGCCGTCGTGCGCGGTCACGTAGTTGATCGACGCGAACGGCCGGCGCCCCTCCGAGGCGTACAGGTCCGCCGAGCCGGTCAGCCGCCAGCCCAGCTCCGACAGCGACCCGAAGCCGCGCCAGTAGTCGCGGACGCAGTCGCGGTACTTGTCGTTCCACTCGGTCCACAGCGGGGGGAACTCGCCCACCTGGTAGCCCCCGGCCCCGATGTCCCAGGGCTCGGCGATGAGCTTGACGGTCCGCAGCACGGGGTCCTGCTGGATCGTGGACATGAACGAGCCGAGCATGTCGACGTCGTGGAAGGAGCGGGCCAGCGCGCTGGCGAGGTCGAACCGGAAGCCGTCGACGTGCATCTCGGTCACCCAGTACCGCAGCGAGTCCATGATGAGCTGCAGCACGTGCGGCTGGGAGGCGTCCGGGGTGTTGCCGCAGCCGGTGTAGTCGGCGTACTGCCGGCCGTTGCTCAGCCGGTAGTACCCGTGGTTGTCGATGCCGCGGAACGACAGCGTCGGGCCCTTCTCGTTGCCCTCGGCGGTGTGGTTGTAGACCACGTCGAGGATGACCTCGAGGCCGGCGGCGTGCAGTGCGCGGACCATCGCCTTGAACTCGGTGACCTGCTCGCCGCGCGTGCCCGACGCGCTGTACGCCGCGTGCGGGGCGAAGAAGCCCAGGGTGTTGTAGCCCCAGTAGTTCACCAGGCCGTGGGCCAGGACGTGGTCCTCGCTGATGAAGTGGTGGATGGGCAGCAGCTCGACGGCGGTCACGCCAAGCCGCTGCAGGTGCTCGATCGCCGCCGGATGGGCCATGCCCGCGTACGTGCCGCGCAGGTGCTCGGGGATCCCGGGGTGGCGCATCGTGAAGCCCTTGACGTGGGCCTCGTAGATGACGGTCTCGGTCCACGGGATGTTCGGCCGGGTGTCGCCGCGCCAGTCGAAGCCGTCGTCGCCGACCACCACGCAGCGGGGGACGTAGGCCGCCGAGTCCTGGTCGTCGCGGACGGTGTCGTCGTTGCCGACGTGGCCGCGGGTGGCCGGGTGCGGCACGTAGGGGCCGTCGATGGCCCGCGCGTAGGGGTCGATGAGCAGCTTCGCCGCGTTCCAGCGGTCGCCCCGCCACGGGTCCCAGGGCCCGTGCACGCGGAACCCGTAGCGGTCCCCGGCGCGCATCCCCGGCACGTAGCCGTGGAAGACGTGGAAGGTCGTCTCGCGCAGGGCGATGCGGCGCTCGGCGCCGTCGTCGTCGAACAGGCAGAGGTCCACGGCCTGCGCGCCCTCGGCCCAGATCGCCACGTTCGCACCGTTGGCGTCGAGCGTGACCCCGAGCGGGTCCCAGGTCCCGGGCCAGGCGTCGGGCAGCCGCTCGTACCCGCGCGTCACCTCCCGGACCGAGGCCGGGCCATCCCCGGCCGGCCCGGTCACGCCCTCCACCGCTCCGTGCACGCACGAAGGGTACCCGTGCTCGCCGATCCCAGCCCGCGACATGCCCGCCGGGATCGCGCGGCCCCGCCGGGGCTACGCTCGCCGCGACGGCGCCGGGGACCCCCGGGATGCGAGCCGGGGCAGCGCGAAGGGGTGGGCCGGATGGCAGCCGAGGTGGTTCTGGCGGGGGAGCTGACCCGGGTGGAGCTCGACGGCGCGGTGGCGACCCTGCGCCTGGACCGGCCGCCGGTCAACGCCCTGAACCTGGCGATGCAGCGCGAGATCCTCGCCGCGGCCCGCTGGATCGCCGATGCCCCCCAGGTGCGCGCGGTCGTGATCCACGGGGGCGAGCGCATGTTCGCCGCCGGCGCGGACATCAAGGAGATGGCCGCGATGACCTACCAGGAGATGGAGGCCGGCTCGAAGCTGCTGCAGGAGTCGTTCCAGGCGGTCGCGGCGATCCCGTGCCCGGTGATCGCGGCCATCACCGGCTACGCGCTGGGTGGGGGCTGCGAGCTGGCGCTGGCCGCGGACCTGCGGGTCGCGGGCACCCGGGCGAAGCTGGGCCAGCCGGAGGTGCTGCTCGGCGTCATCCCGGGCCTCGGCGGCTCGCAGCGCCTGCCCCGGCTCATCGGGCCCTCGCGCGCCAAGGACCTCATCCTCACCGGTCGGCACGTCGGGGCCGAGGAGGCCCTGGCCATGGGCCTGGTGGATCGGGTCGTCGACGACGCCGAGGTGCACGCCACCGCGTTCGCGCTGGCAGCCCAGCTGGCGGCCGGTGCCCCGCTGGCCCTCGCGGCGGCCAAGCGCGCCATCAACCTGGGCCTCGAGGTCGACCTGGCCACCGGGTGCCAGATCGAGCGGCTGGAGTTCGCCGGGCTGTTCGCGACCGACGACCGGGGCATCGGCATGGCATCCTTCCTCGCCGAGGGCCCCGGCCGGGCCACGTTCACCGGACGCTGAAGGGACTCACCATGCGCGTGACGATCTTCGGGGCCACCGGTGGCGTGGGCGGGGCCGCGATGCGTGAGGCGGTGGCCGCCGGGCACGACGTCACCGTGCTGGTCCGCGACCAGGCGAAGCTGGGCAGCCCGCCCGCCGGCGTGCACGTGGAGGTCGGCGACGCCCGTGACCCCCAGGCCGTCGGCCGGGCGGTGGCCGGCACCGAGGCGGTGATCAGCGCGATCGGTGGCAGCTCGCTGGGCCGCTCCACGGTCATCACCGAGTGCGTGAGCACCATCGTGGCCGCCCTGCCCGCCGGCACGCGGCTGCTCGCCGTGAGCACGGTCGGCGCCGGAGGCTCGGCCAACCAGATGCCCCTGCCGGTGCGCACCATGCTCGGGGTGGTGCTGCGCAACGCCATCGCGGACCACGACGGCCAGGAGCGGGCCATCCGGGCCAGCGAGCTGGACTGGACGATCGCCCGCTGCGTGGGACTCACCGACGAGCCCGCGCGCGGCGAGGTGCACGTGCTCACCGAGGGTCGCGTGGGCGGCTCCCGGGTGCCGCGCGCCGACGTCGCCGCCTGGCTCGTGGCGAACCTCGCCGATCCCACGTACAGCCGGGCCGCAGTCACGCTCTGGTGAGCGCAGGGCGCCGCTAGGCTGGCGCCACCGGGGTGACCAGCGACGGCCGAGCGGGGCGAGCATGCAGGTGCAGCAGACGGCGGTGCAGACCGACCGCGTCCTGACCCTGCCCAACGCCCTGTCCGTGCTGCGGCTGGTGAGCATCCCGGTCTTCATCTGGCTGGCGCTGGTGCCCGAGGCCGACGGCGCGGCCGCGCTCGTGCTCGTCGTGGGCGGGCTGACCGACTACTTCGACGGCATGCTCGCGCGACGCTGGAACCAGATCTCGCGCGTGGGCCAGCTGCTGGACCCGATCGCCGACCGGCTGGCCACGCTAGCCGTCCTGATCGTCTTCCTGGTCCGCGACGTCGTGCCCTGGTGGTTCGTCGTGGTGCTGCTCGGCCGGGACCTCGTGCTGGCCCTGCAGATGGCCGTGCTCAAGCGGCACGGGGTGACCGGCCTGCCGGTGAACTTCGTGGGCAAGGCCGCGACCTTCCACCTCATGGCCTCCTTCCCCCTGCTCATGTGGGGGGTCAGCGCGACGTCGGGCCCGGCCGAGGTGGCCCGCATCGTCGGCTGGGCGCTGGCCCTGTGGGGCGCCTTCCTGTACCTGTACGCCGGGTGGCTGTACCTGCGCCAGGCGCGCCAGGTGATCGCCGCCACCCCGATCCCGGCCGGGGGCTAGCCGTGCGCGCGGTGGTGATGGCGGGGGGCGAGGGCACGCGGCTGCGCCCGCTCACCACGAACGTGCCCAAGCCGCTGCTCCCGGTGGTCGGCGAGCCGATCATGGGCCACATCCTGCGCCTGCTGCACCGGCACGGGATCGACGAGGCGATCGTGACGGTGCAGTACCTCGCGGGCGCCATCCGCACCTACTTCGGCGATGGGTCCGACTACGGCGTGCGGCTGTCGTACGCCACGGAGTCGGTGCCGTTGGGCACGGCCGGCAGCGTGAAGAACGCCGAGGAGGGCCTCGGCGACGAGCCGTTCCTCGTGGTGTCCGGCGACGCGCTGACCGACATCGACCTCACGGCCCTCATGCAGGTGCACGCCCGTACCGGGGCGCTGGTCACGGTCGCGCTGGCCCGCAAGCCCAACGTCGTGCAGTTCGGCAATGTGATCACCGGCGAGGACGGGCGCATCGAGCGCTTCATCGAGAAGCCCACCTGGGGCCAGGTGTTCTCCGACACCGTGAACACCGGCATCTACGTCATCGACCCCAAGGTGCTCCAGCTGGTCGAGGTCGACGAGGTCGTGGACTGGTCGGCCCACGTGTTCCCGCGGCTGCTGGCCGCCGGCGAGCCCATGTACGGGTACGTCTCCGACCGGTACTGGGAGGACGTCGGCACGATCGAGAGCTACCTGTCGGTGCAGCGCGACGCCCTCAACGGGATGCTCGACGTGCGGGTGGACGGCTTCGAGATGGCACCGCACGTCTGGCTCGGCGAGGGCGCCAGCGTGGACCCCGGTGCCACGGTGGTGGCGCCCTGCTTCATCGGCCCGCACGCCAGCGTGGAGCGCGACTGCGTGGTGGGCCCGAACACCGTGCTGGGCAGCAACGTGATGGTCCGCCGGGGCGCGCGGGTCGTCGGCTCGGTGCTCGACGCGAGCGTCTACGTCGACACCGGCTGCGAGGTGCAGGCGGCGCTGGTGGGGCGCTCCACCGAGCTGCGGGCACGGGTGCACATCGACCAGGGCGCGGTGATCGGCGACCAGTGCGTGCTCGAGGAGGAGGCCGAGATCGCCGCCGGGGTGCACGTGTACCCGGCGAAGACGATCGAGGCCGGTGCGGTGGTCAACGACAACGTCATCTGGGAGGGCCAGAGCCACCGCTCGCTGTTCGGGCCGCGCGGCGTGAGCGGGATCGTGAACCTCGACATCACCCCCGAGATGGTGGTCCGCCTCGCGGCCGCGTACGCCACGCTGCTGCCGAAGGGCTCGACGGTCACGGTGGGGCGTGACCACTCCCGGGCGGCGCGGGCGATGAACCGGGCGCTGGCCGGGTCGCTGACCGCGGCCGGGCTCAACGTGCGCGACCTGCGGATCACGCCGCTGCCGATCGCGCGCACCGATGCCGCCCGGTCCGCCGACGGCGGGGTGTACCTGCGCACGACCCTGGGGGAGCCCGAGAGCCTGGACCTGGTCGTGCTCGACCGCACCGGCTCGGACCTGTCGGTCCCCGACCAGCAGCGGCTCGAGCGCATCCTGGTGCGCCGTGACTTCCGGCGCGCGTTTCCCGGGGAGATCGGCGACATCCACACCCCGCACCGCTCGATCGACGAGTACGCGGTGCAGCTGGCCACCGCGATCGACACCTCGGGGGTCGGGGAGGCCGACCTCAAGGTGGTGATCGACACCGGCCTGGGGGCCGCCTCGCTGGTGCTGCCGCGCGTGCTGTCCAACCTCGGCATCAGCGTGCTGACCGTGAACAACCGCCTCGACGAGGAGCACCCGACCTCGACCCAGCGCTCCTACCACGCCGCCATGGCCCGGCTGGCCGAGCTGGTGTCGAGCTCCCGCTCGGACCTCGGGGTGCGGTTCGACCCGACCGGGGAGCGGATCTCGCTGGTCGACGAGACCGGCCGGCCCTTCGACCACGGCCGGGCGCTGCTCGTGCTGCTCGACCTGGTGGCCGCGGAGCGACGGGGCGCCGTGGTCGGCCTGCCCGCGCACACCACCCGCGTGGCCCAGGACGTGACGGCCTACCACGGGGTGAACGTCGTGTGGGCGGGCACCTCGACCGCCTCGCTGACCCGGGTCGCCCAGCAGCCCGGCCTGGTGTTCGCCGGGGACGGCCGGGGCGGCTTCATCGTGCCCGAGATGGGCCCGCACGTGGACGGGATCGCGGCCTTCGTGCGCCTCATCGGCCTCGTGGCACGCACCCAGCTGACGCTGTCGGCCATCGACCGGCGGATCCCGCTGGCCCACATGGCGCGGGCCTCGGTCCCCACCCCGTGGGGCCGGCGTGGTGCGGTCATGCGCCGTCTCGTCGAGGTCGGCGGGTCCCGGGTGGTCGACACCGCCGAGGGGGTGCGGATCAGCGAGCCTGACGGCAGCTGGGTGCTCGCCGTGCCCGACGAGGTCGAGGCGGTCCTGCGGCTGTGGGTCGAGGCCGGCACCGACCGGCGCGCCGAGGCGCTGCTGGCGGAGTGGTTCGCCGTGATCGAGGCCGAGGTCGCCTGACGTGGCCGCCCCCGTCCCGCCCGAGGACCCCGGTGCCGCACCCGGGCCGGCGCAGGCGGTGGTCGAGCCGCCCGCGGCGCGCCACCGGCTGAACCTCATCGAGCTCATCACCGCCGACGCGGTCACCAGTGACTACGCCGACCCCCAGCCCGCGCCCGCGGCGCCGTCCCGGGGCCAGCAGGCGCTCGTCGTGGCGATCGCGCTCGGCGTGGTCGGCTTCGTCCTCGCGCTGGGCTTCTCGGCGCGCATCCTGAACGCCCCGGCCGTGGACTCCCAGCGCGTGGCGCTGGCCGAGCGCATCGCGGCCGAGCAGCGGGAGCAGGCCGCGCTGGCCCGCGAGGTCGCCGTGCTGCGCGAGGAGGTCGTCACGGCACGGGCCGCCGAGCTCGACCGGGTGGCCGGTGGCGCCCAGGTGGCCGCCGAGGTGGCCGCGCTCGAGCTGGCCACCGGGTACGTCGCCGTGCGCGGGCCCGGTGCCGTCGTCGAGCTGACCGACGCCCGGGCAGGCGCGCAGGGCGCGCCCAGCGACGTCGAGCGGGTGCTCGACACCGACGTGCAGCGCGCGGTGAACGGCCTCTGGGCGGCGGGGGCCGAGGCCATCGCCGTGAACGACCAGCGGGTCTCGACCCGCACGGCGATCCGCTCGGCGGCCGGTGCGATCCTGGTGAACTACCGCCCGCTGCGGCCCCCCTACCGGGTCGCGGCGATCGGTCCGCCGGGGATGCTGGCCGCCTTCGAGGCCGGCGCCGACGCGGCCTACCTGGCCGGCGTGGCCTCCCAGTACGGCATAGGCTTCACCAGCGAGCCGGCGCAGGAGCTGCTGCTGCCGGCGTCGACGTCGCCACTGCCGGAGCAGGCAACGGTGATCGAGCCGGACGAGGACGCGCAGGGGGACCAGGGATGATCGCGCTGGCCGGCCTGCTCGTCGGCATCATCGCGGGCCTGGTGCTCGAGCCGGCCGTGCCGGCGTGGCTGCAGCCCTACCTGCCGATCGCCATCGTCGCCGCGCTCGACGCGGTGGTCGGGGCCACCCGCGCCCTGCTGGACGGCGTCTTCCGTGACCGCGTGTTCGTGATCTCGTTCCTGAGCAACGTGTTCGTCGCCGCCGTGATCGTCTGGATCGGCGACCTGCTCGGTGTCGGGGCGCAGATGTCGACCGGCGTCGTCGTCGTGCTCACCATGCGCATCTTCTCGAACGCCGCGGCGATCCGTCGGCACCTGCTGAAGGCCTAGCGATGGCCGACCGCGAGGAGCAGGCGCCCGCCCCGGACGAGGCTGTCGGCGCGCCCGGAGCCGGGCCGGTCGGGGCTGCGGCCCTGCCCGAGGGCGCGACGCCACCACCCCCGGCCCAGCCGGTCCCGGCCGATCCACCGGGCCGCTCGCCGGCGGACTACCACGAGAGCTCGCTGTGGCGCTGGCGCGGCACGAGCAGCCTCGTCGTCGGCCTGCTCTTCGCCGTGCTGGGCCTGCTGTTCGTCGCCGGGGCGCAGGCCTTCCGCGGCGGGGACGTCCTGGACAACGCCCGGCCGGCCGACCTGGTCCAGATCCTCGACAGCCTCGAGCAGGAGAACGATCGGCTGCGCCAGGAGCAGCTGCGCCTGCAGGCCGAGCTCGGCGTGCTGACCTCGGGCACCTCGGAGCAGGCGCTGGCCGCCGCCGAACGCCGCCTGGAGGCCCTCGAGGTGCTGGCCGGCACCGAACCGGTGCGCGGCCCAGGCATCCGGATGGTGATCCGAGACCCCCAGGGGGTGCTCGGTGCCAACGACCTGCTCGACGCGGTCCAGGAGCTGCGCGACGCCGGTGCGGAGAGCATCGAGGTGGCCCAGCAGCGGGTCGTGGTCGACACCTGGTTCTCCGACCCGCCCGAGGGGGAGTCCGGCGTGCTCATCTCCGGCGAGCTCCGCGGCTCGCCCTACACCGTGCTCGCGATCGGGGATCCGCAGACCCTGGCCACGGCCATGGAGATCCCCGGCGGCGTGGCCGACTCGGTGCGCACGGCGGGGGCGCAGTTCGAGCTGGACCGCCGCGACGAGCTCGACATCACCGCCACCGTGCCGCTGGGCACCCCCGACTACGCTGAGCCGGCAGGGCGCTGAGCACGCGGCGCCCACCGCGACCACCCAGCCGGTCCGCACCCCGCGAGGAGCCGCCATGTACCCCGACCACCTGCGCTACACCCCGGAGCACGAGTGGGTCCGCCGCGAGGGGCCCACGACGCTGCGCTTCGGCATCACCGCCTACGCCGCCGAGGCCCTCGGCGACGTGGTGTTCGTGCAGCTGCCGGACGCGGGGGCCGCGGTCGTGGCCGGCGAGCCCTGTGGCGAGGTCGAGTCGACCAAGTCGGTCAGCGACATCTACGCCCCGGTCGACGGCACGGTCTCGGCGGTGAACGTCGAGCTCGAGGGCGCCCCGGAGCTGGTGAACGCCGAGCCCTACGGCCAGGGCTGGATGGCTGACGTCGAGTGCCCCTCGGCGGCCGACGCCGATGCGGCGTGGGACGCGCTGCTCAGCGCCGAGCAGTACGAGGCGCGGCTGGCCTGAGCCGGGTCTGGGACCGGTTCGTCCCAGCCGCTCACGAGGCGTGTGCCTCGCCCACGCCCCACGGCGCGGCCGCGCGGGGTTGACCCCCGATCGGCGGGGTCCGATAGGTTGCACCCGGCATGAACCTCGACCTCAGGTCGAGGCGGGGTGGTGGGGGCTGGGCCGAACGGATGGAGTCGTCGTGATCCGCACGTGCGCACGGTGCGGCCAGGAGGCCGCTGACCTGGCGAGGTTCTGCAGCAACTGCGGCGCGCCCCTGGCCGAGGCGTCCACCGAGCACCCCGCCGCGGCGACCGGGTCGCTGGACGCCCCGATCTCCACGACCGGCCCGCTGGGCCCGGTGGACGGCGCCACGGCGGGCTCGGTCGCGCCGGGCACCGCCATGCTCATCGTCCGCCGCGGGCCGAGCGAGGGCACGTCGTTCCTGCTCGACACCGACCTGACCACCATCGGGCGTGCCGACGACGCCACGCTGGTCCTCGACGACGTGACCGTCTCCCGGCGGCACGCCGAGCTGCGCCGCACGCCGCAGGGGTGGCAGCTGCGCGACGTCGGCAGCCTCAACGGCACCTACGTGAACCGCGAGCGCATCGAGGAGATCCTCCTGGCGGGGGGCGACGAGGTGCAGGTCGGCAAGTACCGCTTCGTCTTCCTCGTCGGCGGCCGGGGATGAGCACGGCACGCGCCTCCGACGGCCTGCTGAGCATCGGCGAGGTCCTGCACCTGCTGCGCGGCGACTTCCCGGACGTGAGCATCTCCAAGATCCGCTACCTCGAGTCCGAGGGCCTGGTCGAGCCGTCGCGAACCCCGTCCGGGTACCGCAAGTTCACCCGGGCCGATGCCGAGCGGCTGCGCTACGTCCTGCGCATGCAGCGCGACCACTACCTGCCGCTCAAGGTGATCCGCGAGCACCTCGACCAGATCGACCGTGGCCTGCAGCCGGCGCCGCTGGACGGCACCGCCGCCGCACCCCGGGCGCTGGTGGCCGCCGAGGGCCACCCGACCGCCGAGGACCTCGGCGCCGACGCCCAGGAGCTGCGGCTGTCCCGCGCGGAGCTGCTCGAGCAGAGCGGCCTGGCCAACGACGTGCTGCGCGAGCTCGAGTCCTTCGGCCTGGTCGCCACGATGGGCGGCTCCGCCGCCTTCGACGCCACCGCCCTGCAGGTCGCCCGGATCGCCGCCGAGCTGGCCCAGTACGGCTACGGCCCGCGGCACCTGCGCCCCTTCAAGCTCGCCGCCGACCGGGAGCTGGCCCTCGTCGAGCAGGTGGTGCTGCCCATGGCGCGGGGCCGCCAGCAGGACTCCGCGGCTCGCGCCGAGGAGGCTGCCCGCACGATCGCGGCCCTGGCCCTGCAGCTGCACGTGACCCTCGTGAAGGCCGGGCTGCCGCGCACGATGGGCCGCTGAGCGGGCGCCGCCGGGCATCCGGGGCTGCCGGCCTGCTCCCCGGGCGGGTCGGTGCCCCCGGGTCTACGCTGCAGGCGTGGATGGGTTCGTGACGGTCGAGGTGGTCGGCGTCCGGGTCGAGATGCCCTCCAACTCCCCGATCGTGCTGGTGCGCAGCCCTGACGACCTGCTGCTGCCCATCTGGATCGGCCCGAACGAGGCTGCCGCGATCGCTATGGCCCTGCAGGGGGTGAACCCCCCCCGGCCGCTCACCCACGACCTGTTCGTTGCAGCGCTCGAGCTGCTCGGGGAGCCCTTGCGCTCGGTGCGGATCACCCGGCTCGAGGACGGCGTGTTCTTCGGCGAGCTCGTGCTCGGCGAGCACGGCCGGACCATCGTCGACGCCCGGCCCTCCGACGCGATCGCCCTGGCGCTGCGCGCGGGGGCCCCCGTGCTGGTGGCCGATGCCGTGCTGGGGGAGGCCGGGGTCCCGGTCGAGCCCGAGGACCAGGCCGAGGACGAGTCCGAGGCGGTCGAGCGGTTCCGGGAGTTCCTGGACTCGGTGGAGCCCCAGGACTTCCAGTAGCCCACCCGTCCCCGCATCGCCGCTGCGAGGCAAGGGTAAGGGTGAAGTCGAGGTTGAGAGTTTGGCCCCGGCGTGTCGGATCGGGCAGCGTTGACGGGGGTGCCCCGGGGGCCTAGGTTCGCCGTGGAATGCGCAGCGTGTAACTACATGGGTCGCAGGATCACGGAGGGCCGCCGGATGACTGGTGAGGGCAGCGGGATGCACCACGAGGTGCAGGGGGCGCTGTTCGACGTGCCCCAGCACACCCTGCCCGAGGACGTCGGCTTCCGCGGCCCGGTCGCGTGCGCGGCGGCCGAGATCACCTACCGCCAACTGGACTACTGGGCGCGCACCGGCCTGGTCGAGCCCTCGATCCGCCCGGCGACCGGCTCGGGCACCCAGCGGCTCTACAGCTTCCGCGACATCCTCGTGCTCAAGGTGGTGAAGCGCCTGCTCGACACCGGCGTCTCGCTGCAGAACATCCGCACCGCGGTCACGCACCTGCGCGCCCGCGGCGTCGAGGACCTGGCGACCCTGACCCTCATGAGCGACGGCGCCAGCGTGTACGAGTGCACGAGCGAGGACGAGGTGATCGACCTCGTGCGCGGCGGCCAGGGGGTCTTCGGCATCGCCGTGGGCAAGGTGTGGCAGGAGGTCGAGGGCACCCTGTCGGCGCTGCCCGCCGAGCGCACGACCGGCACGGCCACGACCGCTGCCGACGACGAGCTCGCCGCCCGGCGGCGCCGTCGCAGCCACGCCGGCTGACACCCGGGGGCGCGTCTAGCATGGCCGCGTGACGACCGCCCGCGAGCCCGACGCCTTCCCGCACCGCCACATCGGCCCGGACGCCGACGAGGTCGCCCGGATGCTGCAGGTCGTCGGCCCGGCCGACCTCGAGGCCCTCGCCCATGCCGCGATCCCGGCCACGATCGCGTGGTCGCAGGGGCTGGACCTGCCCGAGCCCATCACCGAGTCCACTGCCACCGAGGCCCTGCGCGCGATCGCCGCCCGCAACGCGCCGGCCGTGTCGATGATCGGGCTGGGGTACCACGACACGATCACCCCGGCGGTGATCCGGCGCAACGTGCTGGAGTCCCCGTCCTGGTACACCGCCTACACGCCCTACCAGCCCGAGATCTCCCAGGGCCGGCTCGAGGCGCTGCTCAACTTCCAGACGATGGTCGAGGACCTCACCGGCCTGCCCATCGCGAACGCCTCGATGCTCGACGAGCCCACCGCGGCCGCCGAGGCGATGGGCCTGCTGCACCGGGTCGACCGCAGCGCTGCCATGCGGTTCGTCGTCGATGCCGACACCCACCCGCAGACCCTGGCCGTGCTGGCCACCCGGGCCGAGCCGCTCGGCATCACGCTCGACGTCCGCGACGTCTGGGCCGACCTGCCGGCCGAGGGGTGCTTCGGCGTCCTCGTGTCAGTGCCGTCCTCGACCGGCCTGGTCCCCGCGCCGGACGCGCTGGCGACCCTGGCCGACCACGTGCACGCCCTGGGCGCGGGCCTGGTCGTCGCGGCAGACCCCCTGAGCCTGTGCCTGCTCACCCCGCCGGGCGAGCTCGGTGCCGACATCGCGGTCGGCTCCGCCCAGCGCTTCGGCGTGCCCATGGGCTTCGGCGGTCCGCATGCCGGGTACATGGCCGTGCGCACCGGGCTCGAGCGCCAGCTGCCCGGCCGGCTCGTCGGCGTCTCGGTGGATGCTTCCGGCGCCCCGGCCTACCGCCTGGCCCTGCAGACGCGCGAGCAGCACATCCGCCGCGAGCGGGCCACCAGCAACATCTGCACCGCCCAGGTGCTCCTGGCCGTCATCGCCGGCATGTACGCCGCGTACCACGGGCCCGACGGGCTGCGCCGGATCGCCGAGCGGGTGCACGGCCACGCGGTCGACCTCGCCACGGGGCTGCGCTCCCATGGCGTCGGGCTGCTCCACGAGACCTTCTTCGACACCGTGGCCGCGGTCGTGCCGGGTCGGGCCGCCGCGGTGGCGGCCGCGGCCCTGGCCCGCGGCATCAACGTGCGCCTGGTCGACGCCGACCACGTCGGGATCACCACCGACGAGGTCACGACGGCCGCGCACGTCGAGGCGGTGCTGGCCGCCGTCACGGAGGTGCTCGGCGCGGGGGCTCCGCTGCCCGCCGCCGGCCCACCCCTGCCCGAGGCGTGGCGGCGCACCACGCCGTACTGCACCCACCCGGTCTTCTCGGCCCATCGGTCGGAGACGGCGATGCTGCGCTACCTGCGCCGCCTGGCCGGCTACGACGTGGCCCTGGACCGCTCGATGATCCCGCTGGGCTCCTGCACGATGAAGCTCAACGCGACGACCGAGATGGAGCCCATCACGTGGCCGGCCTTCGCCGGCGTGCACCCGTTCGCCCCAGCCGAGCAGGCCGCGGGCTACCACCAGCTCATCACCGAGCTCGAGGCGATGCTGGCCGAGATCACCGGCTACGACGCGGTGAGCGTGCAGCCCAACGCCGGGTCGCAGGGGGAGTTCGCGGGGCTGCTCGCGATCCGCGCCTGGCACCGCGCGAACGGCCGCGGGGAACGCGACGTCTGCCTCATCCCGTCCTCGGCGCACGGCACGAACGCGGCCTCAGCGGTGATGGCGGGGCTGCGGGTCGTCGTGGTGGCCTGCGACGAGGCCGGCAACGTCAGCGTCGAGGCCCTGCGCGAGGCGCTGGCCGCGCACGACGGGCGGGTCGCGGCGCTGATGATCACCTACCCGTCGACGCACGGGGTCTACGAGGCCGAGGTGGCCCAGCTCTGCGCGATGGTCCACGACGCCGGCGGGCAGGTCTACGTCGACGGCGCCAACCTCAACGCCCTGGTGGGCCTGGCCAAGCCGGGCCGGTTCGGCGCCGACGTGTCGCACCTGAACCTGCACAAGACCTTCTGCATCCCGCACGGTGGGGGCGGGCCCGGCGTCGGCCCGGTGGCCGTGCGCGCGCACCTGGCGCCCTACCTGCCCTCGCACCCCCTCGTGCCCCAGGCCGGGCCCAGCGGACGCGGTGACCTGGAGGGCGGGGTGGGGCCCGTGAGCGGCGCGCCGTGGGGCAGTGCCGGGATCCTGCCGATCCCCTGGGCCTACATCCGCATGATGGGTGCCGAGGGGCTGACCCGGGCCACCCAGGTGGCCGTGCTGGCGGCGAACTACGTGGCCACCCGGCTGGCCGAGCACTTCCCGGTGCTCTACACCGGGCCCAACGGGCTGGTCGCCCACGAGTGCATCCTCGACCTGCGCGAGATCACCCGGCGCACCGGCATCACCGTGGACGACGTGGCCAAGCGCCTCATCGACTACGGCTTCCACGCCCCGACGATGAGCTTCCCGGTCGCCGGGACGCTCATGGTCGAGCCCACCGAGAGCGAGTCCCTGGCCGAGCTCGACCGGTTCTGCGACGCGATGCTCGCCATCCGGGCCGAGATCGACGAGGTGGAGCGTGGCGAGGTGACCGCGGCAGACAGCGTGCTGCGCCATGCCCCGCACACCGCCGAGGCCCTCGTGGGGCCGTGGGAGCACGCCTACTCGCGTGAGCGTGCGGTGTTCCCGGTGCCCGGGCTGCGGGCCGACAAGTACTGGCCGCCCGTGGGCCGCATCGACGGTGCCTACGGCGACCGCAACCTCGTCTGCAGCTGCCCCCCGGTGGAGGCGCTCGCCGCCCAGGCCTGAGCCCGCCCCGCGCCCCGCCCCGCCCCCGCCCCCGCCCCGCCCGCGCCACCCGGGTGGCAGGGGGAGGGGAAGGCTCAGGGCAGGGGGAGGGTGGGGTCGCTCCGGGTCACGTGCGCCCGTCGGTCTCCTGGGCCTCGAAGAGCACCTGCTGCGCGCTGGGCGCACCGGCATCGGGCGCCCCGTCGGCGCCGGAGGTGGCCGTGCCCATCCAGTCGGCGTGCAGCACCGGGAAGCCCGCGGCGCGCACGGCCTGGACCACCGCGGCGTCGTCGTCGACGAAGGCCACCACCTCGGCGGTCCG
>JALOLK010000057.1 GCA_025456015.1 Candidatus Nanopelagicales bacterium
ACCGCCAGGCCGTCCACCAGCTCGACGTCGCTGCTGCGCGGCTTGCCGTACTGGCCGGCGAGGCGGCCGACCTTCACGACCGGCATCGACGCGCCGTACGTGAGCACGATCGCCATCTGCAGGACGGTCTTGAGCTTGGCCCGGATCGCGTCCGCGGTCGCACCGGCGAACGTCTCGGCGCAGTCCCCGCCCATGAGCACGAAGGCGTCGCCCCGGGCCGCCTCCGCCAGGCGCTCGGTGAGCTGGTCGCACTCGCCGGCGAACACCAGCGGCGGCAGGGCCCGCAGCGTCGCGGTGGCGGCGGCCAGCGCGAGGGGATCGGGCCAGGTCGGCTGCTGGGCCGCCGCACCGCGGCGCGTGGCGTCGGGCGCGGCGAGCAGCGCGGCATCCTGCACAGACATGGCCCAAGGGTAGTTGAGCGTGGCGGGCCTGACGTCCGCGGTCAGTGCTCGACGGCCACCTTGGCGCGCTTGGGCTGGCCGATCCCCTCGAGCAGCTCGCCGAACCAGGCGACGTCGATGTCGAAGTTCTTGCCGCCCTTGATGCGCTCGAACTCGATGGCCCGCAGCACGTCGCCACGCTCCTCGTCGTGGCCGACCAGGCCGCTGCCGCCGGCCAGGGCGGTGTCCACCGCGGTGTCGACGCAGGACTTGATGAGCTCGAGGTCGCGCTCGTTGGCCGCCGCGGCCCGCGAGTAGTAGCCCGACTTCTGCACCAGCACCTTGCCGGCGTCGATCATCGGCGCGAAGGTCTCGGCGAACCAGGTGCCGGGGTTGATGTCGTTGAGGCGCACGTGGCCGAACGCATCGCGCGGCACCTCCTCGCCGGCAGCCTCCATCTGGGCCACGATCGAGTCCACCCCGGCGCCCTCGGACAGGAAGATGTTGACGTTGCCGACCTCGTCCATGACCTGGCGCAGGCGGGCCGCCTCGGCCTCGAGGTCCAGCGCCATCTCGGGCACGAACACGGCGTGCACGTCGCGGCGCTCGCGGGGCACGCCGAACTCGGGCAGCCACTCACGGCCGTCGAGCAGGCGGCGGTAGGACACCGCGGTCGCCGCGGTCAGCCAGCCGCAGTTGCGGCCCATGACCTCGTGCACGAGCAGGGTGCGCGGGTTCGCGCTGTGCTCGGAGACCACGTTCCAGAAGAACTCGGCCCCCTCGTCGGCGGCGGTCCACGCCCCGAGCGACTGGCGGATCGGGATGATGTCGTTGTCGATCGTCTTGGGCAGGCCGACGACCTGCAGCCCGTAGTCGTGGCGCTGCAGGAACGCCGCGAGGTCGGCGGCGGCGGTGTTCGTGTCGTCGCCGCCGATCGTGTGCAGCACGTCGACGCCGTCGGCCACCAGCTGGTCGGCGGCCACCTGCTGGGGGTCCTGGCCCTCCTGCACGAGGCCGCGCTTCACGCAGTCGGCGACGTTGGTGAGCTTGACGCGGCTGTTCACGATCGGGCTGCCGCCGAACTCGAGCAGCAGGTGCGCCTTGTCCCGGACCGCCGGGGTGACCGTCATGACCTCACCCTTGAGCAGGCCCTGGTAGCCACCGCGGTAGGCGATGATCTCGACGTCGGGGGCGAGCTCGGTGTAGCGCTGGATGAGCCCGCCGACCGCCGCGGACAGGCAGGGCGCGAGCCCGCCGGCGGTGAGCAGGGCAACCTTCGTGACGGCCATGCGGGACCCTTCCTCGCTGGGGAGATCGGTGCGTGGATGCAGGCGACCACCGTACCGAGGCGCCTGCCGCGACGCGCCACGAGCCGCGCGCCCTAGCATCAGCGGCCATGAGCATCCTGGCCCTCGACGCCGGCACGACCGGGGTCACCGCGCTGCTGGTCTCCGCCGACCTCGCGGTGGTGGCCCGCGGCTACAGCGAGTTCCCCCAGCACTTCCCCGCGGACGGCTGGGTGGAGCACGACCCCGGTGAGATCTGGGCGGCCACGCTGGCCGCCACCCGGGACCTGCTGGCGACCCCGCAGGCCCAGGCCGACCCGCCGACCGCGGTCGGCATCACCAACCAGCGCGAGACGATCTGCTTCTGGGACCGCGAGACGATGGGCGCCCCCCGGCGGGCCATCGTGTGGCAGGACCGGCGCACGGCCGGGCTGTGCGCGACGTTGCGGGAGGCCGGGCACGAGCCGATGGTGGCCGAGCGGACCGGCCTGCGGCTGGATCCCTACTTCTCCGGCACGAAGCTGGCGTGGGTGCGCTCGGAGGACCCGCAGACGTGGCGGCGGGTGGTCGCCGGCGACGTCGCGGTGGGCACCGTGGACTCCTACCTCGTGGCCCGGCTCACCCGCGGGGTGCAGCACGTCACCGACCCGTCGAACGCCTCGCGCACCCTGCTCTACGACCTGCACACCGGGGACTGGAGCCCCGAGCTGCTCGACCTGTTCGGGGTGCCGCGGGCCGCGCTGCCCGAGGTCGTCGCCAGCTACGGCCCCATCGGGCGCACCGACCCGGGCTGCTTCCTCGGCCTGGACCTGCCGATCGCGGCCATCCTCGGCGACCAGCAGGCCGCCCTGTTCGGGCAGGGCTGCTTCTCGCAGGGCTCCAGCAAGTGCACCTACGGGACGGGCTCCTTCGTGCTGGTGAACACCGGCGAGACGATCGTGCCCTCGCGCTCGGGCCTGCTCACCACCGTCGCCTGGCAGCACCCCGACGGCCGGCGGGAGCACGCCCTCGAGGGGGCGGTGTTCGTCACGGGGGCGGCCATCCAGTGGCTGCGCGACGGCCTGGGGATCATCGCCTCGGCCGCTGAGACCGAGGCGATGGCGCGCTCGGTGGACGACTCCGGCGGCGTGGTGTTCGTGCCGGCGCTGACCGGCCTGGGCGCCCCGGACTGGGACCCCTACGCCCGCGGCACGATCATGGGCATCACCCGCGGCACCACCCGCGCGCACCTCGTGCGCGCCACGCTCGAGGCGATCGCCTTCGAGGTGCGCGACGTCGTGGACCTCATGACCCGCGAGGCCGGCCTGGCCCTGCCGCAGCTCGCGGTGGACGGCGGCGCGGCCGCCAACGGGTTCCTGTGCCAGGTGCAGGCCGACCAGCTCGGCGTGCCGGTCGTGCGCTCCGGGGAGCTGCAGGCCACCGGGCTGGGGGCGGGCCTGGCCGCCGGGATCGGCACGGGGGTGTGGGCCTCGGTGGAGGAGGTCAGCCAGCGGCTGAGCGCGTCGGCCGACGCCCGGTTCGAGCCGGAGCCGGCGAACCCGGGCATGCACCGCCGCTGGCGGGTGGCGGTCGAGCGGTCGAAGGGCTGGGCGCGCTTCCACTGAGGGCGCGCCCTCGACGGGCTCGAGCCGAGCCGGCCGGTCAGGCCGAGCGGGGCATCCGGCCCTCGGCGGCGGCGGCGAGCTGCTCGGGGGTCGGCGTCGAGGTGCCGTACCGGCGGATCAGCTCCTTGGCGCGCGAGGCGTAGACGTCGACGTACTCCTGGCCGGAGAGCACCATGAGCTCGTACATGATCTCGTCGGTCATGCTGCGCAGCACGAAGCGGTCGTCCTCCATCCCGGCGTAGCGGGAGAAGTCCAGGGGCGCGCCGATCCGGATCTCCAACGGCGCCAGGTTCGGCACCTTCTGGCCGGTCGGCTGGATCCGGTCGGTGCCGATCATCGCCACGGGGATGACCGGCGCCGGCGCGGCCAGGGCCATCCGGGCCGGCCCGGTGCGACCCCGGTAGAGCCGGCCGTCGGGCGAGCGGGTGCCCTCCGGGTACACCCCGAGGAGGTGGCCCTCGCGCAGGACCCGGATGCCCGTGCCGATCGCCGCGACGCTGGCCCGGCCCCCGGTCCGGTCGATCGGCACCTGGCCGGTCGCGTGCATGAACTGCTTGGTCAGCCAGCCCTTGACGCCGGGCGCGGTGAAGTACTCCTCCTTGGCCAGGAAGGTGATCTGCCGGTCCACCACGAGCGGCAGGAAGATCGAGTCGGAGAACGACAGGTGGTTGCTGGCCAGGATCGCCGGGCCATCGGCCGGGATGTGCTCGAGGCCCTCGACGTGCGGGCGGTACAGGACGCGAAGCGGGGGGCCGAGGACGGCGTGCTTCATGATCCCGTACAGCATGAGGTGGTCCTTCCGTGGCCGCTCACACCGTAGGGGACGCTCGCTCGGACGGGCAACGCGACGGGCCGCGGGCCGCCGGTGCGGGGTGCGCGGGCAGCCGCGGCGGCGGCTGTCGGCGGGCCGCGCCGCCCCGGCCGCTGTGCGACCATGGGCCGCATGGCGCAGCGCCCCGAGGACCCGGCGGACGACCCGGCCGACGACGCCCGCGCACCGGCCGATCCGCGGGCCTCCGAGGCCGTGCCCGGCGAGCCGGACAAGGACGACTTCGAGGACGCCTGGGCCCGCATCGTGGCCGACCTGAGCGCCGACGGCACCCTGGCTGACGCCGGATCCGGGGCCACGCCGCCCGGCCCATCGGCCAGCCCTGCGCCGCCCGAGGCGGCCGGGGACGCGGTCGATCCGGGCCTGGCCGCCCTGTTCGACCCGTTGCGCCCCGCAGCCGCCGCGGCAGCACCGGAGGCCGACGCGGGCGCGTTCGTGGACAACTGGGCCGACGAGGGGCACTTCGTCCCGCCCCCACCCCCGGAGCTGCCCGAGGGCACCCCCCTGAAGCGGTTGGGCTGGGCCGGGCTGCTCGGCGGACCGGCGACCCTGGCCCTGGTGTCCTTCACGGGGTGGGACCCCCCGCGGCTGGTCACGGTGGCAGCGGCGGTTGCCACGCTGGCGGGCTTCCTCACGCTGGTCTGGCAGCTGCCCGAGGCGCGCGAGGACAGCGGCTGGGACGACGGGGCGCGGCTCTAGCCCGCGCCGCTCGTGGTCGGGGGGTCGTCCTGCTCGTCCGGGGTGTCGTCGTCGTCCTCGTCGGGGGCGACCGCACCGCGGGCCCCGGGGTCCCCGAGGCGCTGGTCGGCGGCGCTGGACAGGGCCGAGCCCAGGCCCAGCACCACCCCGCGGGCCAGGTCGGCGAGCTCGTGCACCACGTCGGGGTTCACCTGGTCCAGCGTCGCCGCGCCCTGGCAGATCGGGCAGTTGTCGCAGACGGCCTGCGGGACCCGGGGCCGCGGCCCGTCCTGCGGGTCCTGCGGCTGCAGCAGGCCGGCACCATCGGCCCACGCGCGCAGCGCGTCCCAGAAGCCGCCCGGCCCGGCCGCCATCGTCAGCCCTCCACGCGCCGCTTGAGGCCCTTGAGCGCGGTGTCGACGATCATCTTCTCGCCCTTGCGGCGCAGCATGCTCACGATCGGTATGGCCAGCTCCACGTCGAGGCGGTACTCCACCTCGGTGGTCCCGTCCTCGCGGGGGGTGCAGCGGTAGGTGCCGTGGAGGTCCTTGAGGGCCTCACCCCTCGTGAGCCACCAGCTGACCTCGGTGTCGGCCCAGTCGTAGTCCACCGTGTAGGAGTCGCGCACCATGCCCATGGATCCATGGAACGTCGCCGACAGGGGCCGGCCCTGCTCGTCGTGCCCGTGGGCCTGGGCGCGGTCGCATCCCGAGGCCCACTCGGGGTACGCCTCGACGTCGGCGACGACGGCCAGGATGGTCGCGGGGTCGGCCTCGATCACGATGCTGGAACGGGTCTGCTCAGGCACGGGGCACAGGCTAGCCGTTGCCATCGGGCGACGCCGGGGGGCGCTAGCGTGCGCACCGCGGGAGGCAGGGGGTGGGCAGTGGCTTTGCAGGCGGGCGTGCCGCAGGCCCCGGCGGTGGTCATCGCCGAGGCCAACCACCTGCTGCGCCGTGGCCTGTCGGCCACCCTCGCCGAGGCCGGGATCGCGGTGCTGGCCGAGGCCACCGACACCGACACCGCGCTGGCCGCCGTGGGCCGCCACCAGCCCGACGTGCTGCTGGCCTCCCTCGAGCTGCCCGGCCGCGGCAGCGGCAACGTCGTGGCGATGGCACGCGACCGCTGGCCCGACCTCGCCGTGGTCGCGCTGAGCCCGACGGCCAGCGACGAGGCCGTGCTGCTGGCCCTGGCCCTCGGGGCCTCCGCCCAGGTGCCGCTCACCGCACCGCCCGAGCAGGTGGTCGCCGCGACCCGGCAGGCCGCCGCCTCCCCCGGCGCGTTCCTGGCCGCGGACCTGGCCGGCAGCCGGCGGCGGGCCGGGGCCGCCGAGCCCGGCCTGACCAGCCGCGAGCACGAGGTGCTGCGCCTGGCCGGTGAGGGGCTCACGGTCCGGGAGATCTCGGCCCGGCTGTTCGTGGCCGAGGCGACCACCCGTTCGCACCTGGCCGGCATCTACCGCAAGCTCGGCGTCACCAGCCGCAGCCAGGCGGTCCTGCGGGCCGAGCGCCTGGGGCTGCTGCGGTGAGCCGGCTGCGCCCAGCCGCGCGTGACTGGATCGCCTGGGCGGTCCTGCGGCTGTTCCTGGTGCTCATCATCCTCGGGCTGGTCCCGTGGGCCGAGCAGGTGAACGACCTGGCCATCTACGCCGGCTGGGCGAGCGGCCCGCTGGCGCAGGGGCGGTTCCCCGACGACCCGATGTGGCAGTACCCCCCGCTAGCCGGCCCGGTGTTCCGCCTCGGTGCGGCGCTGCCCGGCGAGCGCCTCGGCTTCGTCGCGCTGTTCCTGCTCGCCGACGCCGCCATCATGGCCATGCTGGCCCGCCAGGCCAGCCGGACCGGCCACGGCGGTGGCCGTCGGCTGTGGGCCCTGCTGCCCCTGGTGACCGGCCCGCTGCTGCTGGCCCGGTTCGACGTCGTGCCCACCGCGTTCGCGGTGGCGGCGGTGCTGCTCGGCCTGGCCCGCCCGGGCCTGGCCGGGGCCCTGGCGGCGGTCGGGGCCTGGCTCAAGGTGTGGCCCGCCCTGGTCGTGGCCGGGGTCCGCCGGGCCGACCTGCCCCGGGCCCTGCTGGGGGCGGTGGGGGCCTCGGTGGTGGTGGCGCTGGGCGTGGCCGTCACGAGCGAGGACCCGTTCGGCTTCCTCGGCGGTCAGGCCTCCCGGGGCCTGCAGGTGGAGTCGGTGGGCGCGTGGCCGTTCCTGGTGGCCCGCCTGCTGGGGGCCGACGTCGCGGTGGTCTACCAGTTCGGCGCCCACGAGGTGGTGGCCGCCGGGACGGAGGCGGTGGCCCGCGCCAGCCTGCTCGCCTCGGTGCTCCTGCTGGGGGTGGTGGCCGTGCAGCGGCTGCGCGGCGCGCTCGAGGAGCAACTGGTGGCCGACGTCGCACTGGTGGCCGTGGTGTGCAGCGTGGTCACCAGCCGGGTGTTCTCGGGGCAGTACCTCATCTGGCTGCTCGGCCTGGGCGCGGTGTGCCTGGCCGACCCGCGCACCCGGGCTCGCCGCGTGGTGCACCTGCTGGTCGCCGCGGGGCTGGCCACCCATCTGGTGTACCCGTGGCTCTACAC
This sequence comes from Candidatus Nanopelagicales bacterium, assembly GCA_025456015.1. GTDB lineage: Bacteria > Actinomycetota > Actinomycetes > S36-B12 > CAIYMF01 > Prado023. Next base: position 7,339 of record JALOLK010000057.1, read on the forward strand.
CGCCCTGCTTGAGGGCGCCTGGTACGCGGTGGCCGTGCAGACCGTGCGGATCGTGCTGGTCCTGGCTGCTGCCGTGCTCGCGCTGCGCCTGGTGCTGCGGCCTCAGATGCCCTCGCCGGCGCCGGCCGGCTCGTCGGGGTCCTGACCGGCCAGCAGCTGGTGCAGCCGGTCCGCCGAGTGCTGCCAGCCCCAGGACCGCTCGACCCAGCCCCGGCCCGCCCGTCCCATCCGCGCGGCGAGCCCGCGATCCTCGAGCAGCTCGGCGAGCCGGCGCACGAGGGCCTCGGGCTCCCGGCCGCCGACGACGAAGCCGGTGGTCCCGTCGAGCACGGCGTCGGGGGCCCCACCGGAGTCCCCCGCCACGACCGGTAGCCCGGTGGCGCTGGCCTCGAGGTAGACGATCCCGAGGCCCTCGACGTCCCAGCCGCGCTGGCGGGTGCGGCACGGCATGGCGAAGACGTCCCCGGCGGCGTAGTGGGCGGGCAGCTCCTCCCACGGCACGCCCCCGGTGATGACCACGTCCCGCTCCAGGCCCAGCTCGCCCACCAGCCCCGCCAGCGTCGAGCGATAGGGGCCGCCGCCGACCACCAGCAGCGCGACGTCGTCGCCAACTGCTGCCTGCAGCTGCGGCAGCGCCCGGATGAGCGTGTCCTGGCCCTTGCGCGGCATGAGCCGGGAGACGCACACCACCACCCGCCGGTCCGCCAGGCCGAGGCGCTGGCGGACCTGCCCGCCCTCGGCCCGGCGGTCCGGGTGGAACGTGTCGGCATCCACGCCCGGCACCAGCTGGCGCATCCGGGCGGCCGCCTGCGGGCGCAGGGCCCCGGCGATCCTCCGGCGCGTGTAGGAGCCCAGGTAGGTCACGGTGTCCAGGCCGTCGCCGATGCGCCGCAGCATCTGCCGCGTGCCCGGGGACTGCGCCCAGGCGGCCTCGTGCCCGTGGGTCATCCCCACGCTGGTGTGCACCCCGACCTGCGCGAGCCGCGGGGCGAGCAGGCCCAGCGGGGCGGCCGCGCCGAACACCACGCGGTCACAGCCCTCCGCGACCGCGATCTCGCGGGCACGCCGCAGGACGCTGGGCTCCGGGAGCATGAGCGAGGTCCGGTGGCGGATCACGGGGAACGCCTGCTCGGCATCGAAGGCGGCGGCACCCTTCCACGCCGGGGCGTAGACCACCACGGAGCCGGCCGGCTGGCGGACCAGGACCCCGTGGACGAAGGCCTGGATGCCACCGGCCCGGGGCGGGAAGTCGTTGGTGACGCACAGGATGCGCATCCGGGCATTGTGGCCCAGCACGCTCGCGCCGCGCCGATCCACGCGGGCTCATGCGCTGGCCGCGCCGGGCGCGGCTCCCCCATCCGCCACCCGGCGGCGGGACCCGCCGTTGCCGGGCGGGCCCGGCATCATCCGCAGGGGCGGCACCAGCCCTCCCTCGGCGAGCACGGCCAGCGCCACCTGGTCGGAGTCGTCCAGCGCCTCGGGTGGGCCCAGCAGCACGGTCACCACGCAGTCCCCGCAGGCGATGTCGCGCATCACACAGCCGTTGCAGTCGATCAGCACGCCCCAACCTCCTCGTCCGCCGGCGCGCCCCTGGCGCACCTGCATGTGCTCCCCGACGCTAGGAGGGGGGTCCGACAACGTCAGGCCGGCGCCTCCCGGGCCCGCCCCCGGACCAGGTCGGCAGGCCCGCCGTCCCCACCTCGCACGGCGGGCGCCGCCGGCAGGGCCAGCGACACCACGACGAGCGCGCCGCACAGCCAGAACTGGTTGTAGAAGGCCTGCTTGTTCACGAGGTTGGCCACGAGCAGCAGCAGGGCCATCCAGCGCAGCAGCTCGCCGAGGTCGGGCTGGCGGCGGTGCACCGTCCGGGCGACCAGCCCGAGCGTGCCGAGCACCACCAGCCCGGTGACCCAGAACGGCAGCTCGACGCCGAACACGTTGAGCGCGAGCAGGTACCAGGTGTTCGCGAACAGGATTGCGTGGAACGAGACGAGCAGCAGGACCGTGTCGTCGAGGAAGTCCGCCGGCCCGGCGAGGAACCAGGGCAGCACGAGCAGCCCGGCGAGCACCCCGGTGGCCAGGCTCCGGCGCCACCCGAACGGGCGCCACAGCGCCAGCAGGGGCAGCAGCAGCACCAGGTGCTGCTTGCTGGCGCAGGCCAGCGCGAGGGGCACGATCGCCCAGCCCGCGTGGCCGCGGCGGACCAGGGCGGCCCACCAGGCCAGCCCCGCCAGCAGCAGCGGCTCGGTCCAGGCCTGGTCCACCTGCGTCAGGGTGCCCGGGGCCAGCAGCAGCAGGGTGCCCACGGCGGCGGCCCGCCAGCGTCCGCCCGGGTCCCGAGCAGCAAGCGCCCAGACCGCCGCGACGGCCACCAGCGTCCAGCCCACGAGGGCCCAGCGCACGTCCCCGGCCAACCACCGCCCGGGGGCGAGCAGCACGGCCGTCCACGGCAGGTACGTGAACGCGTCGCTCACGCCCGGCGAATCGATCCATTGCAGCGCGTAGAAGTTCTCGCCACGGCGCAGCGCCTGCGTGGCCTGCTGCAGCGTCACCCAGACGTCGATGCGCGGTGCGGGGTCGCGCAGGATCACCAGCACCGCCATGGCCAGGTAGCCCCCGACCGCGACGGCCAGCGCGGGCACGGCCCGACCCGCCCGCAGCGCCACCAGGGCGGCCAAGCACGTGGCGACCAGGATCACCCGGGCCACCGCCAGGCCGGCCGCGTCCACGTACGAGAACAGGGGGACCGTCGCGGTGACCAGCGCGCTGCCGACGAGCATGACGCTCACCGCGGGCACAGTGAGCGCGATCGGGATCCGCCGGACCTGCCAGACGGCCAGGCCGATCGCGGCCGCGGTCAGGGCCAGCACGATCGGCACCTTGAACCGCACCACGCTCCACTGCAGGGCGGCGAACGACAGCACCCAGCCGTAGGCCAGCAGCAGCTCGGGGGCCAGCAGGGCGGGCGCGCCCCGCCGCGTCCGCGCCTGGCCGGTCACCTCAGCGATCCGGCCGCGCGACCACCTCGATGGCCGCCCCCGATCCGCACCAGCGGCAGGTGACCGACTCGAGCTCGTCGACGAGGGTCTCGCTGGACTCGACCTGCGGCTCCCCCGACAGGTCGAGGTGCCAGTACTCGCGCGTGCGGCTGCGCCGCACCACGTCGAACCGGGTGAGGTTGCCGCACTGGGCGCAGCGCCATCGGCTGTCGGCGTCGGGCCGTCGAAGGTCGGGCATGGGTCCTCCACGATCGCCCCGGAACACCAGCCGTGCCGGGATCGGCGGGGGCCAGCCTAACCAGCGGGCAGCCGGAGCGGCTGCGCACCTGGCCCGCCCGCGCTGGTCGGCCGCGGCGAGGTCGCGGCGCGCCGTTGCCGGGCGTTGTCAGGGCCCCTGCCTACGGTGGGGCGCATGGCAGCGCCGGGGCAGCTCACGATCGACGATCTCGGCCCCGCGCTGCACGAGACCACGTTCGTGGTGGTCGACCTGGAGACCGACGGGGGCAGCCCGGCCGACGCCGGGATCACCGAGATCGGCGCGGTCAAGGTGCGCGCCGGGGCCGTCGTCGGGGAGTTCCAGACGCTCGTGCGCCTCGGGCACCCCCTGCCGCCGTTCATCCGTGCCCTCACCGGCATCACCGACGAGATGCTGCTGGCCGCGCCACCGCTGGCCGCGGTGCTGCCCGGCTTCCTGGAGTTCGCCCGCGGCGCGGTCATCGTGGCCCACAACGCGCCGTACGACGTGGGTTTCCTGCGCGGCGCCTGCGAGCGCCTGGACATGGTCTGGCCCGATCCGCCCGTCCTGGACACCGCCAGGCTGGCCCGGCACGTGCTCACCCGCGACGAGGTGCCCAACTGCAAGCTGGGCACCCTCGCCCGGCACTTCCGGGCCTCGACGACGCCCAACCACCGCGCCCTGGCCGACGCCCGCGCCACCGTCGACGTCCTGCACGGCCTCATGGAGCGGGTGGGCAACCTCGGGGTGCACAGCCTGACCGAGCTGCAGGGCTACAGCAGCCGGGTCCCCGAGGCCCGCCGGCGCAAGCGCGGCCTGGCCGACGGCCTGCCCGAGGGCCCCGGGGTCTACGTGTTCGAGGACGCCGGTGGCCAGGCCCTGTACGTCGGCACCTCCCGCTCGATCCGCCGCCGCGTGCTCACCTACTTCACCGCCGCCGAGCAGCGCCGGCGCATGACCGAGATGGTGGCCCTGGCCCACCGGGTCGTGGCGGTGCCCTGCGCGACCCCGCTGGAGGCCCAGGTGCGCGAGCTGCGCACGATCGCCGCCCGGGCCCCGCGCTACAACCGGCGCTCGGTCCGGCCGCAGACCCACGTGTGGCTCAAGCTCACCGTCGAGCGCTTCCCGCGGATCAGCCTCGTGACCGGCGTGCGCGACGACCACGGCGAGGGTGCTCGCTACGTCGGCCCGTTCGCCAGCCGCCGGACGGCCCAGGCCGCGGCGGAGGCCCTCGCCGAGGCGCTGCCGCTGCGCACCTGCACCCAGGCCCTGTCCAGCCGGCCGAAGGCCTCGGCCTGCGTGCTGGCCGACCTCGGCCGATGCCCGGCGCCGTGCGTGGGGGCCATCGACGAGGCCGGGTACGCGCAACTGGTGGCCCAGGCGCGCCTCGCCCTCGCCGTGGACCCGCAACCGGTCGTCGCCGGCGTGGGCCAGCGCATGGCCGCCCTCGCCGAGCAGGAGCGCTACGAGGAGGCCGCGGCCTGGCGCGACCGGCTGGCCGCCCTGCTGCGCGGCATCGACGTGACCGCGACCAGTGACGTGCTGGGCCGCATCGAGCACCTCGTGGCCGCCAGGCCCACCGACGCCCAGGGGTGGGAGGTCCACGTGATCCGGCACGGCCGGCTCGCCGGGGCCGCCCTCATCGAGCCGGGCGTGGACCCGAGCGGCCCGCTCGCGGCCGTCGTGGCCGCCGCCGAGCACGTGCCCGCACCGCACCGGCCGGCCACCGCCGCACTGCCCGAGGAGACCCAGGTGCTGGCCCGGTGGCTGTTCACCCCCGGCGTCCGGCTGGTCGACCTGCGCGGCGAGGCGCTGGCCCTGCCGCACCGCGGGGCGGGCGCGCATCGCGCCGCGTTCGAGGTGGACCTGCGCGAGCCCGTGCCGGCGGGTCTCGCCTGAGTCGCGTCAGTGCGACTGCTGGCCGGCGATCTCCTTGGCGGCCTTCGAGCCGGCCTCGACCGCCTCGTCGAGCTCGTGCTCGAGGTGGTGGCGCGCCGCGGCGAGCTCCTCCTCGGTGGGCAGCGGCACGTTGTCCTTGTAGAAGAAGCCGGACACCTTGGCCCGGCGCCGGCCCTTCTTCGCCTCGGGGTTGGCCACCCCGTGCTCGTCCACGGCCTCGGGCAGGGCCAGCGGCTCGATGTCGGCCTTCGCCATGATCTTCGCGCGGGTCTCCTCGTCCACCGGCTCGTGGATCTCGAGGAACTCCCCCGACGGCAGCCGCAGGATCCGGCCGGTCTCACGACCGTGCAGCAGCAGGTCACGGTCCCGGCGCTGCAGCGACAGGGCGATCCGCTTGGTGACGATGAACGTGACGACCGGCACCACGAACAGGCTCACCTGCAGGATCCGGATCATCGTGTTGATGCTCAGGTCGAAGTTGTAGGCGATGACGTCGTTGCCGCCGCCGATCATGAGCACGATGTAGAACGCGACGGTGGCCGCGCCGATCGCCGTGCGCACCGGGACGTTGCGGGGCCGGTCGAGCAGGTGGTGCTCACGGTTGTCCCTGGTGGCGAACCGTTCGATCCAGGGGTAGAGCGCCAGCACGGTGAGCAGCGCCGGGGCCAGGATCATCGCCGGGAAGAAGACGTTGATGCTCAGGGTGACCCCCAGGGCGGAGATCTCCCAGTTGGGCATCAGGCGCAGCGCGCCGTCCAGGAAGCCGACGTACCAGTCGGGCTGCGACCCGGCCGTGACCTGGTCGGGCATGTAGGGGCCGTACGCCCAGACCGGGTTGATCTGCACCAGGCCCGACAGCGCCACGATCGTGCCGAAGACGACGAAGAAGAAGCCGCCGGCCTTGGCCATGTAGATCGGCATGAACGGGTAGCCGACCACGTTGTCGTTCGTGCGGCCCGGGCCGGGGAACTGCGTGTGCTTCTGGTACCAGACCATGAGCAGGTGGGCGGTCACCAGCGCCAGGATCAGGCCGGGGATCAGCAGGATGTGCACGCTGTACAGGCGGGGCAGGAAGGCCAGGCCCGGGAACTCGCCGTCGAAGATGAGGAACGACATCCACGTGCCCACGACCGGGGTGGCCTGGATGATGCCCTGGGTGATCCGAAGGCCCGTGCCGGAGAGCAGGTCGTCGGGCAGCGAGTAGCCGGAGAAGCCGGCGGCGATCGCGAGCACGAAGAGCACGCAGCCGATGACCCAGTTCATCTCGCGGGGCTTGCGGAACGCCCCGGTGAAGAACACGCGCAGCAGGTGCAGCGCGATCGCGGCCACGAAGAACAGCGCGGCCATGTGGTGGATCTGGCGGATGAGCAGGCCGCCGCGCACGTCGAACGAGATGTGCAGCGTCGAGGCGAACGACTCGCTCATCTTCACGCCCTTGAGCGGGGCGTAGGAGCCGTCGTAGACGACCTCGGTCATCGAGGGGTTGAACCACAGCGTCAGGTAGACGCCGGTGAGCAGGATGACGATGAAGGAGTACAGGGCGATCTCGCCCAGCATGAACGACCAGTGGTCGGGGAACACCTTGTTGATCTGCCGGCGCAGCCATGGGGCGTTGCCCAGGCGGTCCTCGAGCCAGCCCGCGCCCTTGCCCCCCGCGTTCATCACGGCACTCATCCGCGCTCCCAGAAGCTAGGTCCGACGGGCTCCTGGAAGTCGCTCTGCGCGACGATGAAGCCCTCTTCGTCCACAGTGATCGGCAGCTGGGGCATCCGGCGTGCGGCCGGTCCGAACACCACGTTGCCCGAATCCGCCAGGTCGAAGGTCGACTGGTGGCACGGACACAGCAAATGGTGCGTCCGCTGCTCGTAGAGCGCAATCGGACAGCCCACGTGCGTGCAGATCTTCGAGAAGGCGAGGATCCCCTCGTAGCTCCAGCCCTCGCCCTGCTCGCTGACGATCTCGTCGGGGCGCATGCGCACCAGCAGGATCGCGGCCTTCGCCCGGGCGTTGAGGTTGCCGGCGGCCTCCTCCACCTCGTGCAGGTTCTCCGGGTTGGCCGAGACCAGGCCCCCGATGGGCACGTCCTCGGGGCGGATCGGGCGATCGGCGATGTCGGAGACCACGCGCACGCCGCCGTCCCAGATGGTCTCCGACAGCTGCTCGGCGGGGCTCAGCGCGTTGGGCGGCGAGGTGTAGAGGTCACGCAGGATGATCACCAGCGGCAGCGGCATGAGCGCCAGCGCGCCCAGCAGCGAGCGGCGGATGATCGGGCGCTGCGCGAAGCCTGAGTCGTCGAGGCCACGCTCGAAGGCCGCCACGGCGGCAGCGCGGTCCTCGTCGGTGGAGCGCAGCTCGTGGCGCTGGGCGACCACCTCGGAGCCGGGCATGAGCTTGCGCGCCCAGTGGATGACGCCCAGGCCGATGCACAGGATCGCCAGGCCGAACGACAGGCCCAGCGCGACGTTGAGCGCCCCGACCGGCCCGGCCAGGGGCAGCGAGACACCGGCGTCGACCGGGATCAGGACGTAGGCAGCCAGCGCCACGAGGGTGAACACCGCCGAGAGCCCGAACAGGATCGCGACCTGGCGCTCGGCGCGCCGGGCAGCCCTGGGATCGACGTCGGTGCGCCGCGGGTGCACGTGCTCGGCGGGGGCGAAGTCCGGCTCCTCCGGGGCCTCCTGGCCCGACCTGACGATCTCGCTCATCGGACCTTGGCTCCGATCCAGATGGCCGCGCCGGCCATGACGGCCAGGCCGACGGTGAACAGGAAGGCACCCTCCGCGACCGGGCCGAACGAGCCGAGCGACAGGCCGCCGGGCTGGGTCTGCTCCTGCAGGTGCGCCACGTACTTCAGGATGTCCTGCTTGTCCTCCTCGGTCAGGGTGCCGTCACCGAAGACCGGCATGTTCTGCGGGCCGGTGAGCATGGCCTCCCAGACCTGCTGGGGGGTGGAGGGCATGAGCGAGGGGGCGTACTTGCCCTCGGTGAGGGCCGCGCCCTTGCC
>JALOLK010000058.1 GCA_025456015.1 Candidatus Nanopelagicales bacterium
GGCCGAGTTCGGCACGGCGACGCCGCCGGACACCCACGCCTGGATGATCGCCACCCAGGGCGACCTCGCCGTCGCCGTCTTCGTCGAGGAGGGGGAGTCCGGCTCAGGGACCGCCGGGCCGATCCTCGAGGAGTTCCTGCGCGCGGCGCAGTGAGCCGCCCTCCGAGCTCAGCCGTGGCCCCACCGCCCGTGCTCCAAGCCCCCCGCCCGAGCACGGGTCACCCCCGGCCCGATCGCGTTCGATCTGAGGCGGTCCAGGGACCGCAGATCGAACCCGATCCGCGCCGCGGCGTCGCAGGCCGAACGTGATTCCGCGAGCCGCCCGAGGGAGCGGGCGGCCGGGCGAGCGAGCGCGAGCCCGCAGGCCCCCTGAGCGAGCGAGCGCGAGCGAGCCGAGCGAGCGAGCGGCGGGGGTGGGATTCGAACCCACGGTGGGTTGCCCCACGGCGGTTTTCAAGACCGCTGCCCTCGGCCGCTAGGCGACCCCGCCAACGGCGCGGGCCTCGTGCTCGGCCCGGTGCCGGCGCCCATCATCGCGCATCTCGCCGCCACCCCAGCGGACGGGCGGGCGACCGGATCACGCCCGCACCGCAGGGCTCTGAGCTCGAGCACGTGCCTGAGGCAGCCCTGGTGCCGGGTCGGATGCTCGGGGCCGCCGGGCGGTCGGGCCGCCCGCACGACTCCGAGGTCCGGTTGCGTCCGGCTACCGTGTGCCCCCATGGGCCGCGACCGTGACATGCACACCCACGACGAACGGCTCACCCGCATGGTCCTCACCGCGATGCACGACCGGTTGGCCATGGACCCCGTCCCGCTGGACCGGCCCGGCGACGTCGCCACGCTCACCGCCGCCCTGAGCGGCCTGATCACCCCCGAGGGCGCCGACCCGCACGACGTGATGTCGCTGTGGACCGACGTGCTGGCACCCCACGTCATGAGCTCGGACGCCACGAACTTCCTGGCCTTCATCCCGGCTGCCCCGACGAAGGCCGCCCTGCTGTTCGACATGCTGGTCTCCGGCGCGAGCATCCAGGGCATCTCGGCCCTCGAGGCCGCCGGCGCCATCGCGGCGGAGAACCAGGTCCTGCGCTTCATCGCCGACCTCGCCGGGATGCCGCCGGAGGCGGGCGGGGTCTTCGTGTCCGGCGGCTCGGCGGGCAACCTCTCCGCGCTGACGGTGGCCCGGGACGTGGGCCGGCACCGCCGCGGCCTGGGTCGGGGCTCGGCGACCCGCGTGGCCGTCAGCGACCAGGCGCACTCGTCGATCCACAACGCCCTGTCGATCCTGGACATGACCGCGCTCGAGGTTCCCACGCACGACCACCGGCTCACCGGGCCAGCCCTCGCCGCGGCCCTGGCCGCCGACGGCGACCCGGGCTCCGTCGTCGGGGTCGTCGCCACGGCGGGGACCACGAACGCCGGCATCATCGACGACCTGGCCTCGATCGCGCCGGTGGCCGGCGAGCACCGCCTGTGGTTCCACGTCGACGGCGCGTACGGCGGCGGCGGGCTGATGGCACCCTCGGTGCGGGCCCAGTACGCGGGGATCGAGCACGCCGACTCGTTCATCGTCGACCCGCACAAGTGGCTCTTCGCACCGTACGACTGCGCGGCGCTGCTCTACCGGGAGCCGCGGCTGGCCCGCGCGGTGCACACCCAGGACGCCAGCTACCTCGACGTGATCCACGCCGGCGGCGACGAGTGGAACCCCAGCGACCTCGCCTACCACCTCACCCGTCGGGCGCGTGGCCTGCCGCTCTGGTTCTCCCTGGCCGTGAACGGCACCGACGCCTACGCGCGCGCCGTGGAGCGCTCGATCGAGCTGGCGCGCTGGACCGCCCGCCGCGTCGAGGCCGAGCCGCACCTGCGGCTGCTGCGCGAGCCGACGCTGGGCATCGTGCTGTTCGAGCGGATCGGCTGGGCGCCGGCGGACTACGACCGGTGGTCCGCCGCGCTGCTCGACGAGCAGGTCGCGCTGGTCACCAGCACCAAGTGGGAGGGCCGCACGGTCGGGCGCCTGGCCTTCCTGCACCCCCGGACGTCGCAGGACCTCGTCGAGGAGATCCTCGCCCGGATGACCTGAGGCCCTCGGCCTCCGCGGCCCTGGTCGACCTGAGCCGGTCGCCGCGCCCGTCGCGCGTTTCGTGCCGGGTTTCGATCAACTGCCGTGTCCGAGAACCGGCGCAAGTCGCCTCGAGCCGACGCAACCCGGCGCACGTGGGCCTCGGGGGCCGGACGGGCGGGGCGGGCCGGAGGGCCGGGAGCGCTCAGGCGCTGGGCACCCAGGGGGCCGGCTGGCGGGTGAGGAAGGCGGTCATCCCGGCCGCCGCCTCCTCGGAGGCGAACAGCTGCGCGGACAGCGCCGAGGTGTGCGCGAACGCCTCGGCCCGGGGCATCCCTGGCACGACTCGCAGCAGGTCCTTCGTGTGGCGCACGGCCTGTGGCCCCCCAGCCACCAGGGCCTCGACGTACTCGGCGACCGCGGCGTCCAGCGCCTCGTCGGCCACCACACGGTTCACCATGCCAGCGGCCACCATCCGCTCGGCGGGCACCCGCGAGCCCGTGAGCAGCAGCTCCTGGGCGTCGGCCCGGTGCATGCGGGCCAGGCACACGACACTGATCACGGCCGGCGCCAGGCCGAGGCGCACCTCGGAGAAGGCGAACTTCGCCGACGCCGACGCGACCGACAGGTCGGCGGCCGCGACCAGGCCGTTCCCGCCACCGGCCACGTGCCCCTGCACCCGCGCGATCACCGGCTTGGGGTTGTCGAGGATCGCCTCGAGCACCGCCACGAGCGCCCCAGGCCCGGAGCCCGTGAAGGACGACGCGTCCGCCGAGGACGCCGCCGACAGGTCCGCCCCGGAGCAGAACGTGTTGCCCGTGCCGGTGAGCACGATCACGCGCACCGTGGGGTCGGCTCCTGCTGCCCGCAGGTGCTCGGCGAGCAGGCCCATCCCCGAGGCGGTGAGCATGTTCCGGCGCTCGGGCCGGTTCAGCGTGATGGTGGCGATCGGCCCGGCGACCTCGAGCAGGACCTCGACCTCGCCGGCACCCGGATGCGGCTGGCTCACGCGAAGCGCTCCCAGCCCTCGAGCATGGCGATCACGCGCAGCATGACCTCGTCCGCGCCACCGCCGATCGCGATGAGGCGCGAGTCGCGCAGGTACCGGGCCGGCCAGTGCTCCTCGGCGTACCCCATGCCGCCGTGGAACTGCACCACGATGTCGCCCACCTCGCGGGAGAGCCGGCCGGTCTTGAACTTGGCGATCGTCGCCATCTTCGTGACGTCCTGGCCGGCGGCGAACCGCTCGGCGGCGCTGTAGTTGTACTGCTGGAGGATGTCCACCTCCGCGGCGAGCTCGGCCAGCCGGAACCGCAGGTACTGGTTGTTGATGAGCGGCTCGCCGAACGCCTGGCGCACCTTGAGGTACTCGCCCGTGCGCTCGATCGCCCGGCGCATGCCGGAGGTCGCCATGTAGGCACCCATGAGCCGCTCGTCCTGGAACTGCGACATCTGCTGCTGGAAGCCCTTGCCGATGGTGCCGACCGTGTTCGAGACGGGCACCCGCACCTCGTCGAGCACGAGCTCGGCGGTGTCCGAGGAGTGGTTGCCCAGCTTCTCGATCTTCCGGCCGACCGAGAACCCCGGCGTGTTCGTCGGCACGATGATCTGGCTCATCCCGCGGTAGCCCGTGCTGGGCTCCTCGCCGGGCTCGACCGTGCGCGCCAGCAGGCAGAGCCAGTCGGCCTGGGTGCCGTTCGTGATCCACATCTTGCGGCCGCTGATGACCCAGTGGTCGCCGTCGCGGACGGCCTTCGTGCGGATGCCGGCGACGTCGCTGCCGGCGTCGGGCTCGCTCACCGCCACCGAGGTGACCATCTCGCCGCGCAGCGCGGGGGCGAGGTAGGCCCGCTTGAGCTCCTCGCTGCCGTACTTGGCCAGCGAGGGGGTCGACATGGTGGCCTGCACGGCGATGGCCAGCGGCACGCCGGCGGCATCGGCCTTGCCGAGCTCCTCGCCGAGGATGAGGTTGAAGATGTGGTCGGCCCCCTGGCCGCCGAACTCGGGATCCACCTCGAGGCCGAACAGGCCGAGCTCGCCCACCTTCGCGAACACCTCGTGCGCGGGGAAGATCCCGGCGGCCTCCCACGTGTCGGCGTTGGGGTTGATCTCGGTCTCGACGAAGCGCCGGACCATGGCACGGAACTCGCGGTGCTCGGCGGTGAACTGGATCATCGGGACTCCTCGGAGGCGGGGCGGGCGGCGGGCGGGTCGGCGTGGTCCGGATGGGCCGTGGCAGGTGTGAGGGCGGGGCCGGGCCCGGGGCGTTCGGGCGTGGGACGCCCAGCGGCGGCGACGCCGGGGTGCGCAGTCGCGGGACGCCCAGCGGGAGCGGCGCTGGGGGGCGCGGTCGCGGGACGCCCAGCGGGAGCGGCGCTGGGCCGGGCCCCGCCGGTCGCTCGGGACGGCCCCGGCGGCGTCGGCCGCACCGACGGTGGGCGCAGCCCGAGCCCGCGCACCCACAGCTGGGTGAGGGTCCGGTTGGCCAGGGCCTCGTCGTGCACCTCGCCGCGACCCAGCCAGTGCGCGGCGAACCCCTCCACCATGCCGCACAGGGCAGCGGCCGCGGTGTGGGCGTCGACGTCCGGGGCGGCCACCCCCTCGGCCTGGAGCTTGCGGATGGCGGCGGCGACCCGGCGCACGTGGGTGTCGCGCAGGTCGCGCAGGACGTCGGCGAACCGGGCGTCGCCCGCGGCCGCCTCCTGGGCCACCCGCAGCAGCTGGGCGTGGCTGCGGTAGCCGTCGAGGTAGGCGCGGTTGGCCCCCTCGATCCGGGCGACCGGATCACGCACCGTCGGCAGGGTCATGGCGGCGTGGAGGTCCTCGCGCACCGCGGCCAGGACGGCGAGCAGCACGTCCTCCTTGGTGTCGAAGTACGTGTAGACCGTGCCGTGGGCCACCCCGGCGGCGTCGGCGAGGTCGCCCATCCGGGTGCCGGCGAAGCCGCGTTCGGCGAAGACCGTGCGGGCGGCCGCGACCAGCTTGTCGCGGGTCGCCTGGCCCCGAGCCGTCAGCGCTGGCACGAACCTGACGCTAGCGTCAAGTTGACGCTAGCGTCAAGTTCCCTGTTCGCGGCCCCAGCCGGTTGGTCTCGCTCAGGGGATGCGGCGGGCGCGGAGGTGCTCGGCCAGCCCCTTGGCCTGCGGGTCCAGCGAGGTCGAGTCGGCCACACCCCGGCCGAGCAGGCCGCGGATCACGACGTTCACCGCCCGCAGGTTGGGCAGCGGATGCACCTCCACCTCGAGCCCGGCGGCCTCCGGCAGCAGCTCCCGGACCCGCTCGGGCGTCAGCCAGGCGAGCAGCCAGGCGACCCGTGCGGCCACGGCCCCCTCGTCGAGGTCGCGGCTCGGACCGACGCCGGGCTCGGGGATCCAGACACCCACGTTGGCGTTGCCGCCCTTGTCGCCGGAACGGGCACCGACCACCTCGCCCAGCAGCGTCCCGGGTGACGGCACCCACGCTGGGCCACCCTCGGCGCTTGCGCCGGGTTCGAGGAACGCCGACGTCCGCGATCCCGGCGCACGTCCCGGTTCCGGTGCGGAAACCCGGCGCAAACCGGGACCGGAGTCGGGGTCCGGGTCCGGGTCCGGGGCCGGGTCGGGGCGCCCGTCGAGCGGCACCGTCGAGCCGTCCACGGTCACGGTCACCGGGACCGCGGCACGCTCGATGAGCGTGGGCCAGTAGATGCCGAACGCCGTGCCCTCGGCGGGCGGCGCCGTCGGGAACATCCCGGGGTACGAGGCGAGCGCGGACTCCACGACCGCCGAGGTGAAGGGCTTGCCCACCTTGGCCTGGTCGAGGTCCTTCACCGTGATCCGCAGGTGGCCCTGGGCGGCAGCGGTCGTGGCGGGATCGGCGGCGGCGACATCGTCGAGGCCGACGTGCAGCGCGGCCACGTCCAAGCTGCTGGCCGCCGCGAGCGCCTCGGCGCTGGGGGCGGGTCGCCCGGCGGCCGGGTCGCCCAGTGCCTCGTCGAGGCCCACCCCGGCCACCATGCGCAGCGCCAGGTCCGCCTTGGCCCGCGCGTGCGTGCCGGTCAGCACCAGCGACATCGTGTTGCGGTAGCCGGCGAAGCAGTTGACGGCGACCTTCAGCCGCTCGGGCGGGCGAGCCCCACGCGTCCCGGTGATGGCCACCCGGTCCGGACCGACCTGCGCGAGCTGCACGGTGTCGAACAGCGCCGTGACGTCCGGGTTCGGGTACTCGGGGCCGCCGATCTCGTAGACCAGCTGGGCGGTGACCGTCCCGAGCGAGACCAGCCCCCCCGAGCCGGTCGGCTTGGTGATCACGCTCGAGCCGTCGGCGGCCACCTCGGCGATCGGGAACCCGGCGGGCCAGGTCGGCACCTCGTCGAAGAATGCATAGTTGCCGCCGGTCGCCTGCGCTCCGCACTCGATGACGTGGCCCGAAGCGACGGCCCCGGCGAGGCGGTCCAGCGCGTCCTGGTCCCCTGCGAGCGCCGCCTCGTAGGACCAGCCGTGCCACCACGCGGCCGGGCCGATCACCAGCGCGGCGTCGGTGATCCGGCCGGTCACCACGACGTCGGCGCCCGCGGCCAGCGCGGCGGTCACCGGCTCGCCGCCGAGGTAGGCGTTGGCGGTGAGCACCATGCGCCCGCCGAGCGCCTCGCCGGTGTCGAGGTTGGGGAACGCCGCAGGCTCGGCCCGCACTGCGGCCAGCACGTCGTCGCCGGCCACCACCCCGATGCGCGGCGCCAGGCCCAGCTCGCCGGCCAGCGTGGCGAGGGCCTGGGCGCACCCCTGCGGATCCAGCCCGCCGGCATTGCTCACGACTCGGATGCCCCGGTCCAGGCAGGTGCCCAGCACCTGCTCCATCTGGGCCAGGAACGTGCGCGCGTAGCCCGAGCCCGGGCCGTGCTTCATCCGCTGCCGGGCCAGGATCAGCATGGTGAGCTCGGCGAGCCAGTCGCCCGTGAGGACGTCGATGTCGCCGGACTCGACGAGCTCGAGCGCGGCCGAGCGCCGGTCGCCGAGGAATCCGGAGCAGTTGCCGATGCGCACGGGCCCACGGCCCTCAGGGGCGTCAGTCACGTCCGGCAGTATGCCGATCACGCCGGCGCCACCTGCCGCGGGCCCGGCGTCACCCCCCATCACACAGGCCCGGTGCGGGCGTCATCGCCGCGGGCCCGGTGGCGTACCGTGTGCGGGTCCCGGGGCGCTGCGGCACCCCTGCGAGCACGACCCAGGGGAGCCATGACGACCGATGCGGCTGGGCCCCAGCCCGGGCCAGCGGCCTCGGACGCCACCGCGGTCCCGGGGGCGCCAGCCCGGACCACCCCGTCTCCCCCACGGCGGCGCCGGCGCCGCTGGCCGCTGCTGCTGCTCGTGCTGGCCAGCGTCACGGCGCTGGTGGTGGGCGGCGCGCTGACCCTGCGCGCCCGCAGCGCCCTGGCCGACGCCTCGGCCAGCCTCGCCCGCACCGAGGCCGCCACGCTCGCGGCCCAGTCCCGGGCGGTCGCCGCCACCGACCCCGCCCTGGCGCTGGCGCTGGCGCTCGAGGCGGTCGCGACCACCACCCCGCCCATGGCCGTGGCGGTCGGCGCCCTCGTGGACGCCCGGCGCGGCGTCGCGGCCCCGACCTGGCAGCCCATCGGCGAGCCACTGCGCGCCCTGGACGAGGGCAGCGCCGTCACGTTCAGCCCCGATGGCGCACGCCTGGTCGCCGGCGGGCGCACCGAGCAGGGCATGGGCGCGGTGCGGGTGTTCGAGACGGGCAGCTGGCGCTCGACGTTCCGCCGCACCGGTCAGCTCGAGGGCGTCACCTCGCTGGCGCACGCCCCGGACGGCGCCGCGCTGGCGGCGGGCGGCGCGGACGGCACCGTGCGCCTGCTCGACCCGGGGACCGCGGCGCAGCAGGGCGCGGCGCTGCGCGTCGCCGACGGTGAGGTGCACGCCGTGGCCATCGACGCGCAGGGCCACCTGGCCAGCGCCACGACCACGGCGGTCCGCTCGGGCGAGGTGGTGGTGCTCGACCTGGCCACCCGCACCCCGCTCGGGCGACCGGCACCGAGCCGTGCCCCGGTGCGCGCCGTGGCGTTCGCCCCCGACGGCGCCACGCTGGCCTACGGCCGGGTCACGGCGGACGGCACCGACGACCGGCTGCAGCGCTGGGCCCCCGCCGAGGGCCGACCGTTCGGCGCCCCCCGCTCCGGGCACTTCGGACGCATCGAGGCGCTCGTGCACAGCCCGGACGGCGAGGAGGTGGTCTCGGCCGGCGACGACGGCACGCTGCGCCGCTGGGACGCCGCGACCGGGCGGCCCCTCGGGGATCCGCAGCCCGGGCACGAGGACCGGATCATCGCGCTCGCGCAGAGCCCCGACGGGGCCCTGCTGGTCTCCACCGGCGCCGACAGCACCCTGCGGTTCTGGGATCCCACGTCGCTGGAGCCGGTCGGCCAGCCGGTGGTGCTGCGCAACGGGCCCGCGGTCGCGCTGGCGTTCCGCCCCGACGGGGCGGAGCTGGCCACGCTCACGGCGGGTGGCGTGCTGCAGCGCTGGGCGGCCGGTGCGGCCGATCCGCTCGGCCGGCCGCTGCCGGGCGCGAGCATGGCCGCGCCGCTGCCCGGCCACGACGGCGGCACCTTCGGCCTGGCGTGGTCCGCCGACGGCGCGCTGCTCGTCTCGTCCGGCGCCGACCCCGACCGTGCCACCGGCACCGCGATCGCCTGGGACCCCGGGACCGGCGCGCAGCGCGGCGGCCCGACCATCGTGGGACCCGCCGCGGACCTGGCCCTGCCCCCGGACGGCGACGCGGTGGCGACCGCGGCCGACCCGGCCACCGGTCGCGGCACGATCACGCGGCTGCCGCTGCCCGACCTGGCGGCCGGAGACCCGGTGACGGCGCACCAGGACCGCGTCCGGAGCCTGGCGTTCAGCCCCGATGGCGCCCTCCTGGCGACTGCGGCGAACAGCGCCGAGGCCACCGCCGAGCTGGCGGTGTGGCGGATGCCAGGGCTCACCGCCGCCGGGGCTGCGGCCACGGTCACCCAGGGACGCGTGCTCGACCTGGCGTTCAGCCCGGACGGCGCCACCCTGGCCGCGGCGGTGACGAACCCGCTCGACACGGGCTTCGTCCGGCTCTCGCCAGCGGATCGGCCCGAGGAGGTGACCGCGCGGCTCGAGGCCCCGGACCTCGGCATGGCGGCCCTGGCCTTCGCCCCCGCGGGGCAGGTGCTGGCCTCCGGTGGGGCCAACGGCACGATCCGGCTGTGGGACCCGCGCGCGGGCGCCCTGCTGGGCCGGCCCCTCGAGGGCCACGTCGGCCCGGTGACCGACCTGGCGTTCACCCGGGACGGCCACCTGCTCGTGAGCACGGGGTGGGACGCCACCGTGCGGCTGTGGGACGCCGGCACGGGCGAAGCCGCCGGCGTCATGCGCACCGACAGCCCGATCCAGGTGGTGGCCGTCCGCGACGACGGCCTCATCGCGACCGGTGACACCGCCGGGCGGGTGCTGCTGTGGGACCCCCTGGACCTCGCTGCGGCGTGCGCGCTGGCGCGGGACAGCGTCACCGCGGCTGAGCTCGCGGCGGCCCTGCCGGCCGGCCGGTCGGCTCGCGCCTGCTCGCCCGGCTGACTGGGCGCAGGCTGGCGGCCGGGCCTGCGAGGGGCGCGGGCGGATGCCGGCCCCGGCGCTCAGCCGGGCGGTGATCCCTCCGCGAACTCCTCGACGTCGTAGACCTCCACGACCGTGCCACTGGGCCAGTCGCCGGCCCGCAGCCCCGCCTTGCGCCACAGGGCCGCGAGGAACGCCGGCGGATCGGGCAGCTGCTGCCACACCGCGGGCAGGAACGTCGCGCGGTGCGAGCCCGCGGTGACGATGACCCCGGAGCCGACGGGCACGTGGGCGAGCAGGTCCGCCCAGCTCGTCGCCGGCCACGGACGCGGCGCGGAGAGCACCGAGACGTCGATGACGAGGTCACGCGCCCGCTCGGGGTCCATCGGGGGGAACCGCGGGTCGCGGAAGGCCGCGTCATAGGCGTGCTCGACGACGTCGGCGGCCAGGGACTGGCGCGCCGCCAGGGAGCCGATGCAGCCGAGCAGCGCGCCGTCGTGGGTGCGCAGCGTGACGAACGCCGCGCCGGGCTCGTGCAGCACGGCCGGGCCCGCGGGCAGGTCCGGGCGCACCCGCCGCCCGGCGCGCAGGCTGCCGTCGATGGTCGCCCGGGCCAGCTGGAGCAGCGCCGTGCGCGCGGCGGCGTCGAGCCCGGCACGGGGCCCCGACGGCGTGGTCGCGGTGAGGGCGAACGCCGCGTAGCCGACCACCCGGTCCCAGTCCCCGGCGGTATCCCCGGAGTTGCGGGCGTCGAGCAGCTCGACCTCCCAGTGGTGGGCCAGGGCAGCGGTGAGCAGCCCGCGCAGGGGGTACCGGCCGCAGGCGTCCGACGGGCCGATCGACTCGGGCCGGCGGGCCAGGACGGCCCCGATCGTCCGCTCGTCGTGCGCCACCGCTGCCTGGTGGTCCAGGTAGTGCGACAGGTCGGTGGAGACCACGACGAGGGTGTCCGGCAGGGCCGAGCACCGGGCGATCACCGCGGCCACCGCGTCGGGCAGGTCGGCGCCCACGAGCAGCGGCACGAGCGTCCAGCCGGGGTCGAGCACGCGCTGCAGGAACGGCAGCTGGACCTCGAGGCTGTGCTCGGGGTCGTGCGCGTCGTCGGCCGGGGTGACGCCGTCCACGTGCTCGAGGAGGTCCGAGGCGACGCCCTGGTCCAGCGGCACATCGCCGAGCGGGGTGCGCCAGGCGGCCGCCGAGCTCGTGCCGATGCCCTCGACAGGCACGTAGTGCGCCGGGCCGAGCAGCACGACCCGGCGCACCAGGGCGGGGTCGAGCACCGCGTAGGCGAACCCCGCCGTGGGGCCCGAGTAGACGTGCCCGGCGTGCGGGGCGATCACCGCGACGAGGCCCTCGGCCAGCCACGGCGAGCCGTCCTCCACCGCCCGCTGCCGGGCCAGGGCCGCGCGGGCGGCCTCGAGGTGGGCATCCACCTCGGCCGCCAGGCGCTCGGGCTGCCCGGCGTAGAACCGCCCGGCCACCGCGGCCGGTCGCACGCCCCCGACCACGGACCCCGCCGACGCCCCGCGTCGCCACCGGCTCATGCCCGCCCACCCTCCGTCGTGCGTCGGCTCCGGCGCGGATCGACTGCTCCGCTGGTCGGGTCAGCAGACGCACGCCACCCCCGCGGACGCGGGGGGTGGGCGGTGCTGGCGCGGGTCACCGCAGCACCGCCGCGATCGAGACCGGCAGCCGGCGGCGGCCCCAGTCCCCCGCCGGCCCGTCGAAGACCCCTGCCACCCGCGTGCCGCACGCCCGGCAGTGCCCGGTGCCGTCGAGCCGATACGCCCGCAGCTGGTACCAGTCGCGCTCGATGACGGCCGCGCCGCACCCCGGGCAGTGGGTCGTGTCCCCGGCGCGGTCGTGGACGTTGCCGGTGTAGGCGTGCCGCACCCCGTTGGCCAGCGCGATCTCGCGGGCTCGGCGCAGCGTCGCCGGCGGGGTGGCCGGCACGTCGCGCATCTTCCAGTCCGGGTGGAAGGCGCTGAAGTGCATCGGCACGTCGGGCCCGCAGTGCTCGACCACCCAGCGGGTCATCGCGTCGAGCTCGGCCTCGCCGTCGTTGTGCCCGGGGATCAGCAGCGTGGTCAGCTCCAGCCAGGTGTCGGTCCGCGTCGCGACGTACTCGATGGTCTCGAGCACGCGGTCGAGGTCCGCGCCGCAGATCCGGTGGTAGAAGTCCCTCGTGAAGCCCTTGAGGTCGATGTTCGCCGCGTCCATGTGCCGGTAGAACACCGCGCGCGGCTCGGCCTGGATGTACCCCGCGGTCACCGCCACCGCGCGGATGCCGCGCTCCCGGCACGCCACCGCGGTGTCGATCGCGTACTCGGCGAAGATCACCGGGTCGTTGTAGGTGAACGCCACGCTGGCGCAGCCCAGGCGCTCGGCGGCCGCGGCGATGTCGGCCGGCATCGCGGCGTCGGCCAGGGTGTCGGTGTCGCGGGACTTCGAGATGTCCCAGTTCTGGCAGAACTTGCACGTGAGGTTGCAGCCCGCCGTGCCGAACGACAGCACCGAGGAGCCGGGCAGGAAGTGGTTGAGCGGCTTCTTCTCGATGGGGTCCACGCAGTAGCCGGACGACCGGCCGTACGTGGTCGAGACGATCGCGCCGTCGTGGCGCGCGCGGACGAAGCACAGCCCGCGCTGGCCCTCGTGCAGGCGGCACTCCCGCGGGCAGAGGTCGCACTGCACGCGACCGTCCGGCAGCGCGTGCCACCAGGTCGTCGGGTGCCGGGAGTCGTTCGGGCCCAACTGCTGGGCCGGGGGGCTGCCCATGGCACCAGCATCCTCCGGCCACGGCCCACGCACCAGAGCGCCGCCGCGCCGCCGCCGTCCCCCGCCGCTCCCCGCCCCGCCCCGTCCCCGCCGCTCCCCGTCCCCGCCGCTCCCCGTCCCCGCCGCTCCCCGCCCCCTGGCGGACTCTCCCGATCTTGCTCGACTCTCCCGGAGTTCGCGGAGATTCCTGCATGATCGGGAGCGTTGGCGGAGGGGAGGGCGGCGGGAGGCGCAGGACGGAGCGACCGCGGGGTGGCTACGCCTCCTCGAGGACGGCCACGACGTGGTGGGCGTCCACCGAGTCGCCGACCGCGACGCGGATCTCCTCGACCACGCCGTCGGTGTCGGCCTTGATCCGGTGCTCCATCTTCATCGCCTCGAGGATCACCAGGGTGTCGCCGGCGCTCACCACATCACCCGCGGCGACGAGCACCTGCGTGACCGTGCCCGGCACGGGCGTGACCAGGCCGTGGTCATGGGCGTGCTCGGAGGCGCCCGGGTAGCGGGGCAGCACGCGCAGGACGGTCGTGCGGTGCAGGCCGGTCACGAGCACCCAGTCACCGGCCCGGCTGACCCGGTAGCGCGTGCCCACGCCGTCGAACTCCGCCTGCACGTGCTCGCCGTCGGCCCGGACCCGGGTCACCTCGAGCGTCGCGGGCAGGGACGGCCCCGCCCCGGTGCCCTCGGGATCGCCGAGGTCACCGCCCAGCGTCACCGCCACCGAGCCGTCGCGGCGCCGGGTGTAGTGCACCTCGAGGGTCCGGTCCGTGCCGCCGTCGGCGTGGGCGAAGCGGCGGACCTCGGGCACCGCCGGCACGTTGCGCCAGCCCGCCGGGGCCAGCGCGGCCCAGGGCTGCCCGGCACGCTCCTGCTCGGCCAGGCCCAGCGCCGCGGCGACCAGGTGCCGGGCGAGCTCGTCGCGGTCGAGCACCGGTGCGGCGACCTCGGGGTGCTCGTCGAGGTAGGCCGTGGTCGTGTCGCCGGCGAGGAAGCCCGGCTCGCGCAGCACCGCGGCCAGCGACTCCCGGTTCGTCGGCACCCCGGCCACCTCGAGGGCCTCCAGGCAGCTCGCGAGCGTCGACGCTGCCTGCTCCCGGCTCGCGCCGTGGGCGATCACCTTGGCCAGCATCGGGTCGTAGAACGCGCTCACCTCCGAGCCCGACTCGACCCCGGTCTCCACCCGGATGCCGCGCAGGGCGGGCACGGCGAACCGCTCGATCCGCCCGATCCCCGGCAGGTACCCGCGGGCGGGATCCTCCGCGTACAGCCGCACCTCGATGGCATGGCCGCGCCGCGTGATGGCCTCCTGCGCCAGCGGCAGCGCCTCGCCGCGCGCGACGCGGACCTGCCACTCGACCAGGTCCAGGCCGGTCACCTCCTCGGTGACGGGGTGCTCGACCTGCAGGCGGGTGTTCATCTCCAGGAAGAAGAACTCCTGCCCGGCGCCCTCGCCGGCCACCATGAACTCCACCGTGCCCGCGCCGACGTAGTCGATCGCCCGGGCAGCCGCCACGGCGGCGGCGTACATCCGCTCCAGCGTCACGTCCGTGGCCCCGGGCGAGGGCGACTCCTCGACGACCTTCTGGTGCCGGCGCTGGATCGAGCACTCGCGCTCGAACAGGTGCACGACGTTGCCGTGCGTGTCGCCGAAGACCTGCACCTCGACGTGCCGGCCGCGCTCGAGGTAGCGCTCCAGGAACACGGTCGGGTCGCCGAAGGCCGACGCCGCCTCGTTGCGCGCCCCGGACACCCCCTCGAGCAGCTCGCCGGGCTCACGCACCAGGCGCATGCCCTTGCCGCCCCCGCCGGCCGAGGCCTTGACCAGCAGCGGGAATCCCACCTGGGCACCCGCGGCCGTGATCTCGGCATCCGCGGCGTCGGCGGCCAGCTCGGCGCCGGGCACCAGCGGCACCCCGGCGGCGGCGACCAGCCGCTTGGCCTGCACCTTCAGCGCCATGGCCCGCATGGATGCCGGCGTCGGCCCGATCCAGGCCAGGCCGGCGTCGGCCACAGCCGTGGCGAACTCGGGGTTCTCCGACAGGAACCCGTAGCCGGGATGGACCGCGTCGGCGCCGGACCGACGCGCTGCCTCGAGCACCCGCTCGGCCACCAGGTAGGACTCGGCGGAGGTCCGCCCGCCGATCGACACGGCCAGGTCGGCCTCACGCACGAACGGCGCGTCGGCGTCGGGGTCCGAGTGGATCGCCACGGCCTGCAGGCCCATCGCCTGGACCGTGCGGATGACCCGTCGGGCGATCTCGCCCCGGTTGGCCACGAGGACTCGCCGGATCGGCCGCGCCCCCCGGGCGCCTGCGTCGTCGATTCCGCCAACTGCGTTGCTGCTTTCGACTACGCCAACCTGTGGCTTGCCCATCGCGCGCCTCACATCCGGAAGACGCCGAAGTTCGACGTCCCCCGCACCTCGTTGTTGTGGATGGCCGACAGCGCCTGGCCCAGCACGGCGCGCGAGTCCCGGGGGTCGATGATGCCGTCGTCCCAGACCCGGCCGGTGGCGTACAACGCGGTCGACTCGCGCTCGACCTGCGACTCCAGGCCCTCGCGCATCGGCGCGAACGCCTCGTCGGACCACGGGATGCCCAGCTTCTCGGCCTTCTGCCGCGCCACGATCTCCATCACCCCGCCCAGCTGCTTGGGCCCCATCACGGCGATCCGGTGGTTGGGCCAGGTGAACACGAACCGGGGGTTGAACGCCCGGCCGGCCATGCCGTAGTTGCCAGCGCCGTACGAGGCACCCACCATCAGCGTGACGTGGGGCACCGTCGAGTTCGACACTGCGTTGATCAGCTTCGCGCCGTCCTTGATGATGCCGCGCTGCTCGTAGCGCGTGCCGACCATGAACCCGGTCGTGTTCTGCAGGAACAGGATCGGGGTGTCGTGCCGGTTGCACAGCTGGATGAACTGCGCGGACTTCTGCGACTCCTCGCTGAACAGGATGCCGTTG
>JALOLK010000059.1 GCA_025456015.1 Candidatus Nanopelagicales bacterium
GGCGGTTGGCAGGATGGGCCCCGTGAGCCCCACCGTGGCCGACGCGCCCATCCCCTTCGTGTGGCATCCCAGGACCCGCCGGCACGTGCCCTCGGCCGAGATCTGGCTCGGCGTGCGGACGCCGGGCACCGAGGTCGTCGAGCGGGTGGACGTGATCCGCGACGCGCTGATCCGGGCCGGCCACCGGGAGGTGACTGCCCGCGATCCGGACCGGCACGCGCTGCTGGCCGTGCACAGCCCCGAACTGCTCGAGCACCTGCGCACCATCCACGACGCGTGGGCGGTCGGCGGGTACGCGACCGACCCCGGCCAGGACCGGGTGGTGCCCTACGTGTTCCCCACGGTGGGGATGCTCGGCGGGCTGCCGGCGCGCCGGGCTGCCGCACCGCACGCCCGTGCCGGGCAGTTCTGCTACGACACGATGACCCTGATCGGGCCGGGCACCTGGGACGCGGCGGAGGCGGCCGCCGGGGCGGCGCTCACCGCGGTCGACCTCGTGGCCGAGGCCGCGTGGGTCGAGCACGAGGCGGGCCTGCCCCGCGCCGAGGGGCCCGGGCAGGTCGTGCCCGGCACCGTGCGTGCCCCCATCGCCTACGCCCTGTGCCGGCCCCCGGGGCATCACGCCACACGTGAGGCGTTCGGCGGCTCGTGCTACCTGAACAACGCCGCCATTGCCGCAGAGGCGCTGCGGGCCCGCGGGGCCCGACGGGTGGCGATCCTCGACGTCGACGCCCACCACGGCAACGGGACGCAGACCATCTTCTACGGCCGCGGCGACGTCCTGTACGCGTCGGTCCACGTCGATCCCGGCGCCGGGTGGTTCCCGCACTTCATGGGGTTCGCGGACGAGACCGGGTTCCACGGTGGCGTGGGCACGAACGTCAACATCCCGCTGCCCCCACGGGCCGGCGACGACCGCTGGCTGGCCGCCGTCGAGGAGCTCGTCGGCGCCGCCGCCGCCTTCCACCCCGACGCGGTGGTCGTGTCCCTGGGGGTGGATGCGGCCGTGGAGGATCCCGAGAGCCCGCTACGGGTCACCCGCGAGGGCATCGCCGCGACCGGGGTGCTGCTCGGCGGGCTGGGCCTGCCGACGGTGGTCGTGCAGGAGGGCGGCTACCACCTGCGGACGCTCGGCGCGCTGGTGGCCGATGCGCTCGCCGGCATCGCCGAGGGGGCGGTGCGGGCCAGCCGCCGCTGAGGTGCCCTCAGGTCCGCGCGAGCCGGACCGCGGGGACGAACCCGGACCAGCGGATGAGCGCGAACCGCCCCGTGGGCACGGCCCGGGCCTCGGCGCGCACGCCGGCGGCCAGCCGCTGCGTGAGGTCACCGCGTGGGTGCTGGGCCAGCAGCCCGTCGATGACGGGGCGGGGCAGCTCGTCGGCGCGCAGGCCGATCAGGTCCAGCATGGCGCCGGCCTGCAGGGAGGTGCCGAGCACCCCGTCGCGCGCCGGCTCGGCGCCCGGCAGGGTGTGCACGGCGATGGCATCGGCCACGGCCCGCGCGTCCCCGGGCGTCGCGCCCGCCTCGAGCAGCAGCTGCTGCGCCCGGCGCGCCCCGCGCAGCGTGAAGTCCTCGCCCGGCACGGCGGCCGCGAGGCCGACGTCGTGGAGCAGGGCGGCCGCGAAGGCGAGCTCAGGGTCGACGGCCAGGCCGTCGAGGCGGGCCAGCAGCTGGCCGTACCACCAGGTCCGCGCCGAGTGGGCGACCAGCGATGCCGGCAGGGCGGCCACGCAGGCAGCCTGTGCCGCCCTGGCCAGGGCCGAGTCGGGCGGCACCAGGGCGGGTCCGCCCGCATCGACCCGACCCCCACGAGGCCCCGCGAGCAGCCGCGCCTGGCTGATCAGCAGGTCCCGGTGCGTGGCCAGGATCGCGGGGACCAGCCCGAGGCGCTCGCGCCGGGTCATCGACCCGCCCGTCCGCTCGAGCCAGCCGATCCCACCGAGCCGGTCGGGATCGGGCCCAGCCGTGGCGCTCATTCGTCGTCGTCGCGCGCCAGCCAGCTGCCCAGCCGGTCGATGGCCACCTCGAACTCGGGGTGCAGGTCCACGAACGTCACGAGCTGCCCGGCGAGCCACGCGAGGCTCACCTGCTCGTCACCGCGCCGGCGGGCGAGCTCCTCGATGCCGCGATCGGTGTCGTACACCGGCCCCTACCCGAGCGCCCGGTCGAGCAGGTCGCGCTGCTCCTGCTCGTGGCGGTGCAGCGACCCGACCGAGGGGGCCGAGCCAGCCGGCCGGGTGGCGTGGCGCACGGTCCGGTTGATCGCGACGGGCAGGTGCTGGTGCATGAACGGCCACGGCCCCTGGTTCTCCGGCTCGTCCTGCACCCACACCAGCTCCGCGTCGCCGAAGCGGTCGAGCAGCTCGCCGAGCGTCCGGTGCGGGATCGGGTAGAGCCGCTCGAGGCGGATCACCGCGACGTCGCGACGCTCGCGCTTGTCGCGCTCGGCCATGAGGTCGAAGGCGACCTTGCCCGAGCACAGCAGCACGCGGCGCACGCCCGCGGGGTCGATGCGGCCATCGCTGATGGCGCGATCGTCGAGCACCGGTCGGAAGGTGCCCTCGGTGAAGTCGCGGGTCAGCGACGTGGAGACCTTCGCGCGCAGCAGCGACTTGGGCGTGAACACCACCATCGGCCGGGTCAGCGGCGAGTGCACCTGCCAGCGCAGCAGGTGGAAGTACGACGCCGGTGTCGTGGGCTGGGCCACCGTCATGTTGTCCTGCGCGCACAGCGTGAGGAAGCGCTCGATGCGCGCCGACGAGTGGTCCGGGCCCTGGCCCTCGTAGCCGTGGGGCAGCAGCAGCACCAGCGACGAGCGCTGCGCCCACTTCTGCTCCGCCGAGGCCACGAACTCGTCGATGATGGTCTGGGCGCCGTTCACGAAGTCACCGAACTGCGCCTCCCACATCACCAGCGCATCGGGCCGGGCCACGCCGTACCCGTACTCGAACCCCATGGCGGCGAACTCGCTGAGCAGCGAGTCGTACACGAACAGCTTGCCGCCGTTGGCGTAGCACTGCTTGAGCGGCTTGTACTGCCAGCCGGTGCGGGCGTCGACGATGACGGCGTGCCGGTGGCCGAACGTGCCGCGGCGGGAGTCCTGGCCGGCCAGGCGCACCCACCGGCCCTCGTTGATGAGCGACCCGATCGCCAGCGCCTCGGCCATGCCCCAGTCGATGGTGTCCGTGGCCACCATCTCCGCCCGGCGGCGCAGCTGCGGCACCAGCCGTGGGTGCGCGGTGAAGCCCTCCGGCAGCTCGAGCTGGCTGCGCACCACGAGGTCGACGACCTCCCGGCTGATCGCGGTGTCCACGTCCATGGCCGGCGTCTGCGGGGCCAGCTCCTTCTGGCCGGTGTGGATGACCTCGGCGGAGTGGGGGTTGAACTCCTCGTCGGTGCCCGCGCGGGTCTCCTGGAAGACCCGCTCGAGGCGCTCCTGGAAGTCGCGCAGCGCCTCCTCGGCCTCCTCCACGCTGATGTCGCCGCGGCCGATGAGGGCTTCGGTGTAGAGCTTGCGGACCGAGCGCTTCGCGTCGATCACCGCGTACATCGTGGGCTGGGTCAGCGACGGGTCGTCGGCCTCGTTGTGGCCGCGCCGGCGGTAGCAGATCATGTCGATGACGACATCCTTGGCGAACCGCTGGCGGAACTCGTAGGCCATCCGCGCCACCCGCACGACCGCCTCGGGGTCGTCGCCGTTCACGTGGAAGATCGGCGCCTGGACCATGCGCGCCACATCCGTGCAGTACACGGTGGAGCGGCTGGAGGACCGGCAGCACGCGGAACTTGCGGTCCGGGTCGTCGTAGGCCAGCACGTCCTGCTTGGCGCGCACGATGCCCTCGAGCACCGGGTTGACCGCCTCGAGGTGGCTCGGGTTGGCCGCCAGGTACACCCGGATCTGCTCGCCACCGGCGCCGGAGAAGACGCCCTCGGTGCCCAGGTGGTACTTCACGTCGCCGGAGCCCTGCACGCTCTCGACGCCGTAGTTGCCCTCGAACTCGTTGAAGATGCGCCCGTAGGACTTGCCGGCGATGTTGGCCAGCACGTTGAGCCGGCCCCGGTGCGGCATGCCGATGCAGACCTCCTCGAGGTGGTCCTCGGCCGCGGCCGAGAGCACGGCGTCGAGCAGCGGGATGACCGACTCGCCGCCCTCCAGGGAGAACCGCTTCTGGCCCACGTACTTGGTCTGCAGGAACGTCTCGAAGGCCTCGGCCGCGTTGAGCGTGCGCAGGATCCGCAGCTGCTCGGCGCGCTCGGGCTTCTCCGGGGCCCGCTCGATGCGCTCCTGGATCCAGGCGCGCTGGTCGGGGTCCTGCATGTGCATGTACTCGATGCCCAGCGTGCGGCAGTAGGCGTCGCGCAGCACCTTCAGCACGTCGCGCAGGGTCATGAACTGCTCGCCGGCGAACCCCGCGACCGCGAACTCGCGGTCGAGGTCCCACAGGGTCAGGCCGTGCGCGGCCACGTCGAGGTCGGGGTGCTTGCGCTGCTTGTAGTCCAGCGGGTCGATGTCGGCCATGAGGTGCCCGCGCACCCGGTAGGCGTGGATGAGCTCCTGCACCCGCGCGGTCTTGTTCAGGTCCGAGTCGTGCGTGGTGGCGATGTCGGTGGCCCAGCGGATCGGCTCGTACGGGATCCGCAGCGCGGTGAAGATGTCGTCGTAGAAGCCGTCGTCGCCGAGCAGCAGCTGGTGGACGCGGCGCAGGAACTCCCCGGACTGGGCCCCCTGGATCACCCGGTGGTCGTAGGTGGATGTCAACGTGATGATGCGGCTCACCCCGGCCCGGGCCAGGGTCTCCTCGGCCGCGCCCTGCCACTCGGGCGGGTAGTCCAAGGACCCCACCCCGACGATGAGGCCCTGGCCGGGCATGAGCCGGGGCACCGAGTGGACCGTGCCGATGCCGCCGGGATTGGTCAGCGTGGCCGTCGTGCCGGCGAAGTCCTCCACCGTGAGGCTGCCGGTCCGGGCCCGGCGGACCATCTCCTCGTACGTGGCCCAGAACGCGGAGAAGTCCAGGCGGTCCGCGCCCTTGATGCTGGGCACGAGCAGCTGACGGGTCCCGTCGGGCTTGGCCAGGTCGATCGCCAGGCCCAGGTTCACGTTGTCATGGGCCACGACGGCGGGCTTGCCGTCGACCATCGTGAAGCCGACGTTCATCTCCGGCATGTCGGCCAGCGCGCGGACGATCGCGTAGCCGATGAGGTGGGTGAAGGACACCTTGCCGCCGCGGCCGCGCGCGAGCTGGTTGTTGATGACCATGCGGTTGTCGATGAGCAGCTTGGCCGGCATCGACCGGACCGAGGTCGCGGTGGGCACCGCGAGGCTGGCCTCCATGTTCGCCACGACGCGGGCGGCAGGACCGCGCAGGACCCTCGGGGCGGGGTCCTCGACCTGGCCCCCACCGCCCGGGATGCTCCCCGGGATCGGCTGTGGGGCGGTCCGCTCGGCGGGCACGATCGGCGGGGACACGTCCTCGCGTGGCGCCGTGTGGGTGATCGGGGGCACGACGACCGCGGGGGCCGTCGGCGCCGGGGCGGCGGGCACCTCGGGCACCGGGGCGGCGGGCGGCTGCGCGGCGGGCGGGGCAGGCGGCTGGGGCGGCGCCGCGCCGACCGATCCAGGGGAGGTGATCGCGGGGGCGGTGGTGGGCCGCTCGGGGCCCGACTGCGCCTCCGGCGCGGGCAGCGAGCCGCCCTCGCCGGGCTTGTAGTCGGCGAAGAAGTCCCACCAGGCGCGGTCGACGCTGTCGGGGTCCTTGAGGTACTGCTGGTAGATCTCGTCGACGAGCCACTCGTTGGTGCCGAACTCGACCATCCTGGTACCCGCATCGTTGGCCACGACTGGCCCCTCTCGCGTCTGCTCGGCGCCCTGGGAGCGGACCCGACGGGGCCCTCCCGCTCGTCAGCCAAGGCTACCGGGTGGGCCTGCCCGGCGGGCCGGTCGGCGCCGGGTGCGGCGGGTGCCGCGACGAGCGGTCCCGGGTGGACCGACGAGCGGTCCGTGCCGGTGCGACGAGCGGCGCCGCGCACGCCGACGTGCGGATACCCAGGGCCGCGCCCACTCGCCGCAACCGGTCCCTGGCGCAGCCGGTGGCTCTGGCAGGATCGGTCGCATGCTCGCCGCCAGCGCCGTCGCGTTCAGCTCGGAGGACCCGCTGTCCTGCCTGCGCCTCGGGGAGCACCCCGAGCCGGTGGTCCCCGAGGGCTGGGTGGTCGTCGACGTCCGGGCGGCCAGCGTGAACCACCACGACCTGTGGACCCTCAAGGGCGTCGGGATCAGCGCCGAGCGGCTGCCCATGATCCTGGGCTGCGACGCCGCCGGGGTGGACCCCGAGGGCAACGAGGTGATCGTGCACGGCGTGATCGCGCCGGGCGGCTACGCCGACGAGACGTTCGACCCGCAGCGGACCCTGCTCTCCGAGCTGCACCAGGGCACGTTCGCCGAACGGGTGGCCGTGCCGCGGCGCAACCTGCTGCCGAAGCCGGCCTCGCTCACCTGGGCGCAGGCCGCGTGCCTGCCGACCGCGTGGCTGACGGCCTACCGCATGCTGTTCACCCGCTCGGGGCTGCAGCCCGGGCAGACGGTCCTGGTGCAGGGGGCCGGGGGCGGGGTGTCGACGGCGCTGGTCATGCTGGCCCGCCAGGCCGGGTTCCGGGTCTGGGTCACCTCCCGCGACGAGGCCAAGCGCGCCAGGGCGATCGAGCTCGGGGCACACGCGGCGTTCGAGTCGGGCGCCCGGCTGCCCGAGCGCGTCGACGCCGTGATGGAGACCGTGGGAGCCGCGACGTGGTCGCACACGCTGCGGTCGCTGCGCCCCGGGGGCGTGGTGGTGATCGCCGGGGCCACCTCGGGCTCGATGCCCCCGGCCGACCTGTCGCGGATCTTCTTCCTGCAGCTGTCCGTCGTCGGCTCGACGATGGGCACCCGCGACGAGCTCGCCCAGCTCGTCGCGATGTGCGAGTCGACCGGGCTGCGCCCGCTCATCGACCACGAGCTGCCGCTGTCCGCGACCGCGCAGGCCCTGCGCCATGTCGAGCGCGGCGACCTGTTCGGCAAGATCGTCCTGACGGTCTGACCCAACGGCACGCCCGGGCCCGACGACGGCTCCCCGGCGGTCGTCGTCGGCCGCAGGACACCTCCCTGACCAGAGCCGAGCACATCGCGCCCCCGCCGGCATCCGTGGAATCACCTATCCCGTGCCCCGCCGGCCGCCGACATGGCCACCGCTCGACCTATCGTGGGCAGATGATGCTCGGGCGGGCCGGCGAGCGCGCCACCCTCGTGGGTGCGCTCGAGGACGCCCGCGCCGGCACCGCCCGCTGCCTGCTGCTGGTCGGCGACGCCGGCATGGGCAAGACGACGCTGTTGCGCGCGGTCGAGGAGCACGCCCGGCCCGCCGGGTTCACGGTGGTCCGCACCGCCTCGCCCGAGGGCGCGCAGCTGCTCGGCTACGGCGTGGTCGAGGACGTCGCGCGAGCCCTGCTGCCCATGGCGGTGCAGCTCCCAGCGGCCGACGCAGCCCTGCTCGCGACCCTGTCCCATGACGGCTCGGCGGGCCCGGACCGGGTGGCCAGGGCGCTGCTGGCGCTGCTCGCCTCGATGGACCCGGTGCGCCCGGTGGTCCTGCTCCTCGACGACCTGCACTGGGCGGACTCGGCCTCGCTGGCCGCGCTGACGCTGGCGGTGGGTCGGCTCGTGCACCACCCCCTCGCAGTCGTGGGCACCGCGCGTCCCCGGCCCACCATCGACCCGCGGCTGTACGCGTGGGACCGGATCGACGTCGGGCCGCTGGACTGGGCGTCGGCCATCGCGGTCCTGCGACGCTCGCTGCCGGCGGACCTCGCCGACGACCTGAGCCTGCCCCAGGCCGACCGGATCGTCGGCTCGCTGGGCCGGCACCCCCTCGCGCTGGCGGAATGCACGCGCCTGCTGACGCCCGAGCAGATCGCCGGCATCGAGGCGCTGCCCGATCCCATCCCGCTCGACGATCGCCTCCAGCAGGCCTGGGGCAGCACCCATCGGGCCCTGCCGGAGCGCACCCGGACCGCGGTGCTCGCCATGTGCCTGGCGCGCGGCTCGGGACCAGACCTGCTCGACCGCCTGCTGGCCGAGCACGGCCTGTCGCGCGCGGACCTCGACCCGGCCCTCCGGGCCCGGCTGCTCGTCCCCGCGTCGCACCCCCACTGCCACCCGGACCTCGCGCACGCGCTGGTCGCTGCGGCGGTCGTCGGCGACAGCGACGCCGCCCTCGTGCGGCGCCTGCACCGGGACGCCGCCCGCCTGGCGATGGACCTCGGCCTGAGCCCCGCCGTCGTCGTGGTGCACCTGACCGCCTCGGCCGAGCCCGGCGACGCCGCCCTGGTCCCGCAGCTGTGCGACCAGGCGCAGCGGGCGCTCGAGCACAACCTCGGCGGCGTCGCGGCGCAGGCGCTGCTGCAGGCCGCACGCGGCACCAGGTGCCCCACCGAGCGGGCCGAGCTGGCCGTGGGCGCCGCCCGGGCCCTGCTCACGCACGGCGGCGGCGCCTGGGATCCCGTGCCCCTGCTGGAGTTTCTCGGCGGCCTCGAGCTGAGCACCGAGCAGCGCGTGTGGGCCCAGTGGCTGCGGGCCGAGCACCTGGCCAACCAGCGGCTGCCGGACGCGCTCGCGGCCCTGCGCGCGGCCGCCGCCGACGCCGAGCGCTGTGGGTCCAGCGCCCTGCCGCCGATCCTGTGGAGCGCCACGTTCACCGCCTGGGGGGTCGGCGACGGCGCGGCGGCGCTGGACCTGGCCCACCGCCTGGCAGCCCTCGACCCACCGGCCGACGGGCGGGTCGACCCCATGCACCCGGGGTGGGCGGGCCGCGGGTTGCTGGGACTGACCCTGTTCCAGGTCGGCGAGGTCGCAGCGTCGGTGCCGCTGCTCGCCGGGGCCCGCGCCATGTCGGCCGCGTGGCGCCCGGACGAGGGGACCAGCGTGGCGGCGCTGGTCAACGCGGTGCTCCTCGACGAGGCCGTGGCGGCCGGGGCCCCTGCCGACGACGAGCGCCTGCAGGAGGCGCTGCGCCGGCTCGCCGGTGACAGCGGCGAGCTGCTGGCCCTCCTGCGCAACATCCAGGCTGTGCGGCTGCTGCGCGGGGGCGAGCTCGCCGCCGCCCGGACGGTGCTCGACGAGGGCCTCTCGCTGGCCCGGGCGACCGGGTCGACGGCCACCGTGCTGCTGCGGCTGTGCTCGGCGGTCCGGATCGACGCCATGCGCGGCGACGCCGACGCCCTGGCGGCCGAGAGCCGGGAGCTGCGCCAGCTCTCGCGGCGGCTGGGCAACGTGTGGGCACTGACCTTCGCCACCCGCGCCCAGGGACTGCTCGCCCTGGGCGAGGGCCGCCACGAGGAGGCCCAGGCGTTCCTGGAGCCGCTGCTGGACGAGAGCCTGCTGCTGGGCCTGTCGCCGGCCCACCCGGTCCTGCTCGGGCGGGCCGACCTCGTCGAGGCGCTCGTGCGCGCAGACGCCGCTCCCCGCGCTGCCGTCGTCGCCGACCGGCTGGCTGCCACCCTCGACGGGCTGGTGGACCCCTTCGCCGAGGGGCTGCTGGCCCGGGTCCGTGGCCTGCTGGCCACCGGACCCGCTGCGGTCGGGGCACTCACCGACGGCATCGACGCGTTCCACCGCGCCGAGGACGCGTTCGAGGTGGCCCGCACCCGGCTGCTGCTCGGTGAGCAGCTGCGCCGGGACCGGCGGACCGCCGAGGCCCGGCTCGCCCTGCGCGTGGCTGCCGCCGAGTTCGAGCGCATGTCGGCCCAGCCGTGGCTGACCCGCGCGCTCGAGGAGCTGCGCGCCTCCGGCGCAGGGGGGACGCTCCCACCCGGCTGCGGCTCGTCGGGGCAGCTCAGCGCCCAGGAGCTCCGGGTCGCGACCGCCGTCGCCCAGGGCCTGTCCAACCGGGAGGTCGCGGCCGCGCTGTTCGTCTCCCCCCGCACGGTGGAGCACCACCTGGCCTCGGCGTACCGCAAGCTCGGCGTCCCCGGGCGCACAGCCCTGGTCGCGCGCCTGGTCGCCGAGCAGCAGCAGACGCACGCCACCGCTCGCTGATCAGCGCACCCGGCCCCACGGACGGACGCGCCAGACGACGCGGCCCAGCACCTCGGGCACGGGTCCGAAGTGCCGGGAGTCGGTCGAGGCACCGGCTGCGTCGCCGAGCACCCAGTACCCGTCGGGGCGCACCGCCCCGACGCGCTTCACCACGAGGAACCCGGGGCGCTGGGGGTGCTCCAGGACCACGACGTCACCCACGCGGACCCGCGCCACCCGCCGGGCGAGCACCCAGTCGCCATCACCGAGGCCCGGCGCCATCGAGCCGCCGGCGACGGCCAGGTAGCGGAAGCCGAGCACTCGCGTAGTGTGGCGCACCCCCGCGCGGGCAGATGGGGCGCGGCCGCGCGAGACTGGTCCCCGGACCGTCCGGCCCCGCATGGGACCGCACCCCGAGCCCGTTGCCCGCCCGACACGACCTGGAGGCCCACATGCTGTCCTTCCTCGCCCCCCGCACCACCGTCCACGCCCACTGCGACCTGCCCTGCGGCGTGTACGACCCCGCCCAGGCCCGGATCGAGGCCGAGTCGATCAAGGCCATCGCGCAGAAGCACGCAGCATCCGACGACCCCGAGTTCAAGGCACGCGCGGTGCTCATCAAGGAGCAGCGCTCCGAGCTCGTGAAGCACCACCTGTGGGTGCTGTGGACCGACTACTTCAAGCCCCCGCACTTCGAGGCGTACCCGCAGCTGCACACCCTGTTCAACGAGGCCACGAAGCTCGCCGGCGCCGGCGGGACCAAGGGCTCCATGGACGTGGCGGTCGCCGACCAGCTGCTGGGCAAGATCGACGAGATCGCGACCATCTTCTGGGAGACGAAGAAGGCCTGAGCGCCGCATCCCTGCCACGACCTGATCCGCCCGAGCGACGTCCGCGTCGCGACGGCGGATCAGTCGCGTCCGGCCCACGTCCTGTTCGGCAGCGCCAAGTGGAGGAGGCCACGTGCCCGATGACCGTCCGGAAGGACCCGACCGCCGACCACGGCCGGCGCGGCCCGACGACGTCGCGGAGATCCTGCGCCTGGTCCGCGAGCTCGCCGCGTACGAGCGCAGCCTCGACCAGGTCGTGGCCACGACCGCCGACGTCGACACCCTGCTGTTCGATGCCACCAGCCAGCACGGCGCGCCGGCCGCCTTCTGCCACGTGGTCGACGGCGACGGGCCGGGCCACCTCGCGGCGTTCGCGCTGTGGTTCCTCAACACGTCCACCTGGCTGGGCCGGCACGGCGTGTACCTCGAGGACCTCTACGTGAGTCCCGCCTACCGCGGCCGTGGCTACGGCCAGGCCCTCATGGCCGAGCTCGCGGCCGTGGCCGTGCGCCACGGCTACCGGCGGCTGGAGTGGTGGGTGCTCGACTGGAATCAGAGCGCCATCGACTTCTACCGCTCCCTGGGCGCCGAGGCCATGGACGAGTGGACCGTGCATCGCCTCGCCGGTGACGCCCTGGCCGACCTGGCCTCCCGCGCCGCTCCCGGGCACCACCTGGCACCCACGCTGCCGGCCGAGGACGCACCGCGCTGACGAACCGCCCGGCGCGAGGACGCATCGGCTACCGTGCCGTGCGTGGACACCGACCCGGCCGTGACCCTGCGCATCCCCGCGCAGGGTGCCTATGTCGTGCTGATCCGGGCCGCCGTGTCCGCCATGTGCGCGCGGCTGGACTTCACCATCGACCGCATCGAGGACATCAAGCTGGCCGTGGACGAGGCCGCCGCGCTGCTGCTCTCCGATGCCCTCGGCGACGCGAGCCTGGAGGTGCGGTTCACCCCCGACGCCCCCGACGGCCTGCGCGTCACCATGGCCTGCCCGACGGTGCACGGCCGCCGGCTTGCCCGCGACAGCTTCACCTGGACCGTGCTCACCGCCCTGGTGGACGAGGTCGTGGCCACCGTCGCCCCGGACCGGACCCTCACCATCGACCTGGCCGCCCATCGCTCCGAGGCGGTCCGTCCGTGACCGCCGCCGGCGACCCGCCCGCCGCCAGGGACGCCGACGCCGGGCAGCCCGGGGGCCGCCCGGACCCCGCCGCGCCCGACGCCGACGCGACCCCCGAGCCCGAGACCCGGTGGTCGGCACGGGACCGGGCCCGTGAGCGCGAGCTGCTGGAGCTGATCGCCAGCCTGGACGCCGATGACCCGCGCCGGGTCGCGGCCCGTGACGAGATCGTCACGATGCACCTGCCGCTGGCCGGGTTCCTGGCGCGGCGGTTCCGCGACCGGGGCGAGTCCGTCGAGGACCTCACCCAGGTCGCCACGATCGGGCTGCTCAAGGCCGTGGACCGCTTCGAGCTCGATCGCGGGGTGGAGTTCTCCACCTTCGCCACGCCCACGATGGTGGGCGAGATCAAGCGCCACTTCCGCGACAAGGGCTGGGCGATCCGGGTGCCGCGCCGGCTGCAGGAGCTGCGCCTGGCGATCTCCCGGGCCACCGCCGAGCTCAGCCAGCGCACCGGCCGATCCCCCACCGTGGCCGAGCTGGCCGCGCACCTGCAGGTGCCCGAGGAGGACATCCTGGACGGCCTGGAGTCCGCCCAGGCCTACGCGACCATCTCCCTGGACGCGACCGCGGGCGACACCGGCGAGGACGGCTCCGCGCTGGCCGACACCCTGGGCGGCGAGGACGCCGCCCTGGGCGAGGTCGAGGCCCGTGCCACCGTCCACCCGCTGCTCGCCTCGCTGCCCGCCCGGGAGCGGCGCATCGTCGAGATGCGCTTCTACCAGAACATGACCCAGTCCCAGATCGCCGAGCAGGTGGGCGTCTCGCAGATGCACGTGTCCCGGCTGCTGGCCAAGTCACTGGCGCAGATGCGTACCCAGCTGGTCGAGGCGGAGGCCGACGCCGCGGCACTGCCCGGGTGAGCGCGGCTCAGGTCAGCGCCTCCCGCGCCGATCGTCGCAGGCCCAGGACCAGGCCCGCGACGGCCAGCCCGCCGAGCACGATCGCGATCGCCCGGAACGCGAGCAGGTCGGAGGGCAGCACCAGCGGCACCACGGCGACCAGCACGAACAGCTGCACGAGCAGGAACGGGGTGAGCGCGAGGCGGCGCTGGCGCCGCAGCCCCCGCCAGATGAGCACCAGGGCGAGGGCCGTGAGCACCCACAGCAGGATCTCGACCGCGGCGCGCCCGGTCGCATCACCGGCCAGGCCCTGCGTCCCCCGCACCACGGCCACCACCTCGGCCACGAGGGCGACCACCCCGAGCAGCGCCTGCACGGCGGCGATGCCCACCAGCGGGCGCACGGCGTCGGCCATGGGCCGCAGCCTACGGCCCTAGCATTGCCGCCCATGAAGCCGCGCGGCCTGCTGATCGCGAACCCCCACGCGACCAGCACCACGCCCCAGATGCGCGACATCATCACCGGGGCGCTGGCCCACGAGCTGGACCTCGAGGTCATCACGACGACCCACCGCGGCCACGCGGGCGAGCTGGCCGCGGCGCGCGACGACGTCGCCCTGCTCATCACCCTGGGCGGGGACGGCACGATCAACGAGGTCGTGAACGGCCTGCTCGAGGCCGGGCGCCAGCAGCTGCCGATGCTCGCGGCGATCCCCGGCGGCTCGGCCAACGTCATGGCCCGGGCGCTGGGCTTCCCGAACGACCCGATCGAGGCCGCCGGCATGATCCTGGAGGCCCTGCGCACGGACTCCAGCCACGAGATCGGCCTGGGCAACGCCCGGTTCCGGGCCTCCGGGGGCACGGCCGTGCGCTCGCACTGGTTCACCATCAACGCGGGCCTGGGCCTGGACGCCAGGGTGATCGCCGCGATGGAGGCCCAGCGTGCCCTGGGCCACCCCGCCTCGCCCGTGCGGTACCTGCGCACGGCCGCCCAGGAGTACCTCGGCGACCGGGAGCGCACCTCCCCCGCGCTGACCCTCGAGGTGCCCGGCGAGGACCCGATCCCGGGGATCGCGATGGTCATCGTGCAGAACACCGCACCGTGGACCTACGTCGGGCCGATGCCGGTCAACCCCTGCCCCAGGGCGTCGTTCGACACCGGGCTGGACGTGTTCGCGCCGCACTCCCTCGGGGTGCCCTCGACCGTGCGGTACGGCCTGCGGATGCTGCGGGGCAGCCGGGCCAGCGGCGTTCCCGGCGCGCTCACCGTGCTGCACGACGCCGCCGCCTTCACCGTTCGCGCCGCGCGCCCCACGGTGCTGCAGGTGGACGGCGAGGGCATGGGCCCGGTCGACGAGGTGGCGTTCCGGTCGGTGCCGCGCGCCCTGCGGATCCTGGGCTGATCCCGACCCACGCCAAACGCCGCCTCGCGGGCGAAATCGCCCATACGGACGCGGGAATGTGATGTACGCGACAGTGTGGGGGCCGGGAACACCGGGGAAAACGCTTGTGGCAAGCCGGATCGTCTGCGACCCTTGAGGGCATTCAGGAGGCCGGGCACAGACCCGGCGCTTCGTCGAGTGTACCGGAGGGTCCACGCCCCCAGATACCCACAGGGGTACGGGCGAGGACCATCAGCGGCACAGAGCATCGAGCACCCACGGGTGCAGGAGAGTTGAGGATCGGATGGACTGGCGCCACCAGGCGGCGTGCCGTGATGAGGACCCGGAGCTGTTCTTCCCCATCGGCAACACCGGCCCCGCGCTGCTGCAGATCGAGGAGGCCCGCGCGGTGTGCCACCGTTGCGAGGTCATCGACGCCTGCCTCAAGTGGGCCATCGAGACCGGCCAGGACGCCGGCGTCTGGGGCGGGATGAGCGAGGACGAGCGCCGCGCGCTCAAGCGCCGCAACGCCCGGGCCCGCGCCCGCGCGCACTGAGTCCGCGCCCCGCCAACGGGGCACCACCGAGCAACGATCCGCGCACCCGCGAGGGCCGCGGATCGTTCGGCGTCCGCCCGGGCCTCCTGCGCCGACGTGCCGGGCTCGATGGGGACGGTCGGCCCCCGGCGGACGGGCGCGATCTGCTCACATCGACGCAGGCTCGGGCGCCGGCAGCTCCAGGCGCACCTGCGTGCGCCCGTCGACCCGGTCCAGCACGAGCCGGCCACGCAGCTCCTCGGCCACCAGGGTCTCCACGATCCGCAGGCCCAGCCGCGGCGACTCCGCCACGACGAACCCCGTCGGGAAGCCCGCGCCCTCGTCGCTGACCGTGACCCAGCGCGCCGCCGGCTCGCCCCCGACGCCCAGCACCACCTCGCCCGCACCGTGCTCGACGGCGTTGGCCAGGAGCTCGACCAGGGCCATCGACAGCGCGGTGGCCCGGTCGGCCCCCATCGTCCCGAAGGTGCCGGTCCGCACGATGCTGCGCTGCCCCATCTCGGGGGCGGCAGTCTGGCGGACCATCGCGATGAGCCGGTCGGCGACGTCGTCGAAGGCCACCTCCTCGGCGCCGGACTGGGCCAGCAGGTCGTGCACCACCGCGATGGCGCCGACCCGCCGCTCGGCCTCGGCCAGGGCGGCGACCGCCCCCGGATCACCGAGCCGCCGGGCCTGCAGGCGCAGCAGCGCGGCGACGGTCTGCAGGTTGTTCTTCACCCGGTGGTGGATCTCGCGGATCGTGGCGTCCTTGCTCAGCAGGGCGCGCTCCCGGCGGCGCAGCTCGGTGACGTCGCGGACCAGCACGACCGTGCCCCGGCCGCGGCCCGCCCCCCGCAAGGGCAGCGAGCGCACGGTGACTGTCGCGGTGTCGCTGGCCAGCTCCACCTCGCCGGGGATCCGGCCCCCGCAGACCAGCGCGACGCTGGCGTCGACGGCGCCCCCGCGCCGCGCGATGCGTCCGCTGATGAGGCCCAGGTGGGCCCCGACCAGATCCGTGGCCAGTCCCAGCCGACGGTAGGCCGAGGATGCGTTCGGACTGGCGAAGAGCACGACGCCGGCCTGGTCCAGCCGGATCAGCCCGTCGCCCACGCGAGGCTCCGCCCCGGTCGAGCCGCCGGCCTCGCCGTAGGGGAAGTCCCCCGCCCGGATCATCGCGAACAGGTCGTCGGCGGCCTGCAGGTAGGCGCGCTCGAGCGTCCCCGAGGCCCGGGCGGCCGGCACGGCCGAACGGGTCAGCGCCGCGATCCACGGCCCGTTGGCGCTGCGCCCCACCCCGACCGCCTCGCCGGCGGCCGGCAGCAGCGGGTCCGTCCGCGGGGCGAGCTGGCCCAGGCCCGGGGCCGCCCAGGCGCGGTCGAGCTCGGGCCGACGTCCGCGCGGGGTGAAGGTGCCGACCAGGTCGTTGGGGTAGCGGGTCGCCGCCGTGGAGGGCCGCACCTGGGCCGCCGCGACGTAGCCCCCGGAGTTCCACACGGGCAGCCACAGGATGAGGTCGGTGAAGGCGAGGTCGGCCAGCAGGCCCAGGTCGCGCAGCAGCGCCTCGCAGTGGCCGACGGCGCTGGCGTCGAGGTCGGTGCGGTCAGCCGCGATCTCGGCCAGCGTGCGCACCGCCATGGGGGCCCTCCTCGTCCTGCCGCGGCGCGCATGCCGCGGGCGCGCCTCAGCGCGTCCGGGTGACCTTGCTCAGCCCGCGCGGGGCGTCCGGGTCGAACCCGCGCGCCAGGGTCATCTCCAGGGCGAGGTGCTGCAGCGGGATGATGTCGATGACCGGGTGCAGCTCCTCGGTGACCCCCGTGGCGCCGAGGTCGAAGCGGACCACGCCCTGCCCCACCGAGGTGGCGCCACCGAAGACGGCCACGTCCGCCCCGCGGTCGGCGAGGCGCTCGAGGACCGGGCGC
Source organism: Candidatus Nanopelagicales bacterium (assembly GCA_025456015.1). Lineage (GTDB taxonomy): Bacteria > Actinomycetota > Actinomycetes > S36-B12 > CAIYMF01 > Prado023. Next base: position 16,743 of record JALOLK010000059.1, read on the forward strand.
ATCGCGTCGGCGCCCATGCCGTCGGGCACGACCGCGATCACCGGGTGGTCGTGGTCGATCATCGCCAGCGGCCCGTGCAGCAGGTCCGCACCCGAGAACGCGTGCGCGGCGACGTAGGAGGTCTCCATGAGCTTGAGGGCGGCCTCGCGAGCCGTCGGGTAGGAGTAGCCGCGGCCCGTGGTGACCAGCCGGTCGGTGAATCGGTAGCGGGCGGCCAGCTGCGCCACCTCCGCGCGACGTGCCACCAGGCCCGCAGCGGCCTCGGGCAGTCCAGCGGCCGCGCTGCCGTCCCCGCCGCGGAACAGCTCGACCACCAGCCACAGGGCCAGCAGCTGGCAGGAGTAGGACTTCGTGGCCGCGACCGCCTGCTCGGGCCCGGCGAGCACGTCGAGGTGCAGCTCGGCGACCTGCGCGAGGTCGCTGTCGGCGTTGTTCGTCACCGCCAGGGTCAGCGCTCCGCCGGAGCGGGCCGTGGTCACCGTCTCCACGAGGTCCGGGGAGCCGCCGCTCTGGCTGACGGTGAGCAGCAGCACGTCGGACAGGTCCGGCCGGGCCCCGTACGCGGTCATCGTGGACGGGGAGGCCAGCCCGGCGGGCAGGCCCAGGGAGACCTCGACCAGGTACTTCGCGTAGAGCGCGGCATGGTCCGACGTGCCGCGGGCGGCCAGCAGCACGAACCGCGGGCTGCGGGCCCGGATCGTCTCGGCGATGCCGCGCACGTGGGCCAGCTGCTCGGGAGCCAGCAGCCGGGCCAGCGCCTCAGGCTGCTCGGCGATCTCGGCGGCCATCAGGGCGCCGCGGGTCTGGGGCATTGCTCGTCCTCGCAGATGGGGTCGCGGTACGTCCATGCTAGCGAGGCCACCGGGCCCCGGGCGAGGACGCGGGCGCCTGGGGGACCCCGGGGCTACGCCGGGGTCGCCAGGCGGGCGAGGAAGGCACTGCGGTCGACGACCGCGCGCACCACCCGCGCCGTGGCGATGACGGGGCCGGCCGGCTCGGCGCTGAGGTCCGCGCCGTCCCGGCCGTCGGCGTCGGCGTCGGCGTCGGGCGCGGGCACCTCCCGGGCGACCACGTCGAAGGCCAGGCCGCGGTCCTGCTCGGAGATCCCGGTCACCTCCACCTCGACCGCCGAGCCCACCGCGCTGGCCCGCCGGTGGCGCATCGTCACCTCGATGCCCACGCTGGTGCTGCTGGGGTCCAGCCGGTCGGCTGCGGCGGCCACCGTCGCGGCCTCCATCCACGCGAGCAGGCGCGGCGTGGCCAGCACGGGCACGTCGCCGCTGCCCAGCGCGATCGCGGTGTCGTCGACGGTCACGGTGCGCACCAGGGTCCTCATGGCGCCGACCCTACGCGGGCCCGCCCCCTCCGCCCGGCCGCGGAGGGGCCGCGGGTGGGTCGGTCAGGAGACCAGGCCGAGGCGGCGCAGCTCGACCATGAGGTCGTGGGGGTTGCTCGAGGCGGCCAGCGCGGCGTCGAGGCTCACGATGCCGTCGCGGTACAGGGCGATGAGGTGCTGGTCGAACGTCTGCATCCCGTAGTACCCGCCCTCGGCGACCAGCGAGGCCAGCATCGAGGTCTTCGACGGATCCGCGATCGCGTCGGCGACCCGGCCGGTGTTCACGCACACCTCCATGACCACCGCCCGGCCCCGCCCGTCCGCGCGGGGCACGAGGCGCTGGCAGAGGATGCCGCGCAGCGCGCCGGCCAGCGACAGGCGCACCTGCTGCTGCTCGTGCGGCGGGAAGAAGTCGATGATCCGCGAGATCGTCTCCTGGGTGTCCACCGTGTGCAGCGTGGACATGACCAGGTGGCCGGTCTCGGCGGCGGTGATGGCGGCCTTCACGGTCTCGAGGTCGCGCATCTCGCCGACCATGATGACGTCGGGGTCCTGGCGCATCGCCGCGCGCATGGCGGTGGCGAAGGTGTCGGTGTCGACGTGGACCTCGCGCTGGCTGACCATCCCGAGCTTGTCGAAGTGGATGATCTCGATCGGGTCCTCGATCGTGACGATGTTCACCTC